>CAMDEA010000034.1 GCA_945893045.1 Planctomyces sp. SH-PL62
CACCTGCTCCCGAACCGCTGGCATCAACAACTCGGATTTCACTTGTGGGACATCATCCATGATCGACTCCAGAAAGAGGTTCCGAACATTTTCAACCTCATTCTGACAACTCTGTATTCATCGCGCCAGGCAAAATTGGCACACCCCGCTCGGCTTGTTGATTCGCAAATCTGGCCCGTAGCCACGCTCGCCAAGAGCGTGTTTCCTGACGAGCGTCCCACGCTCTTGGCGAGCGTGGCTACAGCGAGACTTTTTTCTTTGGCCTGCCATTTGCGAATCTCGCCAGCCGTTGCCAGTTCGGCAGCCAGAACGACAGTGAATGAGGAGAAACCATCATGGCGTTTCGGTTCGACAAGCTCACGGTGAAGTCGCAAGAGGCGGTCCAGCACGCTCAGTCTGAGGCCGAGAATCTCGGTCATCAGCAGTTGCTGCCGTTGCACTTGCTCAAAGCCTTGCTGGCTGATGAGCAAGGGATCGTGCGGCCGTTGCTGCAAAAGATCGGGGTCAAGATTCCGCAGTTGGAGTCGATGGTTGCTGGCGAACTGAATCGACTTCCGAAGGTCTCCGGTGGGGCTGCACAAGTCGGAGCCAGCCGCGAAGTTCTGCAAGTCTTTGACGCGGCGACGCAAGCGGCCGATCAGATGAAGGATCAGTTCGTCTCGGTCGAGCATCTGCTGTTGGGCCTGACGAAAGTGAAGGACGCCGCGCAACGGCTCCTCGACCTGAATGGCATCGCGGAGAAAGACATCCTCACCGCGCTGCAATCGGTACGGGGCAGTCAGCAAGTCACCGATCAGTCGCCGGAGGACAAGTACCAAGCTCTCGAAAAGTACGGCAAGGATTTGGTGGAACTCGCGCGGCAGGGGAAGATCGATCCGGTCATCGGTCGCGACACGGAGATTCGCCGTGTGATTCAAGTGCTGTCGCGGCGGCGGAAGAACAATCCGGTGCTGATCGGCGAACCGGGTGTCGGCAAGACGGCGATCGTCGAAGGACTTGCGCATCGCATTGTGACCGGCGATGTCCCGCAGAATTTGAAAGACAAACGAGTTGTCGCGCTCGACATGGGAGCGTTGATTGCCGGAGCGAAATATCGCGGTGAATTCGAGGATCGGCTGAAGGCGGTGCTCAAGGAAGTGCAGTCCGCCGAGGGCCGCGTCGTGCTGTTCATCGACGAGTTGCACACTGTCGTCGGTGCCGGTGCCGCCGAGGGGGCGATGGATGCGAGCAATCTGTTGAAGCCTGCGCTCGCTCGCGGGGAATTGCACTGCGTCGGTGCGACGACGCTCGACGAGTACCGCAAATACATCGAGAAAGACGCGGCGCTGGAACGTCGTTTTCAGCCGGTGGTCGTGCAAGAGCCAAACGTCGAGGACACGATTTCGATTCTGCGCGGATTGAAAGAGCGGTACGAGTCGCATCACGGCGTCCGCATTACCGACGATTCGCTGATCGCGGCCGCGACGCTGTCGGATCGGTACATCAACGACCGCTTCCTGCCAGACAAGGCGATTGATCTGGTGGACGAAGCGGCCTCGCGGCTGCGGATGGAAATCGACTCGATGCCGGCCGAAGTTGACGAGGCGACGCGACAGCTCACGCGGATGCAGATCGAAGCGACCGCGCTGGCGACTGAGAAAAGTCCCGACAGTCGCGACCGGCTCGACGACTTGCGGCGAGCGATCGCCGACCGCGAGGAATCGGTCAATCAGTTGAAGGCTCGCTGGCAGGCCGAGAAGGACGCACTGTCACGGCTCCGCCCACTCAAGGAACAAATCGAGCGGCTTCGCACACAGCACGAGCAGGCGTTCGCACAGGCTCAGCGGACAAACGCGAACGAAGATTTTATTGCCGCCTACAAAGGCGAGCAGGATCTGCAAAAGGCCGAAGCCGAATTGAAGGAGATGGAGCAACGCTCGGCCGAGACCAGCAACGCGAAAGGCGAACGACTGCTCCGCGAGGAAGTCACCGACGAAGACATCGCCAAAGTCGTCAGCCTGTGGACCGGTATCCCGGTCGCCCGCATGTTGCAGAGCGAACGGGACAAGCTGCTCAAGATGGAAGACGCGATTCACGGCCGCATGATCAACCAGCACGAAGCGGTCGTCGCGGTCTCGAACGCCGTGCGACGATCACGCTCCGGGCTGCAAGATCGGAATCGCCCGATCGGCTCGTTCATCTTTCTTGGTCCGACCGGCGTCGGCAAAACCGAGCTGTGCAAGGCACTCGCCGCATTCCTGTTCGACGACGAGCACGCGATGGTCCGCGTGGACATGAGCGAGTTCATGGAGAAGCACTCGGTCGCACGATTGATCGGAGCGCCTCCCGGCTACGTCGGGTATGAAGAAGGAGGCCGACTCACCGAAGCGGTGCGGCGGCATCCGTACTGCGTGCTGCTGCTCGACGAAATCGAGAAGGCACACCGCGACGTGTTCAACATCCTGCTGCAACTGTTGGACGACGGCCGCCTGACCGACGGCCACGGTCGCACGGTCGATTTCACGAACACGATCGTCGTGATGACGTCGAACATCGGCAGTCAGTCGATCATGGAACTCAGCGGCAAAGAAAATGAAAAAGAAATCAACCGCCGCGTGATGGACGCTCTGCGTCGTGATTTCCTCCCAGAGTTTCTCAACCGCGTCGATGAGGTCATCGTCTTCCATACGCTCGGCCGAGCCGAGATTCGCCAGATCGTCGATTTGCAACTGCGCCGTTTGGCGAAGCAGCTCGACGAGAACGGTTTCGGTTTCGAGATCACCGACGCCGCGAAGGATCAGCTTGGCGAAGAAGGTTACGACCCGGCGTATGGTGCGCGGCCGTTGAAGCGAGTCATTCAGCAGCGGTTGCAAAACGAACTCGCCAACGAGTTGTTGTCCGGCCGGTTGCCTCCAGGCTGCAAAATCGTGGTCGATGTGAAAGACGGAGAGTTCGCGTTCTCACACCACACTTGATTGGACACACGCAATTTGAGTTCCGTCATTCCTCTGGCCCCATTCCTCTGCCAAGTAAAAGCGATGGCAGAGGAATGGGGCCAGAGGAATGAAAGCGATGGTCGTCGTAGAAAATCACGGCACGGGAGGTCCGATCTCGAATTCGCCGGACGAGGAATGCCGCTCGCTAATCGCTCGAACCGCATACCGGAGCTTTGCCGATGACGAGCGGGGATTTGCTCGCTGCTCGGCGGGTGATGCTCGCATGACGTCGTCCGCGATCGTCGAGTACAGGCCGTCGCGCAGTCCTTGTTTGAACGCGAGCTTCACGCGGCGGTCTTCGCCGGAGTGAAACGTCAGGATGGCGACTCGACCTCCGGGCTTCAGGCAGTACGGCAAATTGCGGAGCAGCGTGTCGAGCGCCCCGAACTCGTCGTTCACCGCGATCCGCAGAGCTTGAAACACTCGTCGCACCGCATCGTCGGGTTGTTCGTCCGACGTCTGTGGCAGTCGTGCGAACGCGGCGCGTACGACGTCGGCGAGTGCTTGCGTCGTACAGAGCGGCTGGCGGGATTGTGCGGACAAGATCGCGGACGCGAGCGCAGTGGCTCGCGGTTCATCGGCGTTCTCTTCCAACAGCGCCGCGAGTTTCGCCGGGTCGATCCTGGCGAGGAGCGCGGCTGTGGATTCACCGCGCGACGGATTCATCCGCATGTCGAGCGGTCCGTCGGCCTTGAACGTGAAGCCGCGCGCGGGGTCGTCGATCTGCATCGACGACAAACCGAGATCGGCGAGCAACACATCCGCTCCGGCCGGTGACTCGGCCGCGATGAGTTGAGCGACTCCGGCGAAATTACTGCGTCGCGCGATCAACGACTCCGCCGGGAAGCCGAGCGCTCGCAAGCGGGCCTCCGTCTTTGGTAACTCAATCGGATCGGCATCGACGGCCAGCAATCGACCGCCCGGCTGGACGGCGGCCAACAGCTCACGAGCATGTCCGCCATATCCCAACGTGCAATCAACCGCGATGTCTCCCGGCTGCGGTGCGAGCACCTGCATAATCTCGCGGACCATGATCGGGCGATGCGTTCCGGCGGGTGTCTTGCCGCTGGCCAGCACCTTGGCCACATCGTCGGCAAAGCGCGCGGGGTCGTGCTCTTTGTACTTCTCGGCGAACTGCCGAGGATGCGAGCCGCGATATCGCGTCCGGCGTTGCGGTTTTTCGGCGGGGTCAGTCATGGTGAGGGTTCAATCCGCGCGAAGTGGTCGGGAGTCTCTTTCAGGTCGGCCGAATTGTTTTTGGAATCGTTCTGCCAATTGGTCAGCGGTGGCCATCGACCGCCGACCTGAAAAAGACTCCCGACCCCGTGGTGCCACGCTAAACTACGGCCGCTGACGATTTCTTCCAACCCTTGAAAGGTAATCAACGATGACTCTTCGACGCAGTGTGTTGTGCGTGATCGTACTGGCGGGATGCTGCGCTTCCTTCGTTTCGGCGGCCGATCCGATTCGATTGTGGGAGGGAGCCGCTCCGGGAGCGTTAGGCCAAGCCGATCAGGACATCCCGACGATCACCCCGTACCTGCCGGCAGCCGACAAGTCGAGCGGCACGTCGATCGTGGTCTGTCCGGGCGGCGGTTACGGGGGGCTCGCAGGTCATGAAGGGGAAGGCTATGCGAAATGGTTGGCGGAAAACGGTGTTGCGGCGTTCGTGCTGAAGTACCGGCTCGGCTCCAAGGGCTATCGGCATCCAGTGATGTTGGGCGATGTGTCGCGAGCGATCCGCCTGGTGCGGTCTCGTGCCGACGGATGGAAGCTCGACGCGAAGCGAGTCGGCGTGATGGGCAGCAGCGCGGGCGGACATCTCGCTTCAACGGCCGTGACGCACTTCGATGCCGGCCAAGCCGACGCGGCCGATGCCGTCGAGCGACAAAGTTCTCGGCCAGATTTCGGAGTGCTTTGCTATGCCGTCATCAGCATGGAAGACGGCGTGACTCACAATGGCTCGAAGGCGAATCTGCTGGGAAAAGATCCCGATCCGAAACTGGTGGAGTTGCTCTCGAACGAGAAGCAAGTCACGAAAAACACGCCGCCCTGTTTCGTCTGGAGCACCCAAGAGGACAAAGCCGTGCCGGTCACGAACTCGCTGCGCTTTGTTGCTGCATTGCAGCAGAATGGCATCGCCTACGACTTCCACGTCTATCAAAAAGGCCCGCACGGCATTGGCCTGAGCGAAGGCAGAAACGGAGCCGCCGCCGGTGACATTCATCCTTGGGGCAAAGACCTGCTGTTCTGGATGCGGCAGAACAATTGGCTGAAGTAGCCAGCCTTCATCCGCGGCCGTGGATGCAGACAACCGCTCGCGCGAACATGGTGCTGATGCTTGGGCGGGTTCTTTGCAAATGCTTCACGACCAACGCTCAACTTCCTGACGCGCCCAATGGTCCAGGTAAAGCAACTCCGTCAGCGTCGGTGTGGCATCGAAGTGATGTTGGTCGAGCGCGGCTCGACACGCGCGGGAGATGTCGCAGAAGCGGAGGCTTCCGGCCAGGAAGCGTGCGACGGCGGCTTCGTTCGCCGCATTGAGGACGGCTCCGCAGGTGCCGCCGCGCGCGGCGACTTCAAAGCCCAGCTTGAGCGAGGGGAAGGCGTCGAGGTCCGGCGGTTCAAAGTGCAGATCGAACGTCTGACGCCAATCGAGTTTCGTGGCGATCGACTCGCAGCGATCGGGGTACGTTAAGGCGTATTGAATCGGCAAGCGCATATCGGGGGGCGACAACTGAGCGATCACGCTGCCGTCCACGAACTCGACGAACGAATGCACGATCGACTGCGGATGCACGACCACGTCGATCTGATCGTCTCGCAATCCGAACAGCCATTTGGCTTCGATGACTTCCAGGGCCTTGTTCATCATCGTGGCCGAGTCGATCGTGATCTTCGGCCCCATGTTCCAAGTGGGATGTGCGAGCGCATCGGCCGGCGTGACGTGCTGAAGTTGAGCGAGCGACCGCCCTCGAAACGGCCCGCCGCTGGACGTGAGCACGACGCGACGGACTTCCTGCACCTGGCCCGACTGCAATGCCTGAAAGATCGCCGAGTGTTCGGAATCGACGGGGATCAGTTGCGTGTGCTTCTGCCGAGCCAGTTCCATGACCAGCGGACCGGCGACGACCAGCGTTTCCTTGTTGGCGATGGCGACCGTCTTGCCGCATTCCAGCGCAACCCAGGTTCCACGCAGGCCAGCCGCCCCGACGATCGCGCTGACCACGACATCGACTTCCGGAGCGGAGCACAGTCGCTCGGTGCCACTTTCGCCGAACAGCAATTCCGTCTTCGAGGAGAAGGCGGTGCGATCGACTGCGGCTCGCAACGACTCGTCGGTGACGACCGCCCAGCGGGGATGCGTGGTGCGTGTCTGGTCCGCCAACTCGCGCCACTTTCGATGAGCGGTGACACCCGCTAACGACAGCCGTTCGGGCAGCGCGTCGAGCACTTGCAAGCAGTTGGTGCCAATCGACCCAGTCGATCCGAGTACAGCGACCTGTTTCATGCGGCGGAATCCGTTGAGGTGGGAGTGATCTCAAGGCTACCGGCTGGCCAAAGGAAGATGAAGCCGCCCGATGACGTTCGACCTGACCACTGACTGGTTCGTTATCCCAACACCGAAGCCTCACACGACTTTTCCGACCCTGCGGATTGAATCGGCACCAAATCTCCGATCCCACCGATGTCATCTCGCAGCGTATTTCGCCAATTCTTCGCAACACCGAGCCACATTACGCTGGTCCCGATCCATTGACCTGGGAACCGTCGTGATGAAAAACGTCGCCATTCAAACTCAGTGCCTCATTCACCAATTGCCGGAAGACCAACCCAGCCCGCTGGGATTGATCTGTCGCGCGTGTCACGCACGCTTTCGGCACGATCCACCGCGCGGTTCGTGTCGTGGTTACTGGGAAAGCCAGCCGGTGATCAGCGACGGAGATCCGTGCTCGGTGTTCGCTCTGGTGTGGGACGACTTTCAGATTCGGTCGCTGCATCCGAGCACGGCTCTGGATGATTTGGAGCGTGAGGCACGCCAGGTTTTGAACGCGGCCACTCGCTGAAGACAAAAACGGTAAGACGGCTGTCGGCGATCAGCTCTCAGCGTTCGGCCGGACAAAAGAAACTATCCGACGGCCAACTCTTCATCCCGTAGGTCAGTCACCAACATGCAGCCGGGGCTGTGCGTGATGACCAGCGGCGGCTTCGCGGCCATGATCGCCGCTTGAGGGGTCACGCCGCAGGCCCAGAAGACCGGAACTTCGCCGGCGTGAATTGGCACCGCATCACCGAAGTCGGGCTGTGAAATGTTCACAATGCCGATCGCCGACGGATCGCCAATGTGGACCGGAGCGCCATGCACCGACGGGTAACGCGACGTGATCTGCACCGCTCGTACGGCGTCGCTGGGAGTCAGCGGACGCATCGACACGACCAACGGTCCATGAAACGCGCCGGCCGAGCGACAGGCGATGTTCGTCCGAAACATCGGCACGTTGACGCCGAGTTCAATGTGCCTCACCGGCAAGCCGGCGCGCAGCATCGCCGACTCGAACGTGAACGAGCAGCCGATGACGAAGCTCACGAAGTCGTCTTGCCAGTACCGAGCAATATCGGTCGGCTCATCGACCAATTTGCCGTTCCGCCAGACTCGGTAACGCGGCAGATCGGTTCGCAAATCGGAGTCTGGCGCGACGTGATGCGGCACTGGATCGCCCGGCTCGGTGACGTCGAGCAGCGGGCACGGCTTGGGATTCCGCTGACAGAACAGCAAGAAATCGAACGCCAGCGCCTTTGGCAGCACAACAAGATTCGCCTGTGCGAATCCTTCGGCAAGTCCGCACGTCGGCGCGATCCACGAACCGTCTCGGCAAGCGGCACGGACGGCGGCTCCGTTGGTGAGTTGGTCTTTTGCCATTGGTTCTTGGTCCTTTGTCGTTGGAAACGAGATTGTCAGAATGCCGAACGATGTTCGACAAGTCTCCCGTTGCTGCGGCACTGACAAAGGACAAGAACCAATGACAATTCCTCGCGTCGAATGGATCGGAATCAGCCCCGGCCATCGCCAGCCGATTGAACTGCGCAACGAAGTCACGGTTGCCATCGGCACGGGCGTTGACGGCGACTATCACTCGAAGAAGAAGCCGGGCGGCGAGCGGCAAGTCACGCTGATTCAGTCGGAGCATTTTGCCGTGATCGCGACCAACACCGGTCGAGACTCCGTCAGCCCGGAACTGTTCCGCCGCAACATCGTCGTGCGCGGCATCGAGTTGACACCGCTCATTGGCCACCGCTTCCGCATCGGCGAAGCGCTGCTCGAAGGGACTGGCCCCTGCACGCCCTGTTCGCGGATGGACGAGAACCTCGGCGCGGGGGGACGACTTGCCATGTCGGGGCTGGGCGGATTGACGGCGATCGTGATCGAACCGGGACGCATCCGCGTTGGCGATTCGGTGATGGCCAATGCTTGATGCCTAGTCGCTCGCCGGCAACGTGATTTTGATGGGGTAGATCAGCCCCCAATCCTGCCGACGCGTGTACGACTCCAACGCGGTTTTCAGTGATGGTTTCACTCTCCCTGAGAATTGCACGTTGCCGTCCACCGAGACCGTCACCGGTTGAGCAACATCAACCATCTTCGGATGCAGCCAAATGGTGAATCGCGCCACATTTTGAGTCGTGACGTCAATGCGATTCTTGCCCCGGTTGATCGCGTCGATCATGGCTCCCCGGTGATTGGTCAGACTGTGTTCCAGCCGCCACGAGTCGAAGTCATCGCCAGAAGTCGTCAAGTCGTCGTACTCCAATGTTCCGCTCGTGGTCTCATCCAAGCTGAGCCAGCGGTTATGCCTGACGCGATGCAGGTAGTTCCACGCAAACCCCTGAGGCGATGCGAGCGTGACATGCGGATAAAACGGATCGCGGCGTAACTGCTTGTTCGAGGCCAGGTATTCGGCAACCTTCGGTCGCATCTCAGCGAAGTCGTGGACGCCATCGTACTCATAGTAGACGTGATCCAGATTGGCGCGGGTGAAGATCTTGTGCGACCAGCGCGCATACTCCACGTCGGTGTGATGCCAGCGTCCTCCCCGTTGAGCGTCGTGGATGCCCTGGATCATGCACAGCGGCGTGCCTCGAATCACCGGCCAGTAGCCGCAATCCCAGGCACCAGCACAGGAGATGATGGCGGCGAACCGATCCGGCTGCCGCAGAGCATGGTGAAACGCCCCGAAACCACCCATCGAATGTCCCAGGAGAAAGACTCGGTCGGGATCGATATTGAATCGAGTCTTGCAGTCGGCGATCACCGCGGCCAGATACGCTTCGGAACTATGCAGGCACCAGCGATAAGACGACTCCCATTTGCCCGGTGCCGAAGGACCGACGGTGATCATTCCGGTGGCCGCGAAAATATCTCCCGAACGATAGGTGTCGGGAGGTGAGTTGGGCCGTGGGAATCGCAGCGTACTTTCGGGAGCGTCTCGCGATGTGGTCAGTCCACCGCCGTGCATGAAGACGATCAATCCCGTGGGACGAGAGGCGTCGTAGCTTTTGGGAACAACAAAATACAACAAGTCCCTGGGATACTTTTCGCGAACTTCCGTCGATTGGAATTTCTCTTCGGAATGGTAACCCGCCGCGACCGGGCGATACGTCTGGCTGGCCACGGCTCGGATCACCGATTCAACGTCACCAAGATAGCCGTCTAACTGCGAGGCCAGCCGCTCGCGTTCATCGTCGTCCTCCGCGGCCAGGTATTCGCGGCACACTCTCACCGCAGCATCGTGATTCAGTGCGGCTTGTTCGGGCGGCGCGGCATACGCGTCCGCAAGAGCCACGCACACAACCCCTACGATTCCGACAAGCTGCGTCATGCAGGTCGGGACGACACTCGTTCGAGAATGTTTTGCCATGTTCGTGACACCACGAGTCGCATCATTGAATTCAAGCTTTGCGCGTAGCATCGGAAACTGAAGGTTGACGGTCAATCTCGCCTCACAGGGAGCATCCTGGATTCCGAGCGCCGTCCAAGCGTTCGATCGCCCCGCGAGCTCGGATTATTCACGGCCTCCTCATGCAGGAAGCAGCGTGCCGCATGTAACCCAAAGCGTCAGCGAGGGAGAGCTGTGACCACTCCCTCGCTGACGCTTCGGGTTACATGGCGGCCGTGAATCATTCGAGCTAGCGTCTTGCCTGCGGCCAGCCGATCGCTCGCTGCAACTGAAACTGAGCGACGTTGTAGTCGTTGACCGCTCGCAGATATTCGCGGCGGGCTTGAGCGAGCGCTTGCAACGATTGCAGCGTCTCCAGCGGTAAGCCTTGAGCGTTGCGGATGCGTTCCGAGTTTCGCTCGAAGGAACTGGCCGCCGCATGGATGCCCTCTTCGGCCACGCTGACTTGTCGTTGTCGCGCCGTAACTTGAATGTGAGCCTCAACCACTTCGCGGGCGATGCGGTCGAGCATTGCGATCTCGCGCCAACGCGCTTGATTCACTCGCGACGTGGCTTCTGCTCGTGCGGCTTTCTCGCCCAGGCCGAGATTTCGGACTTCCCAATAGGCGATCGCATCGGCATCCAGGCGCTGATCCATTCGCCGAAAGTTGTCGCCTTGACCGCCTCCAAATCCACCATAGCTGACTCCCAGCAAGACACTCGGCAGCAGCGGTGCGTGTTGCTCACGCTTCAGCCGGGCGCACGCTTCGGCGACGAGTTGTTGTTGCTCACAAATCTCCGCACGGTGCGACAAGCCTTCCGCCACCAGTTCCTGAATCGAACCGCCCGGACTCTGGAGTGACATCGGCACGACGGTCGATTCGGTCGGCAGTAATTCCACCGTCGGGTCGATGTGCAGCAATTGAGCGAGGCGAGCCGAGGCGATTTGAACCGCTTCTTCGGCTCGAGCGGAGTCATTGCGTCGCACGGCAAGTTCCGCACGAGCACGGTCGTGATCGGCGGCTAATCCCTGGCCGATGTCGGCATACGCTTTGGTCACTTCGGCCAACTTCTTCGCGTGGTGCTCGATCTCACGAGCGATCGCCAATTCCTGATTGGCTCGCAAGAGTTCCAGGTATCCGATCGCCGCCGCGAGCATCGCGTCTTGCTCGGCGACGGTCGCGGAATACTGACGCGAGGCGGCGGCGTGCTCGGTAATGGTCGGCTGATGGATCGCGTCGGCCAGATGAAACGAGGCCATGATCCCTGGGACCGTCGGCGAACCGGCTCCAACCGCGTTGGCTCCGAGGCCGGCGAAGCCCGCGTTGCGGCTCGTGCTGATGACGTCCCCTTCCACGTTCTGAATCCGGCCTTCGTGCTTGTTCCAGTTGGCCCCCGCACGGATCGACGGCAGCCACAATGCCTCGGCTCGCGCGTGCTGAGCGAACGCTTCATTGATCCGCTCACGAGCGAATGCCACGCTTGGATTCTGGCCGGCCGCAAGCTGCATCGCGGATGCAAGGTCGAGAGCAAAACCCGTTGGAGCACTTTCCGTACTTGTCGCCGAAGTCGAGTTGTTCGGTGCCGGCTTGGGAGGCACCGCCACTTCCATCGTGAACGTCGCCGGCTGAACGACGTTGACGATCTCCGAGTATTCGACACGAGCAGCTTGAATCTCGCCTTTAGGCTGCGGAGCACTCTTGGAGTCAGCGTTCCGTTTGGTTGCGACCGAGTGTGGCTGGATCGGTCGCACCTCAGCCGTGGGTGACGTCGCGCAGCCGACGACAGTGGCCAGTAAACCACATCGACTCAGGGAGCCAAGTTGTCGCAGCGCGGCGATCACGAATCAGCGTCCTCCCTGACACGGCGGCAGCTTCTGCCGATGCCGAGCGCGGAATCCGTTCCGCAGACGACAAGGCACAAGCCCGCGAGTTCGGGATCGGCAAGCTGCGTGGACCGTGTGCAGGATTCCGCCGGTTCTGAAGTTGCCTTTCGCAACAGTCGTGTCAGTCACGAAAGCCGGGCAAACTTGTCAGCCACCGTTGAGTTTGCGGCCCGCAGCCAATTCCTCTGGCCCCACTCCGCTGCCGAAAAACTCTGGCAGAGGAATGGGGCCAGAGGAATGGTTCGGGCTAAATCATTCACGGCGATTTGGCAACGATGACTTCGACCGCCTGGCCGTCCTTGTAAGCGGCGAGATTCGCGCCGATCAGCAATTCGTCGCCCGTCAGGCCGGAGAGGATTTCGATGTCAGTGCCGGTGTGCGTGACCGCCGTGATGCCGGTCTTGATGGGGAGTTTCACGATCTTGTTGTCGGCGATCTTCAGCACGAAAGGCCCTGTCTCTTGTTTGCCAATCGCGGACTTCGGCAGCGAGAGCACGTCAACACGGCGAGCAATCTCGATCTCGGCGGTGGCGTACATTCCGGGGCGGAGTTTTCCATCAGGGTTCGGAATGTCGATCTCTGTCCGCAGCGTGCGTGAAGCGGATTGCAGCGTCCAACTCGTCCGGGTCACTGGCCCCTCGAATGTTTTGGAGAGGGCCGGAACCTTGATCTTCGCGGGACGGCCAGCCGCGATGAACCCGGCGTCCGCTTCGGGGACATCCAAAAACACGCGCACCGTGTCAGCTCGCACGACGACAAACAACGGCTTGCCAGTCGTGCCGCTGGGTTGCACGAGATGGCCAGTGTCGAGATGCCGCTCGGTGATGACTCCGTCAAAGGGCGCTCGCAGCGTCGCGTAACTCAGCAACGCGCGGGTCTTTTGTTCGTCGGCCTCGGCAACTTTGAGCTTCGATTGCGCGGCGACCAGGTCCGCATCCGCTTTCTCGATGTTGGCGGCTGACTCGCTGAGCTTGGCTTGAGCCGATTTGATCTTGGCGGCGATCTCGCGCCGCGCGGCGTCGGCCGCTTTGAATTGTTGCTCGGTCTCGTCGGCGACCTTCTGTGCGACCGCCTGCTTCGCGACGAGCTCTCGAACACGCTCGAACTCGGACTTCCAGCGTTCGTACATGGCGTCCGCTCGTTCGATGGATGCGCGCGCTTCCGCGACCAGCGCCTCGGCCGAAGTCTTGGCCGACATCGCGACCTTGATGCCCGCTTCGGATTGCGTGACCTCCGCCGCCGCTTGCGCGACGAGTGCTTGCTTCTGTTTCAATTCCGCTTCGAGTTCCGGCATCTCCAACTCGGCTAAGATTTGTCCGGGCTGCTCTGGCTGATCGGTGCTGGCACGCGACGGCCCCGTGACTTGGTCGCCAATATCGACATGCACTTTTTTGACGAACCCGGCGAGCTTGGCGTGAATCGCCGTTTCCTCAAACGCCTCAATCTGGCCCGGCTGCTCAGTCAGTCGCACAAGCGTTTTGCGCGTGGCCTTGATCGGTGTGACGCGCATGACACCGTGAGTGGCTTCGGTGGCCGTCGTCTCTGAAGTCGCAGCCGTGGGACCGCAGCCGATCGTCGTTACAGTGAGCAGAACGAGTGACACGATTGTTCGCATGATGGTCTCATTTTGTGGCGGATGCGTCTCGTATCCGACCGACGCGGGCCGCGTCGGCCACACTAAACGGTGGAATGAAAAGCACTCTCCGGGTCATCGGGATCGAGGGACGCGGACTTGGTGGTGGCTCGCGACTGAACGATGGCGAAGACGGCGGGCAGGATCAGCAACGTGGCGAACGTCGCGGCGAGCAGGCCGCCGATGACGGCTCGGCCGAGCGGTGCGGTTTGCTGGCCGGATTCGCCGAGGCCGAGGGCCAGCGGCAACATGCCGGCCAGCATCGCGGCGCTGGTCATCGCGATGGCTCGCAGGCGGCTGGTCGCGCCGAACACAGCGGCATCTCGTGCGACTCGGCGAGCGGGGAGTGTTAGCCCCCCGGTTGCAGGTGTGCTCCTCGACTCTGAAAGCGATTCGCCAACCGACACTTCGGGGGACTGACGCCCCTCGCTCGCCTGGGCCGCTACTGCGCGACGTCGCTCCTCCGCGAAAGTCACCAGCAGGATCGCGTTGGCCATCGCGACGCCGAGGCTCATGATCGCGCCGATGAAACTTTGAATGTTGAGCGTACTGCCGGTCAGCAACAACGACAGGACGACGCCGGTGATGACGGCGGGTGCGGTCGAGACGGTGACGAAGGCCAGTCGCCAGCTCTGAAAATTGGCTGACAGAATCAGGAAGATGACGAGCACCGCCAGCAGCAGACCGATGCCCAGGCCGTTCATGATCGCTCGCAGTGGCGGGATCTGGCCGCGAAGTTCGTGATGGATCACGGCGGGCTTGATCGGTGCGGGACTACCGGCGGCTTTGGCTTTCTCTTCGCTCTCTTTGAAAATCTTCGCCTTGGTCTCCACGTCCTGCTTCGCGACAGTGTTGAGCACAGAAGTGATCTGTTGCGAGACGGCTCCTAGATCATCACCCGCAATGTTGGCGGTGAGGCTGATCTCGCGCTTCATATTGTAGCGGTCGTATTCTCCCGGCATCACCGCGCTCGTGAGCGAAGCGACGTCGCGCAGCAACAACGATTGGCCGGCATGGATTCCACTGCCACGTTGAATCGGGACGGCTCCGAGATCCTCGATGCTGTCGAGCTGCGGCTGCGGGATCTCCACCTGCACCTGATAGCCGATGCCGGTCTTTGGATCGGGCCAGTAATTCGGGACGACAAAGCGGCTGGACGATGTGGCGGTGACGACGGATCGAGTGACTTGCGAGACCGTCGTTCCCGACAGGCCGGCTTTCTCGCGATCGACTTTGATTTCGACGGTCGGATAGTCGAGCGACTGCGCGACCTGCAAGTCTCGGATCGCCGGCAGCTTGCTCAGTTCGGCTTGCACCTTGCCGATGTACTCGCGGTTCTCGGTGAGAGTGCCGCCGCGCGCGGCGATCTCGATCGGCGTCGCCGCGCCGAAGCTCATCACTTCGCTGATGATGTCGGCTGGCTCGAACGAGAAACGCACGTTCGGGAAACGGGTGCGGAACTCTGTGCGAAGTTCCTCTTTCATCGCCTCCGTGCTGATGCCGGAGTTGGGTTTGAGAGCGATCCGCAACAAACCCTCTTCCGGGCCACGCGAGAAGTGATAGACCGAGTTGATCGGAAAGCTCGCCGGCACGGTGCCGAGATAGCCGAGCGTTAATCCGACGTTCTGCTCGCCGACTTTTTGTTTGACCGTGTCGAGAATGTCGAGCGCGATCTGCTCGGTCTTGTCGATGTGCGTACCGTCCGGGCCACGAAATCGGAGACGAAACTCGCCGGCATCGACGGCCGGAAAGATCTCGATGCCCATCCGGCCGCTCGCCCAGAAGAGCGTCACGCCACAGACGATGAGGTATGCGGCAACGACCGGCCAACGGAGACGAACGAAAAGGGAGACGAGCTTCGAGTAAAAGTTCGGTGTGTGTGCCACGGCTGTGTCAGCCGTGCCTTTCGTGTATGGCGGCACGGCTGACACAGCCGTGGCACTCGGCGAGGTATGTCCTCGCAACAGCCACGTCGAGACCACCGGGACGAAGGTGCTCGACAGGATGTACGACGCGATCATCGAGAAGCCGACGGCGAGCGACAGCGGGACGAACAGTTCGCGAGCGGCTCCCTGCATGAAGAAACTAGGCACGAAGACCGCCAGGATGCAGAGCATCGCCAGCAAACGCGGGATCGCGGTTTGAGCATTCCCGAGCCGCACGGCCCAGGCGATCGAGTTGGTGTGCCGCATCTGCGTATGGATATTTTCAATCTCGACGGTCGCTTCATCGACCAGGATGCCCACCGACAACGCGAGTCCGCCGAGGGTCATCAGATTGATCGTCTGGCCGCAGAGCCACAGGCCCACGATCGAAGCGCCAATCGCCAGCGGGATATTGAGCACGACCACGAGCGCGCTCCGCCAGTCGCGCAGGAAGACGAGCACCATCAGGCCGGTGAGGACCGCTCCCAAAGCTCCTTCGACGGCGAGGCTGCTGATGGCTCGCGTCACATAGGGCGACTGATCGAACTCGAACGAGACGTTGATGTCGGACGGAACCTCAGCGCGGAACTTCGGCATCGCGGCTTTGATTTCATCGATGACGCTCATCGTCGAAGCGTCGGCCCGTTTGGTGGCGAGGATGTAGACCGCTCGGCGACCATTGACCAGCGAGTATCCGGTCGTGATGTCGGCGGCGTCTTCGATGACGCCGATGTCGCGCAGATAGACGGTACTCGTGTTGCCGATCGCGGCGGCTCCGCCGGATGAGCCGCTTCCCGCGCCAACTTTGATCGGGATGTTGCCCAGCTCGCGAATGTCTTTGACCATCGCGTTGGTCGGAACCATCGGATAGCTGTCACCGACTCGCAAGTTGCCGGACGGGCTGACGGTATTGCCGGCGACAAGCGCATTGACGACGTCATCCGGCGCGATGCCATACGCTCGCAAGCGGTCCGGGTCGGTTCTGACAACGATGCTGCGTGCGCTCCCGCCGAACGGCGGCGGAGCACTCACGCCGGGAAGCGCCGAAAACAACGGCCGCACCTTCATCAGCGCCATGTCTGAAATCTCGGCGATCGTGCGTGTCTCGGACGAGAAAACGAGATAGCCGACAGGCACGCTGCCGGTGTCGAACCGCATGACGAACGGCGGGACGGTGCCGGGAGGCATCATGGCTCGCGAGCGGTTGACGTAGTTGATGGTCTCGGCCATCGCCTGAGCCATGTTCGTCCCCGGATGGAACATGAGCTTCATCAACGCCGTGCCTTGGACGTTGCGGCTCTCGACGTGATGAATGCCGTTGATGTAGAGGAAGTGGTACTCGTAGTAATTGGTCAGCAGCCCCTCCATCTGCGCCGGGTCCATGCCGCCATACGGCTGGCAGACGTAGATCACTGGCAGGTTCAGGGCCGGGAAGATGTCGATCGGCATTCGCTTGAGCGGCAGTTCGATGCCGACCTTGGCCAGCGCGGCATCAAACGCCTTCGGCCGTACCGCGACGAACGCAGTCAGCACGACGGCAATGATCCCAACCATCACGGTGATCGGGCGGCGCAGAGCGAAGATGATGGGGTTCATGCGGCGTATCGGAATGAAACGGTTGGCCAACAGCAAGCGGAAAGTCGCTCAGGAGTCGTCGAGCTCGAGCCGGCTGGCTGCCGCTCTCCGAGATTCCGTTCGGCGAATTAACCGACGTTCGTGGAGAGATTATCGCCAATGGACTGTGTTGTTGATTTTGTATCGTGGCGGAGAATCACCTCTTTCTCCGGCGGTTCTGTGCGGTCGTGCTTGTGGCTTGAAATTCGCCATCGTGCGGAACCGCGTGCTCTGCTTTTTGGATTTCACCAGGAGCATTCCACATGACCTGCAGACTGCGTCCCCGAAAGAGGCTTGGTTTCACGCTCATCGAACTGTTAGTGGTGATCGCGATCATCGCCATTTTGATCGCGCTGCTGTTGCCGGCGGTGCAATCAACTCGCGAGGCGGCTCGGCGGAGTCAGTGCAAGAACAATCTCAAGCAGATTGGACTCGCGCTGCACAACTATCTGGACAACCACAGGGTTTTCCCCCCCGGCGGGTGCATTCGGGCCGCGACGACGTTCACGGGCAACAACGGTTCGTGGTCGATTCACGGACGCATCTTGCCATATCTCGAAGCAGCCAACGCTTTCAAAAAGGTGAACCTGACCGTCGCCTGGGACAACGCCATCAACGCCAGCACCGGCGTGCCGCTCCTGAAGGTTCCGGTTTATGTCTGTCCGAGCGAACCCAACAGCATGGTGCGGACGAATGGCGGAGCCGCGTTCACGCAGCCTCACACTTACGGCTTCAACATGGGGACATGGCTGATTTGGGATCCGGCCAGCGGGCAAGGGAGCGACGGCCTCTTTTGGATGAACAGCAGCACGAACCCGGCGGGCATCCGCGACGGCTTGAGCAGCACGTTGGCGGCCTCCGAAGTCCGATCGTTTACGTCGTACTTCCGCAACTCGAACGATCCCGGAGCAGCCGTGCCCTCTACCACAACGGCGATCGCTGGCTTCACCGGGGGAGTCACCACCACGAACTTCAAGCTCGGCCCGAACACGAACGACAACACCGGCCACACGGAATGGTGCGACGGCCGCGTGCATCACGAAGGCTTCACGACCGTCTTCCGCCCGAACACGATCGTCAACTACCTGCACACCGACGGCCGGACTTACGACGTGGATTACAACTCGCGGCAAGAGGGTTCCTCGACGACCGCTCGCACTTACGCCGCCGTCACGTCGCGCAGCTATCACTCCGGGACCGTCAATGCGCTGATGATGGACGGCGCTTCGCGGTCGATCAGCCAAAGTATCGACCTCGGCGTCTGGCGAGCACTTGGCACTCGCGTTCGAGCGGCGGGCGAATCGCTGGTCGGCGAGTTTTAGGGAATCTGGTCGGTTTCACGACGGTCTGGGACTCAAGGTCTCGATTGTCGAGCGTGCCGACACGGCGTCGGTGGCATCTCTCGTCGGAACGGCAGCCGCAACATGAACGCGAGCCGCTCGACTTGTGCGTCGCGGAATTCCGGACGGCCGATGGTCATGGCGTCGTGGCCGGCAGCGGGTTGGGCGTGGTAGGTGCGGAACAGAAAATCCCACCAGGGCAGACAGAAGCCGTAGTTGCTGTTGGTCTCGTGGTTCTCGATCGAATGATGCACGCGGTGCATGTCGGGAGTGACCAGCGCGAGCCGCAGCACTCGGTCAAGCCACAGCGGCAGCCGGGCGTTGCTGTGATTGAACAGAGCTGTCGCGTTCAACAGGATCTCGAAGATCATCACGGCCAATGCGGGTGCTCCGAGCAACGCGAGGATGGCGGCTTTCCATACGAACGACAGCAACGTCTCAACGGTGTGAAAGCGAACGCCAGTCGTCGCATCGAAATCGAGATCGACGTGATGCACGAGATGCAGCCGCCACAGCCACGGAACTCGGTGAAACAACCAGTGCTGCCCATAAATCGCGAGGTCAAACAGCACGACTGAGGCCGCGATTTCAAACCACGCCGACAACTCGACGGAGTTGAACAATCCCCAGCCACGAGCTTGCAGGCTGATCGCCAGCCCAACCGCGCCGGCCGGCATCAACAACCGCCACACGACGTTGTTGAGCAACGCCAGTCCCAAGTTGCTTGACCAACGCAGCGGTTTGCTCTGTGTCAATGGCCGTCGCGGCGCGAGCATTTCCCACACGGCCATCACGAGCAGTGTCCCGAAGAAACACCCGAAGCGAATCGCGGCCTCTTGTTGCTGCGTGGGCATCGTTCAGTCCTTCGCTTCCACGAATGGGCGACGGCAGATGTCGAGGGCCGAGTCATACGGCTGCTTCGGTGCCGCTGGCAGCGGCGGCGAACTTTTCACGCACGCGACAGCCATGATGGCTCCAAGAATCGCAGCGCCGACGAGCGTGCTTGTTCCTTGCCGTGGTGATTCACGGCGACCGCAGCAAGCTCCCAGCGAGGTCGCGGCTGCCAGGACAATGAACATCGCCAAGCTCTGAGCCGGTGCGGTTCCGATTCCCAACAACGCCTGCGGGCATTCCAACACGTTGGTCAGCACGAGGTACTCGTGAAACGCGGCCACGCCAAGGCCGGCCCACGCCATCGGAACGCTCAGCAAGCAGATCAAGCCGGGCCGAGTTCGTTCCACGAACAAACCGACTCCCAGGATGGCGAACGCCGCCATCACGAATGTCCGCTGATAAAAACAGAGTGGGCAGGCTTTGAGGCCCAGCCCCCAGCTCAAAGCCAGACTTCCCAATGTTCCCGCCAACGCAAGTGTCATTGCGAACCACGCGAAACGTGCCGTGCAGCGTGAGGACGACCCGGCGGTTGTCGCACCGATTGAATCTGTCACAGTTTGTTCTCCTTCTTGGAAATCAGGGGACGAAGGCGCTGGGACATTTGGGTCAACAGGCCGCAAGGGACAGCGGTTTCTCCGCGCGAATGACGGCGCACAGGGCCAGTTCATGACCCGTGCGAGCATTTCGCCCAAGAGACAAGACCTGCGGATTGCTCAGCCCGCAGTCCTGTAAACGATCCAGAAAATTCTGCTGCACCAAAGCGCCACCGATGCAGCGGAACCAGTCATCAATCTCTCGGCGGATTTCTTTCGGCAGTTCACTCTTCAGGACGATCTCCGCGAAAATCGTCCGGCCGCCGGGTTTCAGGACTCGCGCGATTTCTCGCATGACGGCCTGTTTGTCCGGCGAGAGATTGAAAATACCGTTCGCCGTCACGAGGTCCACGGACTGGTCCGGCAAGGGAATGGCATCAGCCGCTGCGTGCAGCCACTCCACGTTGCGAACGCCGAGCCTTTCCAAGTTGCCGCGTGCCTTCGCGAGCATCTGTTCGGACAGGTCGAGACCGAACAGCCGACCGGCTGGACCAACACGTCGGGCATACAGCAAGAGGTCCAGTCCGGCACCGCAACCCAAATCTAGCAGCGTTTCTCCGGACCGAGCATCCACAAACGGCTGAGGATTCCCCGCACCGGTGAACGACTCCCACATCCCGACGGGAAGCGAGTCCAGCAGCACGGCGTCGTAACCGAGGCTCTCCGCGAATTTGCGTCCCACGGGAAAGCCGAACTTCTCGACGGGTGACGAAGCCACGCGCCCGTACCGCTCCGCGACCGCTGCTTTCAGCTCATCCGCGGAGAGATCCTTCAGAGACTTCCGGCGTGTCCACCAACAAATCCGTTTGAGTAGTGTCATCGTCTCACCTTCGCGCGAGGCTTCAATTTCGGACGCGCCGGAGCGACTGCGTTCGAGTAAGACGATAACTTCGCTTTGGCGAGACGCTCCTTGTCCGTTTTGATTTCCTCCGGCGTTCGCCTCAAGACCGGCTCATCACGCCCCACAAGCGTCAGCAGATCGCGAACCAGATTAGGGCGGCACAGGTAGTAGCACCGCAATGCGCCATCCTGCGCATAATCGACGAGACGTGCATAACGCAGAATTGCCAGGTGCTGTGAAATGTTGGCCTGCCGAGCCGGCAGCAAATCCTCCATATCGGTCACGCATTTCGGGCCAGCAACCAACTCTTGCAGTATCGCCAGCCGAATCGGATGCGAAAACGCCTTCAGCAGTTCGGCCGCATCCTTGGAGGTGTCCTGGTCAGCCATCGCGTGCCTCTCGTTAGGATATTCGATTATTCGAATATGGTATCGGGAGCTGCCGCACGGTCAACTTGACTCAAAATCCCTCGAGTTGTTCCACGGCTCAAGCGTTCGTTGAAAACTCAACTCACCTTGAGCGGCACGTGATGCCAGGCATTAAAGAGGTAGCCCTTGGCGTTCCAGCGCACGGTCTCTGGCTGAACCTCGCCGCGTGAGTCGATCGCACGGAGGATCAATTCTTTCGTCGCTGAGTTCACCGCGACATCAGCGGACCACAGTTGCCAGCAAAACTCAGACGCGGGCGAAGTCAGTTTGGCGTCAACCCACGAGCGGCCCTGATCGGCGGAGACTTCAACTTTGCGGATCGCAACACCCGGAACTCCCGGAGGTAGTGCGTAGCCGGCGATTTCCACTCGGCCCGGTTTCAAAGCCGCTCCGGCCGTCGGCGTGCAGATCGCAGAGTTCAGCGGCATGCGATAGATCGGCGCATTCTCGGCGACTTCCAGCAGAGTTCCCTCATCGACCAGCTTGTAGACATCGGCCACGAAATGATTCGGCGAGGGCCGATCGCTGACGACGATTTTGCTCAGCCACTTCACGCTGCGAGCACCGATGTAACCGGGCACAACCATGCGCACGGGGAAGCCGTGATCGGCCGTCAGCGGCTTGTCGTTCATCGTCGTGGCGAGCAACGCCCCCGGCACGACGTCGCGGTCGAGCAGCGCTTTCTCCAGCGGGATCGAGCCGCCAAACGCAAACGTCTTGCCGCCATCCTCGACGGAATCAAGTCCCTCAAACCACACATGCTTGGCCGCTTCACGCACGCCGGCTTTCTTCAACACGTCCGACAGTTTCACGCCGCGCCACTTGGCATTGCCGATCGCGCCCTCGCGCCATTGGACCCCTTTGATCGGTTTGAAGCGGCTGTGTTCCGTGCGGCGATTGCCGGCGCAGGTCAACGTGGCCGTGACGGCGTGTTGCTCGAAGCGGCTGAGTTCCGCCTGCGACAACCTCAGCGGCGTTTCGACCAGGCCCTCGACCGACAAGCGGAACGAGTCGGCGTTGATTTCCGGTGTGTTGCCGTGGCTGCGGATGAAGAACGACTCGACTGGAGTGACCCACGACCGCACGAGGTCCGGCAGCGGCGGCTCGGCGTTCATCGGGGCTTTCGAGTGGACCAGCAAGCGGCTCTCTTCGGCGGCGATCGCGGACGGCAGTTTGCCGCTGACGAACATCAAACCAATCGCTCCGGCCGACCACTGTCGCAGCAGCGTTCGGCGATTGATGAGCGAGACAACCGGGGAATGCTTCATGATGATACCTCAGTCCTTCAGAATTTCTCGGAGCACTCGACCATCCGCACTGTCGAGTTTCAGTCCCATCAACCGCGCGATGGTCGGCGCAACATCTGTGTTATTGACAGTCTTGAGTTTGATTCCCGCGCGAATCCCCTGCCCTGCCGCCACGAACGTCGCGTGCATGTACGCCGGCTGAGGCAAGTGGCCGTGAGTCCCTTTGTACGTTGCGGTCACGGGACCGATAACGTCTACGGTCAGATCGCCGTTGAACGAATAGCCCGGTCCCGTCGCGAGGATCAAATGCGGAGCCTCGTGATTCTCGGCCGGCAACGGTAGACCGAGCGCCGCGAACTCCGCCGGCTCGATGACACGCTGCACCCCTTCCAATTTGGACAACGCGGCTTTCACGCGCGGCAGTTGGTTGTCGAGCATTCGTAGAGTCGGCAGTTCGGCCTTCAGATCGTCGAAGTAATCCACCGCGAGACCATCCGCGCTGATCAGCACGACATGCTTCACGTCCTCGGCCGATGCCGCTGTCGAGAAAATCGCTGTTGAGAAAATCGTCACCATGCAAAGAATGACGAATCGAAGGGAAGCTCGCATGACTGACGCTCCAAAAAGTCGTCTGACAAAACGCTCGTCGGCATTCCAGCGGCTCGCCACTCCCCCGGCAACCATCCGGTCGAAATCCGCGAGCCGATGACCGTCAGCCGCGATTCCGTTTTGAATGAAGGAATCGGCCAAGACGAGTCCAACGCTTGCCTCGACGGCACGCGACCGCCAGCATGATCCGCCCGATTGCCAGATCATTACTTCAGTCCCCCCGCGAGAAGCCTCGTCATGCTCACCCGAATGTTCTGTCTGTGTCTGCTGGCCGCAATGACGACGACTGCCGCGGCCGAAGATCACCTGCGCAACCTGCAAAATGCCGCCATCAAGAACGGGCACTCGCCGGTCGGTCATTGGGGAGTCGACCCCAAGAACTACAAGGAGTGGGGCACTCACAGTAATCGACTCATTCCGATCTACACGTTCGGAACGCGCGGTGTGGGCGAGAGAGTCGATCTCGACAGTTATCTCGGCAAGAACAGCGCGTATCGCAGCGAAGCGAAGCTCAAGGCGATCTACGGCCGCGTGCCGACGAATACGCTCAATCCAACCGCCGAATACTGCGACCAAACCGACCTCGCCGCGTTGCAACGGGCCGCGTTCAAGGCCGGCAAGAAGCACGTCATCCTGATGATCTTCGACGGCATGGACTGGCAGACGACTCGTAACGCCGCAATCTACAACGAGCGGCGAGTCAGCTACTCCGAGGGACGTGGCACAGGCACGCACTTCCAGAATTACACGGCAAATGGGACGACGCAGTTCGGCTGCATGTGCGTCGCGCCGCTCAATGACGGCACCGAAAACGATGTCGATACCCAGACGGTCAAGAATCCAGGAGGCAAATATCCCGGCGGATACAATGTCGCGAAGGGAGGGCCGTTCCCGTGGTCGCCACCGAGCAAAGACGTCTATTACCTCACCGGCCGCAGTCCCGACGGCAAAGGCAAGGGTGAGCACCCCTATCCCGACTCGGCCAACACCGCTCAGGCCATGACCTCCGGAGTGAAGAGCTACAACAACTCCATCAACGTCGATGTCTCCGGCCAACACGTCGTTCCGATTTCGCACGAGGCCCAAGCGGCCGGCCTGTCCGTCGGAGCCGTCAGCAGCGTGCCGATCAGCCATGCGACGCCAGCTTGCTCGTATGCCCAGAACGTGGATCGCGACGACTACCAAGATTTGACGCGCGACCTGCTCGGTCTGCCTTCGAGTTCGCATCCGAAAAAGCCGTTGCGTGGTTTGGACGTGCTGATCGGCGGGGGATTCGGTGACTCGGCGAAGACGACCGGCGATGCGGAAAAGAAGACGCAAGGCCAAGGGAAAAACTTCGTCCCCGGAAACATCTGGCTGACCGACGCCGACCGCAAAACGATCGACGCGGTGAACGGCGGTCGCTACCTCGTCGCGCAACGCACCGCCGGGGCAAACGGCCGCAATCTGTTGCAGTCAGCAGCCGAGAAAGCGGCCTCATCGGGACAACGCCTCCTCGGATTCTTCGGCGTCGGCTCGGCGAAAGGGCATCTTCCGTTTGCAACCGCCGACGGAGATTTCACCCCCACGGCCGGACGCACGAAGGCCGAGTCGTACACCGCCGCCGACCTCACCGAGAACCCAACGCTCGCCGACATGACCGCCGCCTCGTTGACCGTGCTCGGCAAGAATCCGAAAGGCTTCTGGCTGATGGTTGAGGCCGGCGACGTCGATTGGGCCAATCACGACAACAACCTCGACAATTCGATCGGAGCGGTAAACTCCGGCGACCGAGCCTTCCAAGTCATCACCGCTTGGGTCGAGAAACACCGCAACTGGCAAGAAACGACGGTGATCGTCACTGCCGATCATGGACATTACCTGTGGCTCGACCAGCCGGCAGGATTGATTCCGCCGAAGAAATAGCCTGTCACCACGCCTTCAGATGGCTCAAGTCCCTAAAAGGCTGCTTGACGTGCGGGACGACGAGCGATGAAATTTTTCCTTTCATCTTGTGATTTCAGCGAACGTTTATAGATTGCCCTGGGTTTCGGACGGGATTTCAAGTCGTTTCACCAGAGGAGTCTGCCCGTGAAGCGTTGGCCATTCATCGTCGTTGCTACCTGTTTGTCGTTGGGAGTCTTGGGGTTGAGCGTTTCGGACGCGAAGCCACCGGTGGCTCAAAAGAAGGTCGAAAAGGCCCCGGTCGACCCGAAAGCCGAAGCTGCTTTCCGGGAGGCTGCCAAGAAATTGGCCAGTGGCACGGAACTCGACAAGGTGCTCGCCCTCGAAAATCAGGAGCGTGGCGTCAAACTCGATCCGATGCCGGTCATCGACGACCTGACCTTCCTCCGACGAATCTTCTGTGATCTCGTCAGCCGAATTCCAACGACTGACGAGATCGCTGCATTTCAGGCGGACAAGAATCCCGCCAAGCGAGCCGAATTGATCGATCGGCTGATCGCCGATGACCGCTTCATCGACCGCTGGACTGTGTTCTATTCCGACATGTTCCGCCTGCGTGCTCAGGCCGATGGCGGTCGGGCCGCGATTGCTTGGATTCACGAGGCGATCACGGACGCGATGCCTCACGACGAGATTTGTCGGCGGCTCATCACGACCAACGGCAAGGCCGGAGCTGCTCCTGAAGTCGCGTTCGTGCTCGGTGACAACGCCGATCCGATGATCCTCGCGGGTGTAACCTCGCAGGTCTTCATGGGCGTGCGGATTCAATGTGCTCAATGCCACGACCACCCGTTTGACGTGTGGACTCAGGAAAACTTCTACGGCTTCGCGGCGTACTTTGGCAAAACCCAGCGAATTGAGAATCAATTCACCCGGACGATCTACGCCAAAGAAAATGAGGCATCGACGGTCCTTTGGCCGCCGGAAGGCAAGGCGAAACCTAGCGAACGCAAACCGGCCAAGCCGACCTTCCCGTTCGACATGACTTCGTCCGATGAGAAACCTGAATACCTCGTTCGACTGACTTCACTCCGAGCCAAGCAAAAGGCCGAGAAAGACGCATTGCTCGCCAAGGCAAACTCGAAAGACGCGGACGTCGATGCTCTGCTCACTGGTGCCGAAGAGAACGAAGCCAAAGCGAAGGGCAAAAAGCAAGACGACGACGTCACTCGTGGTGCCAAGACGGACGCCAAGAACCTCAACATCAAGGCCGGGCTGTACACGACCAGCGACTGGCGGAACGAGTTGGCCAACCTTGTCACGAGTCCTCGCAACCGTTGGTTCGCGAAGAACATGGTCAACCGTGTCTGGGCGGATTTGGTCGGTCGCGGCATCGTCGATCCGATCGACGATTTCAGCGATAACAACCCGGCCAGTCATCCGAAGATGCTCGATTACATCGCCGACGAATTCGTGGCGAGCGGTTACGACCTGCGGTCGCTCGTGCGACTGATCGTCAACAGTCAGGTTTATCAGCGACGCCACATTTACGGGGCCGAGGAACAACAAGTCGCGGAGATGGAGAAATCGTTCCTCGCCACGCCAATGCGACGAATGCTCAGTGAAACGCTTTACGACAGCATCATCACCGCCGGACACATCTTCGACGTGAAGCACACGCCCGGCAAAAACATGAAGACGACTTGGAAGCTCTCGCAAGTCGCGAAACCGAACTCCGGCCGCCAGGGATTAGCGCTCACGGCGATGAAGTTCCAGCAGAAAATGGAAATGACCGCCGCGATGGCGAAGGACGACGAAGAAGCTGCTCCCGGCGTCGATTTGGAGAAGGGCATTGAAATCGACTTCGGCAAAGTCCTGGCAAAAGCCAAAGCGGACGGTCAGAAAGTTGAAGTCGAAGAGATGCGGGTCATGTCGAAAGAGGAAATCGAAGCCGAACGGATGCGCGCGCAGATGCAGACGCAACGCCGTGGCGTCGACTACATCGACCGCTATGTGAAGGCGACCTTCGACGATAACCCGAAGTTCGGTTCATCGCTCCGCATGTCATCGCCTGCTGCCCCGGAACACTTCCTCCGCGTCTTCGGCCAAACCGACCGCGAAGTGCTCGGTGAGACTCGCGATCACGCTCCAAACATGCGGCAGGCCCTGATGATGCTCAACGGATCGTTGACCCACGAAGCCGCCAGAGTCGGTGAATTCGAGCCGATGTATGCTCTGCTCGTCGAACAGAAGAACCTCGATGGAGCCGTCAAACTCGCCTATCGTGAAATCCTCACTCGCGAACCGAGTGCTGACGAAATCAAAGAAGCTAAGTCGATCATCGCCACCCACAAAGACTCGCTCGACGGCATGGCCGACTTCCGCTGGATTCTGCTGAACTGCAATGAATTCCGTTTCCTGCCGTAACCTCGTGGGGCAGGTTTTCAACCTGCCCGTCTTTCTTTTGTTGATGCAGGTCGAAAACCTGCCCCACGATTAACCCGTTTCAGAAAGGAACTCGACATGGGCTGCCTGGATTACCGAACGAACCGCCGAGCTGTGTTGCAGGCGTCACTGGCTTCGATCCTCGGATTCTCGATGCGCGACTTGATCGCCTTCGGCGGGACCGATCATGTGCCAACGGCCGAGCACGTCATTTTCTTCTGGAATGGCGGAGGAATGTCGCATATCGACACCTGGGATCCAAAACCAGGTCGCCCAACTGGCGGTGAGTTTGATCCGATCGACACGTCTGTCGAGGGCGTGAAGATTTCGCAAATCTTCCCAGAGATCGCCAAGGTCATGCACCACTGCGCGTTGGTCCGCTCGATTGCCGGCGTCAACGGCGATCACGGCCGCGGCACCTATCAGTTGCAGACGAGCTATCAGGCATCGGCCAACTTGATTCATCCCGGCTTCGGCTCGGTGGTGACTCACGAAAAGAAGCAAGTCGGCGACCTGCCATCTTACGTCACGATCAGCGGCCGAGCCCCCAAGGCCAGCTATCTCGGCCAGAAGTGTGAAGCGTACTTCATCGGCGCTCCTGGCGAGAAAGACCCGTACCTGTCGTTCCCGGAAGGGATCGCCTCGGCTCGGGGTAATCAGCGTCTGGAAGTGCTCGAAAAGTTCAACGGTCGCTTTGCTGAGAAGAGCAGCAACAAAGAGTTGAAATCGACTCAGACCTCGATCGACGAAGCGCTCACGCTGATGCGAAGCCCCGCCTTGGCAGCGTTTGAACTCGACAAAGTGCCGACCTCGCAGTTGAACCGCTACGGTGACACTCCGTTCGGCCGCGGCTGTCTCACGGCAAAGCAACTGATTGAGACCGGCGTGCGGTTCGTGCAAGTGAATCGCGGCGGCTTCGACACGCACATGAACAACTTCCCCGCGATGGAAGCGCATGGCGAGATCATGGACCCGGCAATCGCGTCGCTGATCGCCGACCTGGCTGAGTCCGGCATGCTCAAGAAGACGCTGATCGTCATGCTCAGCGAATTCGGCCGCACGCCGAAGATCAACAAAGACGCCGGCCGCGATCACTGGGCCAATGTCTTCACCTGCTTCATGGCAGGTGGCGGCATCAAGGGTGGAACGGTCATCGGCTCGTCGGATGAAGACGGCTATGAGCCGAAGGACAACCCGGTGAAGGTCTCGAACCTGCACGCGACCTTCTGTCACGCGCTGGGAATCGACCCGGACAAGAAAGTCATGACACCGCTCCAACGCCCGTTCAAGCTGGTTGAGGACGGTACTCCGATCAAGGAATTGTTCGCATAGTCGAGCAACCTCCACCATCGAACGTGACTTGAAATCAGATGGATTGGGCGATGCCCGCCCGAATTGAGGACTTATGCGTGAGGCAGGTGCAAGCCTGCCTCACGCCGTTTCTGCCAAGCGTCGCCAAATGGCGACAAACCGATACGACATGTGCCCGCTCTGCAATCGACGACATCGTGATTGCGAGCACCTCGCCCGTCTGTTGGATCGAAGCTGACCATCTTGGGCTGGTTTCTTTGACGGACTTTTGCCAACCTGTTTTCAGGCTGCGGATGCGGCCTCCTTCAACTGCACACGGACGTGCGCGATCGTCTTGGAACGGTCCCTTCCATCTTCAACTGGATTGAGCGCGTCATGCGAGCACCAAGCGTTGCTTTGGCGGTTGTTTGTGGGTGTCTGTGTTTGGCTGATACGGTCTTTGGTCAACCGGCCGCTACGAAGCCTACCGACGCCCCGTCGCTGAAAGGTTCGATTGTCGAGGATCGGGCTGCCAAGAAGTTGGTCGAAGCGGGTGACGCTCGGTACGAGGCGGATGAAGTCTCAAAGGCTGTCGAGATTTGGCAGTCGGTGATCGAGCGATATCCCAAGAGCAAGGTGCGGTACGAAGCCTACATGCGGTTGGGGAAGTTCTTCCTCCAGCGAGACCGGCAATACGACAAAGCTCGCGCGCAGTTTGAGGCGGTCGCTGCGGAAGAAAACAAAGACGAAGAGATGCGTGCGGAGGCGACGCTCAAAGCCGGCGTCTGTTTTTATGAAGCTCGCAACTTTGGCAAGTGCTTTCAGGTCATGCGTGAAGTGATCGAGAAGTTCCCGGTCAGCAAGCAGGTCAACGAAGCGTACTACTACATTGGTCTCGGTCACTTCCAACTCGGCCACTACAGCCGAGCGATCTCGGCGTTGGAAAAAGTGGGCACAACTTTGGCCAGCGAAGAGGGCAAGGTCGAGAAGTTGGAGGCGGGCAAGCGACTCTTCGTGAAAATCGAAGACGCGGACCTGTCGGCACTCGAACCGGGTCAATCCATCAAGGTCGAGTGCATCGCGACCAGCGGCGATAGAGAAATCGTGGAATGCTTCTCGGTCGGACGCAATGTGCGGATCGCTTTGGGGAGCTTGCTGACGAAGCTCGGCAAGCCACAGCCCGGCAACGGAACGCTGGAATTGAAGGGAGACGACACCGTTGAGGTCTCGTACATCGACGAGCAAACGGCTGACAAACAATTCAATCGCAAGCTGCTGCACAAGGTCACGGTCGTCGGAAACGGGTTGCTGTCAATCACTGATGGAGCCTTCAAGGAAACATTGCGCGGCGTGGTGCTCGGTAAGACGATCAACCTGCAAATCATCGACGCGGACCGCGATCTAACCGATGCCGCTGACACCATCAAGGCGACCGTCGAGGTTATCCGGCCGAAGACTGATGAGGAGATTGAGAACGAATTGCTCGAGCTCAAGAAGTCCGGTAAGGCGGTCGCGACGGACGACGACGGTGAGCCGAAGATCGAGAAGTTCAAGAAAGTGGATCGCGTCGAAATCGCGCTGACCGAGGTAAAGGTCGAAAATCAATTCGAGAAGAAGCCAGCGGGCGACGAAGCGTCAGAGGCTCCCAAGACGACGGCTGCGAATGCGGTCGGTCAACCCAACACTACGGAAGGCGCTCCGCCGACAAAGGTCGAGACGAAGCCCGCCGACTCGGCGACTCAACCCGCGGCGAAGCCTATCGAGGACAATTCGATTCATTCCGGCGTGTTTCGAGTGACGGTCGCGTTGGTGAAGGCGGAGGAAGTCGTTTCGACCGACGATGTCTTACAGGCGTTGCCGGGGGATTTCGTCCGGCTGACCTATGCCGACGCGAAGAACACGACACCGGAAGCTCGTACCATTACGTTCGATGCGAAGGCAATTGAAGGGAATCTTGGCGGTGTGCGAGTCACCAAGGCGTTGATCTCCGACCGCGAACTGCGCGTGCAGACGCAACTCAAGACGGCTCACGCACTGACCAACATCGGCAATCGGTACAAGGAATTCGGGCTGAAGAAAAACGCCGATGCCAAGTACGAGCAAGCTCTCGACCTGTGCGACGAGATCATGGCCGAGGCCACGAAGCTGGGCGGCAAATTGCTCGAAGAGACCTATGTGCAACTTTGGAAGATCTACTACGAGATGGACAAGCTCGAGCTCGCCGCCGCGATGGCCGAGCGGTTGCAGCGGCAGTTTCCCGATAGCGGTTTTGTGGACGATGCGCTGTTGCAGCTTGCAGACGTTGCTCTCAAGCAGAACAACTTCAACCGCGCGATCGGCGTCTATCAGCGGCTGGTCAACATGCCGACGAGCCAGCTCCGTGGTGAAGCTCAATTCGGCATCGCTCAGTGCTATGACAAGATGGCCGAGCAGCAGCCGAACGAAGCGGCCAAGGCGCAGCTCTTTGACCGGGCGTTTCAGGAATACAAAAAGGTCTTCGATAACTTCCCGGAAAGCGGCCGCGTCGGTGAGGCGGTCGCCCAGATGGCCAACTACTACTACCGCCAGAAGGACTACGCTCGCGCCGTGGATATCTTCGAGACGGTGCTGGAAAACCACCCGGACGCGAAGTTCCTGGACGTGATCCTGTTCAACTATGGCCGCTGTCTCTACCGCATGGACCGCAAGGCAGAAGCTCGCAAACGCTTCGACCAACTCATCGGCGACTATCCGGAAAGCCCGCTCGCCGGCGATGCGAAGAAGATTTCGGAAGCGTTGAACAAGGCGGAACGCACGGCGGCTCCCAAGGGAAATTGATCCGTAGGGTGGGTCGAGTCATCGAGACCCACCATTCGTTCCCAACAAATACGGGTTCCATTTGGTGGGTCTCGTCCGCCGCGGCGGACTCGACCCACCCTACTCTGGTAGGACGACTGAAATGCCACGATTGATTTCTTACGCATTCGGAATTGCGTTGGTGTTGTCATCTGGACAAGCCGCGTTCGCTCAGCAGGCGAATGCGCCGGCTCAAGCAGCGACCGAAGATTCAAAGCAGCTAGATCCCGTCTCGCAAGAGGCGGCGAAGCTGGAGGCGGACCTGAATAAGTTCAAGGACACCTCGCCGGAGGCCGCAGAGTTGTTGGTCAAGTTGACTGACCTTTATCACCTGCATGGGCGAGTGTTCGGGCTGATCCGCGCGGGGCAGCGGTTCGCGGCGGCGCATCCCAGCGATCCGCGGAATCAGGCGGTGATGCTGAAGTCGATCGACGGGTTGGAGGCAATGTCGCGGCACAAGGAGCTGACCGTTTCGATACGGCAGTTCATTCAGAAGTATCCGACTGCTCCGCAGAACGTGGAGTTGGAAGAGCGGTTGGCGAAGGCGCTCGACAAGTTGGGTGATCGTGCGAAGGCGGCGGAGACGTACCGGGCGATGTGGCAGCGGCAGCCGAATGTCAATGGGCGGAAGTTCGGCGAGGCGGCGGTCACGCGACTTAACAACGGGAACCAGGCGGAGATTTTTGAGGGCTGCGTGCTCGCCGAAGAGATGCTCGACAAATTGCCGGCCGGTGAGTTCACGAAGTTGCTGGCGGCGAACGCGCTTTATCGCTGGCGGCAGTACGGGCAGTGGGCGAAGGCCAACACGCTTGGTGCCAAGATGCTGGCCAAGGGGCTGCCGTACACGCCGGAGGAGACTCGCGAGTTGCAGCGGATGCAGGGAGAGCAGTTCAACTATCTGGGCCAATACGCGAATGCGGCGAATCATTATCGGCAGGTGCGAGCCATCCGCGATGACTGGTCGGCGCTCAATCAACTCATCTTCTCGATGTACTACTCGCAAGCGAAGGGGGCGGAGTTCGAGCCGCTCGTGAATGAGTTCGACGCGAAGTACCCGGATCGCGAGGAGCGGTTCGAGAAACGATCGTTGCTCGCGACCGCGTTGATTCGTGACGGCGACAAAGCGCGTGGGCTGGAAATGATCAAGCCGTTGCTGGCATTCAACCCGTACTTGAGCAGTGTCGCCAGTGTCTTCGTCCAGAACGCCGGGACCGAACCGGCTCAGATCCAGGCGGCCGAGGCCGTGTTGCGGGACGCTCTGGCGAAGAACCCAAAGTACAACGCGTACTATCTGCGCCATTCGCTGGCGTTGGAGATCTGCCGTGATCGGCTGAAAGACGATGCCAAGTGCAAGGCGATGTGTCGTGAGTACCTGGATCAAGTCCCCGGCAACGACGGACACTCTTGGAACATTCTTTCGCACCTGTTGTTCCAGGCGACGAACGACGCCGAGTTTCAGCAGGACGTGCAGCGTTATCTGGCCGCTCGGCGGAAGAACTTGCACATGGGCACCTTCGCCTCCTACTTACAGTCCTACATTGATCAAGCGAAGCCGAACAAAGAATTGAAGGACCGTGTCGCTTACGCGGTGGCGGAACTCAAGAAGCAGAACGAAGACCCGGTCGTGGCGCTGTGGCTGAAGTGGACTCACAACATCTATCACGGCCCGGATGCTCAGATTCGCGCCAACTTGCGAGCAACCCACCTCGCCACCTTGCCGGACCCGATGTGGGAACAGCTCATGGCCGAGGACGCCTATTACTTCCGGCATGTGCCGCCGCAGGTCAAGCAGCGTGAAGACTCCGCTCGCACGTACTTGGAACTTGCCAAGCGGTTCCCGAAGACTCGCAGCTACCTCGACGAAGCGTTGAGCTCGGTCAGCGATTACGGACCAATCGACATCAGTAAGCAGATCTTCGACTTGTTCGTCGCTCAGGAGCCGTTGCAAAACAACGCGGATCAGTGGCGGCGGTTGTTCATGATTGCCGATCAGCACAAAGATCAATCGCTGGCGAAGCGGACGCTGGAGTACATCCAGAAGTCGCACGCGAAGTTTGGCAAAGACAGCGGTTACGCTTCCGGCATCGGCGACGCGCTGACGCGGCATCAATTACTGGCCGAAGCGACGGCCTACTGGCAATTCGGACGCACGCATGATCGGCTCTCGGGCGAGTCGGCCGAGTGCGCAGCGCGGCTCTTCACTGCGTTGAAAACACCGGACGAGCGGATCGCGTTCGCCAACGAAATGCTGCAAACCAACACCAACTCCAACACGCGGTTCGCACAATGGGCAGCGAACGCTTACATGGAGAAGGGCGACATTGCCAGCGTCGAGCGAGTGACTCGCGACGCGCTGACGAAGCAACAGGAGAAGACGTTCCTAGCGGCGAACTGGGACGCGACGCAGTGGTACAACATGGTCTACGGCGTGCGCACCCAGCCGGACAAGACGAAGGAACTGCCCCCCGCCGCGAAGCAGCAAATTTACGCTCTGGTCCGCGACATCAATTTCGATTGGGGTTCGTCGCAGGCTCAGATTTACCACCTGGAAGGTTTGACTCCGGCCGAGCTTCTGCAAGTGCCGCCGACCAAGCGGCTGCTGATCATCGCAGATGCGACTCGCAAGCTGTACGCGGACTCGTATCGTTGGGATCAGATGATGGCCGTCGCCCAGCAAAAAGTGGCGGCGAAGGACTACATCAGCGGGGCGACGCTACTGACCGGATTGCTGACGAACATTCCGCAGGTCGATGAACCGCGCAAGGCAGTCGCCCGCAACCTCGTCAGTCAGTGCTACACGCGGATTGGCGCGGTCGGGCTGACCATTGACGAGAAATCGCCCATCGCGCCGCTGTTGCAGGCGGCCATGTATTTGCGGCTCGGTGACGAGCGGCTCGCCATCGAGTCATACACCGCCAACAAAAAGCTGTTCGACGAGCACCGTGATGAAGTCCCGGTCGATCTGGTTCTGTTCGTCTGCCAAAACTTGATGGCGGCGGGGGGCAACGACAACCTGGAGAAAGTCGAAGATACGTTGCGCTCGTGGCTCATCAAGAATGAAATGAGCACGACGTATGACGCTCAGACCAAGGCTGGCGTGCAATTGCTGCTGGCGAAGAACTTCTTCACTGCTCAGAGATACGACGTCGCACGCTCGGAATACACGACGGTCATCAATCGTTTCCCGAACACGCCGTACTCGACCGAGGCGGAGTTCGGCATCGGCGAGACGTTCATGGCTCAGAAGGTCTACGATCAAGCCGAAGCAGTCTTCGAGAAGCTGGCGACCAGCCGTGAGGCCGATGTTGTCGTGCGTGCGGAATTCCTGCGCGGGGTGCTCGCACATCGCCGAGGCGATCAGGACGAAGCACGGCTCATCTTCCGCAATGTGCTCGATCGAGTTCCGAATATCGAACTCGCCAATCAAGCGTTGTTCAACCTCGCGGAAGTTTATGGCTCAGAAGAGCGTTTCATGGATCAGCTCAATCTGCTCCGCACGGTCGGACGACTGGGGCGGTCCAGCAAGCGGTTCCACTCGCCGGGACAAGCGTTGTCGATCGTCGTTCAGGACAGCGATCTGGGCATCAGCCGCGGGCACAACAAGATTCCGGTGATCGTCCGAACGATTCCCGGCGGCGATGAAGAGATCGTGTATCTGACCAGCGGCGGTGCGGGCAAAGGGTTGTTCCGCACCGATCTGGAAACGGCGCTCGGCCAAGTCAAGAAGCGCGACAAGGTGCTGCAACTCACCGGCAAAGATCAAATCAAGTGTGACTACCCGGACGAGTTCAAGAAAGAGTTCAAGAGCGTCCCGCTCTCCGACGTTGAGATCAAGATCGCGTCGACCGCGCGGTTTGAAATCGCCAGTCAGAAGATCGTCGATGAAAAGGAAGAGACGTTCTCGCAAAAGCTGGCTCGCGAAGAACAGGAGCAAGACAACGAACGTAATCGCCGGACTCAAGTGCGGCCGAAGAATCAGGTGAAGCCGGGCAATCAGGTCTTCCTCAAAGTGACCGATCCGGATCGCGACCTGACCGACGAACCGGACACGGTCTTCGTCAAACTGACCGCCGACAGCGGCGATCAAGTGCAAGTGGCGGTCAAGGAAACCGGCCCGCACACCGGCATCTTTGAGGGGATCGCTCAGACCGGCGAGCTGCCGGCGGGTGCCCTCGCCAGCGACACGTCGATTGATCACAGCCCGCTGATGTCGATCGACAAGAAGAAGGAGTCGTACTGGCTCAGCGAACCAGATGGGGCCGTGCCGAAGTTTCTGACCATCGACATGAAAGACCTCAACCCGGTCGATCGAGTGAAGATTTGGTCGCCGAAACCGGACACGCAGATTCCGATTCGCGGCGAATTGCTCGGCAGCAACGACGGAGAATTCTGGTTCCGGCTCGCGTCGCACCCGGAGCCGTTGAAGGCTGACAAGTTGTTCGATGAGTACGCCACCATGCGTCGCCGCGTCTATGCCGGCACTTTCACGAACTACACGACCTGGGATCAGGTCAAGCAGCTTGCGAAGAGCAACAAGCCCAGCGAAGAAGAAGACGTCGTCAACGGACTGCTCTGGTCGCGAGCCGATGATGCCGAAGACTCGAAGAAGCCGTTTGGAGTGATCTGGTACGGCAAGCTCGTGCAGCCGAAGGCCGGAGCGGCACGCCTGCAAATTCAAGGTGTGACCACCGCGCTGGCGATTGATGGTGTGCTGGAGATGCCGCTCGGTCCCGGCAATCGCACCGTCGATGTGTGGCTCGAAAAAGGTTTGCATGATGTGACGATCTTCGCCGCTGTGAATCAGGCGACGCAGATCTCGCAGGCGGTCTGGGCGCGAGCCGACATCAATCGGCAGCAAGTCCAACTCGGCCCGTTCCTGAAATCGGACTTTGATCTGGCATTGGCGGAAGCTCGCGAAGTCGTGCAGACCGCGAAACCTGTCGCTACGGAGATTGTGCTCGGCATCGACACGATCAAGCTCATCAAGAAGACGGAGGCTTTTGGCGTCCTCAAAGAACGGAATCCGGCGCAGATTGGTTCTTGGGTCGCGCTGGAAGATTCGGCCGCTTGGGAATTCGACGGTGCTCAGCAGGGCGTTTACGACGTGTATCTGGAATGTGCTCACGGCGGCGGCGGTGGCTCGACCTTCGAACTGGAATGCGCCGGAGCGAAGCTCAAGGGGACTGTCCCGAACACCGGCAATTGGACCGTCGCACAACTCACGCGCTTCGGAACGATCATTATCGACAAGCCGGGCAAGCAAACGCTGTCGATTAAGCCGACCGCCATTGCCGGCGGCGGTCTGATGGAGTTGCGGTCCGCGAAGCTCGTCCCCGCGATCGACGCCCGCGTCGTGCAAACGCCGGGCGCGTGGGAGTTCCGATTCCCGTCGAATGACCTCCGCTATACGCGGTTCAAGATCAACGAATACCTCGGCGACGCGATCGCCGTGAATCATGTCGAGATCGGAGGCCGAGGCATCGCGCACTCGAAGGTCGAAGCCGGCAAAGCGGCGGATGACACCGAGCGGCTTTACATCCCGACCGATTCGGATGTGCTCGAACTCTCGAACAACAACACACTGGAGATTGCCGGCGGCGACGTCGTCTCGGCCGGCTACACCGATGAGTTCACACAGAACGAAAACTCGAACTCGGTGTTGCTCAGCGAGAAGCTGTTCGCGACGTACTTCAACGCGACGGTTGGAGCGATCAATTACGACTTTGTGCGGCTGGACAACGGCCAAGTGCAGAACATCACGAAGACGGTCGTGCGTGCCGACCCCGGCGAACGCTTCGTGGCCGAGATCACCGACTACGATCTCGACACGACCATCGGTCAGGACACGCTCGAGTTCGAGGTCTCGGTCAACGACGGCGAACCGATCAAGCTGTCAGCCGTCGAAAAGGAACTGAACCAGAGCGGCACGTTCACCAAAGAGATCGACACGGTCCTGGCTGGCTCGTCCGCAGCCGATGCGGACAACACCGAAGGCAAGCTGAAGGTCAAACCGGGAGACCGCATCGTCATCCGGTATCTCGACGCACAGAACACGTTCCCTGGCCACTCGGTTAAACGGGAATCGGTCGTGTACATCAACAAGCCGACCACTGCGCAAATTCGGATCGTCGAAACGCGAGTGCTTCCCGGCAATCCGAAGCTGAACACCGCCCCCCAGGCCGTGTATCTCAAAGAAACGGATGGGAAGGATCGCAAGGATGTCGCGCACGTCGCGTTCGAGGCTCCGCTGACGATCGAGGTTATCGATCCGGACATGGCCAAAGACAGCAAATCCGAAGTGCTGGTCACGCTGACCACGACCGACGGTGCAATGATCGAAGCCCGCTGTGTCGTCAGCGGTCAGCACGCGCACTTCGGAGTTTATTCGACGGTCGATGCGGAACGCTGGGCGCTCGAAGAAGGCCGATTCCTCGGTCAGGTGATTCTGCAACTCGGCAGCAAGGCGAGTGCGGATGTCATCCCGCTCACGTCTGAGATGCCTCGCAATCTCATCGGCGGCGGCAAGCTGGAGGATTCACAAACCAACTCCGGCAAAGATCGCAGTTTGGTCACGCGAGTTTTGAACCTCACCGGCAAAGACAAGATCATCGCGACCTATGCCGACGAACGGCGCCCCGATGCGAAGCCGCGCACCACAGCCGCCGCGGCCTTCCCAAACGGTGCCGGCACATCGCCCGCAACAACCGGCTCCACCAAGACCGCCGCTGCGACTCAGACCACAAAGCCGGCGATGACCAAAACGGACACCACGAAGTCCGCGACCGGAACGGCGAAGACTGGAACTGGGACGGCGAAGACAACAGCTCCAGCTCAACCCGTCGCGCCGCCAAAGCCGGAGATTCCGACTGTCACCGCGCAGGCTCGGCTGATCAGCAACGGAGTGCTCGGAGTTGTCGATCGCGATTACGACAACGCGATCACGCAACTCCACGTCGGCGAGAAGTTGTATCTGCAAGTCACCGACGCCGATCAAGACTCCTCCGACGAACGCGATCGTGTCGCCGTCGAGATCACGACCGAGTTCGGCGAGAAAGAAACGGTCCAACTGGAAGAGACGCTGGCTCACAGCGGTGTCTTCACCGGCTCGCTGCAACTGAAGGCGAACGACAAACCGACCCCCGACAACTTGAACGCCGATGTGCCGGTCATCGAGTGCTACTTCGGCGACACGCTCAAAGTGAAGTACGTCGATCTCGCGGCCAGCACCGAAAGCGGCAAGCTCGAATCCGAGAAGACGATCCCGGTCGTGATCGGCACCGATGGCCTCGTCGCCGCGTTCTCCAAGGCATTCAACGACGAACGGCTCGCGGTCGAAACCAAGTTCCACATCGCCGAGAGCTTCTTCGAGTTGTTCAAGTCGCACAAAGCCCTCGCTCGCAAGGACGAGGAATTGGCGGACCTGGAAGCCGGCCGTCGCATCCTGCAAGAAGTGATGGAAGACTACCCCGATCCGAAGTACGTCCCGCGCATTCAATACTTGCTCGGCCAGTTCGCTCAGGAGTTGGGGCAATGGGATGACGCCGTCGATGCCTACGAACAAATCATCAATCACTACGCCGACCACTTGCTGGCTCCGGACGCGCAGTACAAGTTGGCTCAGTGCTACGAAGAGAAGGGTGACTTCGACGCGGCATTGGAGGCTTACGTCACGCTGGCCGCGACGTATCCGAAGAGCCCGTTGATCTCCAACGTGATGATCCGCATCAGCGATCACTTCTACAAAGCCGAGGAGTACACGATCGCCGCTCAAGTGGGCGAGAAGTTCATCGAGAAGTTCGAAGGCCATCAACACGCTCCGAAGATGGCGTTCCGCATCGGCCAGTGCTTCTACAAGGCGAAGAAGTTCACCGACGCCGGCAAGTCATTCGATCGCTTCGGCAAGAGCTTCCCGGACGACGCACTCGCGCCCGACGCCCTGTTCTGGTCCGGCGAGAGCTACCGCATGGGCGGCGCAACCTCCGAAGCCTTCCGCCGCTACAACAATTGCCGCTGGAATCATCCCTCCAGCGAAGCCGCGAAATTCGCTCGCGGCCGGTTGGCGCTGCCGGAGATGTTGCAGCAGTTCGAATCGGAGGCGAACGCGATTGAGAATCAGTAATGAATGCGATTGAAAGGGGATTCGACATGTCCGCAGTTAAAGAGATCGTTGAGGAAATCTTGGAACAACTTCCTGACGATACGACTCTGGAAGAAGTTCAATATCAACTCTTTGTCCGGCAGAAGATCGAACAAGGACTGGCGGACGTCGATGCGGGTAAAGTCGTTTCTCACGAGGAAGCCAAGCGGCGGATGCAGAAATGGCTTTCTCAATAGTTTGGACCGACCATGCGCTGAGCGATCTCGACCAGATCGCGAACTACATCTCCCGCGGTTCCAGCGCGTATGCCAGCGGTTTCGTGCGTCAGATCATGGATCGAGCGGACTCGTTGGAATTGTTTCCGATGGCCGGAGCCATCATGCCGGAAATTGGTCGTGACGACATTCGCGAAACCTTTGTCAAGAAATACCGCCTGATTTATCAAGTCGATCAGAATGAAATTCGAATGCTGGCGGTGATTCACCGAGCCCGTGAATTACCAACCACAATTGTTGACCGTGCCTCCTGACCCACCGAAATTGAGTCGGCCACTACGGACTGACTTTCCACTTTCACAATCGCCTTCCAAAATTCATCCACCATGACACATCTGATTCTCGCCCTCGCGTTGTTGGCTCAAGACCCGTTGGACACGCTCGATGCCAAGCAGGGCATCAAGAAAGCAGCGCCTCCCGCCGCAGCCGCCCCGGCGCAGCCCGCTCCTCCGGATGCGAAGAGCGCGAAGCCCAGCATTCCGGGCTTTTCCGATGCGGCCGGGCAACCGGCTCCGGACGCCGCGCCGCCGGCCGAGACCAAGTCGGACGCGAAGCCCGCCGAAGAATCGGTCAGCGATTCCGGCATTGGTTTCGGGGACTGGGTCGACAAGATGATGCACACCGGTGCGATGGGCTTAATGATTCGCGGCGGGATTTTCATGTGGCCGATCCTGGGCTGCGGAATTCTGATGATGGGGGTCATCATCGAGCGGTATCGCACTTTGAAAATGCTGACGACCGATGCCAGTGGGCTTCGACAACAAGTGACTGAATTCCTGCACGACGACAGAGTCGAGGACGCTCTCGCAAGATGCGACGCCGAGCAAGGACCGGTCGCGGCCATTCTTTCGGCGGGGCTGCGAAAGTTTGTCGTGTTGAGGCGGCTGAATTACGACTCCGGCAAGGTGGAGGAGCAGGTCATCAAGGCGATGGACGACTATGGCGTCCACATCGTCGCGGCGCTTGAAAAGCATCTGTCGATTTTGGCGACCGTGTCGAGCGTGGCCCCGATGCTCGGCTTTCTGGGAACAGTCAGCGGCATGGTCAACGGCTTCGATCACATCGTGGCGACGCTCGGCGAACAAAACATCGTGAAGGCTGCGGCCGACGGCATCGCGGAAGCGTTGCTCACGACGGCCCTCGGATTGATCGTCGGCATTCCCGCGTTCACGGCTTACAACTATTTCACAGGGATCATCAACCAATTCGTGCTGGATGTTGAAGAGACAGCGACCGAGCTGATTGAGACCGTGACATTGCAATTGGCAATTGAAAAACGTGAAGCCGAAACAGAAGCGGCGACTGCCTAATCCCCGTCAACCGAGCCTCGAACGTTAGGGAGCGGCCGGATACGGGTGTTCCAGCGGACCGCTCCCTGACGGTCGCGGTACGGTTCCGAAGAGTGATTTGAAATGAAATTCCGCCGTTCCACCAAATTGCTTGTCGATGTTCCGGCTGTGGCTAGCGGGGATATCGCGTTTAATTTGATCGTGTTCTTTCTGGTGTGTGCTTCGACGCAGCCGGACACCGGTCGGTCGCAAATTCTTCCGAAGAGCGAACAGACTCAAGAGCAGAAGGAACAGGACGAACATCTGACCGTCGATTTGAAGCGCAATGCGATTCTGATCAACGGCGATCCGGTGAAGGTGTCCGAGGTGAAGGCCCGCGTGAAGGCTAAGCTGGCAGGAAAGTCTCGGCCGGATGACCGCGTCGTCATCGTGAAGAGCACTGATGATGTGCCGTACCACGCTTGGATCGAAGTCACTTCGCAAATTGAGGACGCTGGCGGAATCATCACTCTGCAACTTGAGGAAGAACGCACCGTCGACGTACCACAGTAAATGGAAGCTAAATCCACCGGGCTTGTCCCAGTGGCTCGCGGTCTTTTGCACGACTCGAGGGGATGACTCACACGAGTCGTGCAGAAGCCTGACAACCACCGGGGCAAGCCCGGTGGGGTGGAAGTTGTTCGATGAAAATGAAACGCGGAAAACCGAAAGTGGATATCCCCAGTGTGGCGATGGGGGATATTGCTTTTAATTTGCTGATCTTTTTCGTCATTCTGGCTCAGTCGCAGGATGACAGTCATATCCAGTGGACTCCGGCCAAAGCAGATAACCTGAAAGGGGCCGGCTACACGCGAGTCACGGTCACCATCGACAAGGATCAGAAGGTCTATCTCAACGGCCAAGAACTTTCCGAAGGTCAGCTTGCCTCGCGAATCGAAAGCAATTTAGGGGACGCTCCAGCCGGCCAGCGAAAAGTCATGTTGAAGGCTCATAGCGATTGCACGGCGGCAAAGTTCGAGCCGGTGATCGAGGCCATCAGTCAGGCCGGCGGCGAGCTGGTGCATATTTTGGAAGACAAGAAGCAGAAGTGACCCGTCGCTTGACTCTCCGAGTCGAGCCTTCGGACTGTTTGACTCAGAGAGTCGAGCTACGACAATCAAACCGAGGTGTGCCATGGACAAACTGCGTGAGAAACTGACAGAGGATATTCCGCCGAAGACCGGCATGATGAGTGGCGCAAAGCGACTCTCGACGGACGCGGCGGCGACAACCTCCGAGTTGCGCGACTTCGTGCGCAGCTTGAAAGGCCGCAGTCCGCAAGAAGTCATGGGAATCGTCGCGTCGAACGCGCTGACTCAGGCGATGATCGGCTCGACGATTGCGACGGTCGTGTTGCTGGCCGTGCTGACCGTGCCATTCGCCTTCGGCAGCTCAGCGAAAGCCAAGTCCACCAAGCCGGGGGCGGCTGCCGCCAATGTCGAACCGGCTAGTGCCGACACCACATCCTCGAAGGCCGCGAACTCTGGTGACACGCCTTCGGAAGAGGACATCAAGAAGGCCAGCAAGGCGATGGGCTTGGACGAAACCAAAACGGCCAACCCGAATAAGAATCCGCTCGACAGCTTCGACAACCTGCTGGACAAGGTGAAGTAGCCAGACCCGTAGGGTGGGTCGAGTCATCGAGACCCACCAAGACGGCAACCCAATTCTGGTGGGGGTCTCGATGACTCGACCCACCCTACGTCGGAAATGAATCTTCCTTCCACCGATGTTTCCACAACTCACCTTCCCCGCGAAGCTCGTCAAGCCGACGGCCATTTATGTGGCGGTCTGGGCGTTGTGCTTGGCGGATTGGATGTGGGGACGCTCGATCGAGACGTGGTGGCGAGCGTGGCCGGAGGGAATCTGGTTCGCATTGGGTGTGCCGCTGTCTGCCTATTGGATCGCGTGGACTGGTTGGCTTTGTCGTTTGGATGACGGAGACAAGCCAATCCTCATCGCCTTACGGCGAATCGCGGGTGAGGTGAACTCGGAGTCTCTGGCCCAAAGCTCGGACGAATCGGCGTTTCTGGTTCGCCGCAATCTGGTGTGGAGCGTTTCGGCGATCTTGCTCTGGCAGGTCAGCGTCTTCTTTTCCGATGCCCTCGACATGCCACACATGCGAGTCGGTTTGGCAACGTGGGGAACCTGGAGTCTGTTCTTTCTCGGCATGGTGTGGGTCGTGTGGTTCGTCGAACGTGCTTCGCGGCACTACGAAGAGCGGCGTTACGAACGGCGGCGACTCGAGCAATCTGAGGCCGTCGAATTCGCTCGATCCGCTCACCGCGCGACGCATGACGACGATGCGGATGACGAGCGGGTCCACAATCCGCTCGATCCACATGCTTGGTATTACGGGCGACGAGCGCGGAAGCTGAATCAATCGCTGACTTGGATGTCGGTCTATTCGCTGTGCTTTTCGATCGCGTTTCTGGTCTTCACGCAGATCGGCGGTTGCAGCGACATCTACGAGATGCCGGCCGGTGGAGGGCAGCAAGCTCAGATCGCGCAGGCGGTGAAGATCCAGAAGATCATCAAGAAGAAGTTCGTCGTGAATCCGTTCTCGGCGATCAGCTTCAAGGTGCCGCCAATCGACGAGATCAAGTTGCAGCTTCAAGAGATCACGCAGCACGCCTACACGGTCGGCTACGGCGAGGGAACCGGGGCTGGCTTCGCAGGGGGGACGAGTTCCGGCAAGGTGCGATTCCTGCGGCTGGAGTATTCGGGTGGCGACTGGGATCAGGACATGAGTTTGTACTCTGGCGAAAACCTGCTCCGCGAGTACGCGATCCGCACGCAGCAGAAGGTGAACGACAAAGAAGAGACACGGACGATCTCCGCGCTCAAGGCGTTCCCGGCTGAGAAGTCGCCGCCGTTCGTCTATCTGACCGGCGAGAAGAACATCTCGATCTCGGCGAACGAAGCCAAGACCCTGCGCGAATATCTGATCGACAAGCACGGAATGCTGTTCATCGACAACGGCGGCAGCGGCCACTTCCACAACCAAGTGCTTTCGATGATGCGGCAAGTGCTGCCCAACATTCGACCGAGCCATGTGCCGCTCGACGATACGATCCATCGCATCCCGTTTCCGATTCCGTTCCTGCCGTATGTCGCTCCGCACGGTGGCAAAGAGGCCCTCGGCTGGCGAGTTGATGGCCGGCTCGTCGCGTACTACCACCCCGGTGACATCGGCGACGCCTGGGCCGACGGCAACGCCGGCGTGAAGCCGGAGATCACCGAGTTCTGCTATCAACTCGGCGTGAACGTGATCTTCTACGCTCACTACGAATACTCGAAGTGGCTCTCGTCGCGAATCAAGAAGTAGTGGTATCGATCGTCGCCATCCGCCGGGGCGTATGGCGACGACACGAAAATCTCCGAGATTCTTGCCATCGTGTCCTGCTCCGGCGTTACACTGCTCCCCTCGTCGCCCGCGCTGTGCGAGCCTCTTTCCGGTGCTCAGGTTTCGGAGGTGAATCATGCGTCGTTCTCGTCGTGAATTCTTGGCGGATGTCGGTAGCGGGATGTTGGTCGCCGGAGTCGGCTACAGCACGGCTCTGGACTTGGGGCTGTCCACGGTACGAGCGGCAGAAGGCTCGGACGCGAATGGATTGACGTTCGGCGGACTCGAACCGCTCGTTGGATTGATGCAAGACACGCCGGTCAACAAGCTGTTGTCCGCTCTGGTCGAGAAGATGCACAACGGCACGGACCTGCGGCAGCTTGTCGCGGCAGCGGCGTTGGCGAACGCTCGCACGTTCGGCGGTGAGGATTACATCGGCTTCCATACGATGATGGCCATGATGCCGGCCTATCAGATGTCTCAGGAATTGCCGACCGAGAAAAAAGCTCTGCCCGTGTTAAAAGTGCTGTATCGAAACACGAATCGCATTCACGATTTCGGCGGTCGCAAGAAAGAAGTGCTGCATCCAATCACGGCAGGCACTTTGCCGGCGGGAGTCGTTCCGGGTGATGCGGTACGTGAGGCGGTTCACAGCAAAGACATCGACAACGCGGAGAAGACGTTCGCGGCGGCGGCGATCTCTCCGGAGGAAGCCTTCAACGCGGTGATGTACGCCGTCGATGACAACACCGAAGTGCATCGCGTCGTGCTGCCGTACCGGGCGTATGCGTTGCTCGATCTAGTCGGTCCCGAGCAAGCGGTGACGATGCTGCGACAGTCGGTCCGTTACTGCGTGAAGAGCGAACGCCAAGTCAACCGTCACGCCGAATTCGACCGGCCCCGCACGCTGTTGCCGAAGGTGTTCGATCAGCACAAGCTCGCCGGCAAGACGCCGGGGACGCGCGTGCCGGATGACGCCTGGGTGGAATCGTTCTGCCAGACGCTCTTCTCAGCGACTCCCGATCAAGCCGCTGACTTCGCGGGAGCCGCATTGGCTGAAGGCATCGCGCCCGATGCGATTTGCGAAGCGATCTGTCTCGCCGCGAACCAATTGGTTCTGCGCGACGTCGGACGTCGTGAGAAGGAAGTTCAACCCGGCAAGCCGCTGGGCAGCGTGCATGGCGATTCGATCGGCGTGCATGCGTCCGACTCGGCGAATGCGTGGCGGAACATGGTCAAGTTCAGCAATGCTCGCAATCAATTTGCCTGCACAATCCTTGGCGCATTTCAAGTCGCGTACGACCGAGTCAATCGGGGCGGCGACTTCCTCAACTGGCAGCCCCGACCGCACGCCGAGCATCTCGAAAAGATCACGACGCGCAATCCGAACAAGCTGCTGGCTGAAGCTGAAGCCGCGATCCGAGCGAATGAACAAGCTCAGGCCGCCGCGATCGTGCATCTGCTGGGCGAATTGCGGCACTCGCCGCGACCGGTACTCGATCTGTTGCTGAAGTTCGCGATCAGCGAAGACGGTGCTCTGCACGCCGAAAAGTATTACCGCACCGCCAGCGAAGAATTTGCCAACATGCGCCAACCGTTCCGTTGGCGACAACTCACCGCGTTGGCTCGTGTCACGGCCAGCGAATTTGGTTCGCCCGCGGCCGGTTGCGATGAAGCGATGGAGCTGTTGAAGGTGTGAGCATGAAAAGCTGTTGGCTCGCATTCGCCGTCCTCCTTGTGGGGACGGCGAATTTTTTCGTTCTGGCACAGGACGCTTCGCCGAAAGGCGAAGCCGTTTCGGCGGCCGATCTCGATTTCTTCGAGAAGCGAGTGCGGCCTCTACTGGTGCAGCGCTGCTTCGAGTGTCATTCAGCCAAAGCCGAGAAGTTGAAAGGCGGGCTGTTGCTCGACAGCCGCGAAGCACTTTTTGCGGGCGGCGATAGCGGGCCGGCGGCCGTCGTCGGTGATGTCGAGAAGAGCCTGATCGTACAGGCGATTCGGTTCGACAATGAAAACGTGCAGATGCCTCCGGCGGGGAAGTTGCCGGAAGCGGAAATTGCCGTGCTGACCGAATGGGTTCGCCGCGGATTTCCATTCCCTGCGGCCGGCGCGACGAAATCCAGTAAACGAGTCATCGAAATTAGTGAAGGCAAGAGGCATTGGGCATTTCGTCCTCTAAACGTAGCCCGACTCTCTGAGTCGGGGCCGAGACGTCCACGGCCCGACTCGGAGAGTCGGGCTACGGAGCGACAAACTCGCGTCGACGAATTCATTTTCGCGGCGCAACGACAACATGATTTGTCGCCATCGCCGGAGGCATCCAAGGGGACGCTGATCCGGCGGCTGTCGTTTGATTTGCTCGGCTTGCCGCCGACGCCTGATGCCATCGAACAATTTATGGCCGATGATTCGCCAGATGCTTACGAGCACCTCGTCGAACGATTGCTGACCGATCCGCGATTCGGTGAACGGTGGGCGCGAACGTGGCTCGATCTGGCGCGGTATTGCGACATCGGAGAATCGTGGCGAACTGGCGAGGGGCAGCCGTGGCTGTATCGCGATTGGGTCGTGCGGGCGATGAACGAAGACATGCCGTATGACGAGTTCGTTCGCAAGCAACTGGCGGCGGACTTGATGTTAGAGGCGGGTGAAACGTTTAACCCCAACGCCATCGGCGTGGGCGCGCACGCCGTTGGCGTTGCGGTTAAACAAGGCGACATGGCGGCTCTCGGATTTCTCGGACTCAGTCCTTCGTATTGGAAGGAGCTGAAGCTCGACCACAATGTGATCAAGCAGGTTGTCTCGGAAGAATGGGAAGAACGAATTGAGGCGATCGGCGGGACGTTCCTGGGACTGACGCTGGCGTGTGCGCGATGTCACGACCACAAGTTCGACCCGATCACACAGCAGGATTACTACGGGCTGGCCGGAGTGCTGGCGAGCATCAAGATCGACGACCGGCCAATCATCGCGAAACCGCTCGCGGATCAGGCAGCTGACGCGCGGGCGCAACTGAAGGAGTCGCAGGCTCAGTTAGACAAACTACTCAAGGAACCGAAGCTCTCTGACACTGCGACCGACGAGGAGAAAGCGAAGGGGGCGGAAGTCGCGAAGCAAATTGAATCATTGCGTGGCAAGATTGCGGCATGGCAACAGACGCCGCAGCTCAACACGCCAGTGGCGTTCGGCGTGACCGAGGCAGCGATGATCGTGCTTCCCGATGGGCCGAATCGGACGAAGATCGAATACAAGCCGAGCGAACCGCAAAACGTGGCAATGCAAATTCGCGGCAATGCGGCGAATCCCGGAGCAGTGGTGTCACGACGGTTCGTGGCCGTCCTTTCTCCCAGTGAACCGGCTCCGTTCAAGAACGGCAGCGGGCGATTGGAATTGGCGAACGCGATCGTCACCGATGCGGCTCCGCTGGCGGCGCGAGTCATCGTCAATCGGATTTGGGCGCATCACTTTGGACGCGGACTCGTGGCAACGCCGAGCAACTTTGGCACGCAAGGCGAGAGGCCAACTCATCCGGAATTGCTGGATGATTTCGCCGCTCGATTCATTGAGCATGGCTGGTCGCTGAAGTGGCTGCATCGCGAGATCGTGTTATCGGCGACGTATCGGCAGCGTTCGGCTGATGGCCGTCGGCTGATGGCTGATGGCCGTGATTCCAATTCATCCGGGGCAGAGGATTTGGATCGACAGCCATCAGCCGTCACCCATCAGCCTTCAGCCGATCAAGACAACATCTGGTTGGCCCGGATGCCGGTGCGGAAGTTGGATGTTGAGAGTTGGCGGGACTCGATGCTCGTGGCGACGGGGGAGTTGGATCGGCGTGTTGGTGGTGCTCCGCAGGAATTGAGCGAGGTCGCGAACGTTCGGCGAACGGTCTATGGGCTGGTGAGACGGCGCGAGTTATCAGACGTGTTGCGGCTGCATGATTTTCCTGATCCAGTTTCTCACAGTGGATCGCGGACACTCACGACGACTCCGTTGCAGCAGCTCTTTGTGTTGAACAGTTCGTTCCTGCAAACTCGCGCGGCGGCGCTGGCTCGGCGGGTTTTGAGCGAGCATCCGCAAGACATGCCGGCTCAGATTCGAGCGGCGCATCGTTGGCTTTTTGCTCGTGCGGCGACGGACGAGGACATTCAGTTCGGGTCCGAGTTCCTGGCGACGTCGCAGGCCGAGGGGCTAATTGCCGACCAAGCGTGGCGTCACTACGCTCAGGTTCTGCTGGCATCGAACGAACTGCAATTCGTTGAGTGAGCGCCGGCGATCGGGATTAGGGCACTCGCGATGTTTGATCCAGCAGAGTTTGAGAAGTGGCGTGAGATGCTCCGCAACGACGATGATCACTTCGTCGAGGAGTTGGATACCGCGTTGCACCAACTGTTCCCCGATGGCTTTGAGTCTCCGGAGATCATGCAGATGCTGGCTCCGGAAGGTTGGGATAAGTCGCCGTTGGTCGCCGTGTTTCATCCGTCCTTTGAGCAGGTCTACGACGAGGCGGTGCGGATGCAGCAGAACCTTTCGTCGCTGGGGCGAAAGAAGGATGAGCCGCCCCCTGCCCCGCCGACTCGCGAGGATGTGGCGAAACTTTACGAACCGTCGCCGTTGGAGCCGGAACTCGAACTGCGCGAAATTGTCGGCAAGTGTTTGTGGGACATCGTCTCGGACAATCACGAGGTCTTCGATGCGGACGGTCACGAAATTGATTTCGGTTCGTTTCGGTTCGCGGGTGGCGTAATTGCCGATCATCTCAATCGGCGGCTCGGTGATCGGCGATATGACTACATGAGCTTCTACATGGGCACGGCGTGGGGATCGGGCCGCGCGGATTTTTCGGCAGTGTATCGGTTGATCTTCGATCGCATGAAGGGGCTGGGGTGGGATTGGGTGTATCACTTTCCTCGGCTGCGACTGGTGAATCTGCGGCCGCTCAAGGAAGCATTGGACGCGGAGAAACCGCAGGACTTCGAGCAATACGATCCGTCGGCCGCGATCGAGCAGGCTCAACAGGATGAACAGCGCGACCAGGAGGTTTCGGAGTTTCAAGAGAAGCTCGACGAAGACTACCGCGAGGCGGTTTCAGAGGCTCAGGATCGACGGCCTCCCAAAACCGTCCAAGCGTATTCCGACACCTACGACAACTTCCCGCGCGGCTGGCCGCCAGTTCCCGAAGAGGACTGATGCGCGATGCCCGAAACGTCTCTGAGTTTGCTCGACCGATTGCGATCGTCGCCGGACGATGCCGATTGGTCGCGATTAGTCGAGGTCTACACGCCGCTGTTGCGCGTGTGGCTGACGAGGTCACAGGTACAATCGGCCGATGCCGATGATCTGATTCAAGACGTGTTGCTGGTCGTGCATCGTGAACTGCCGGCGTTTCATCACAATCAGCGGCGAGGAGCGTTTCGCTGTTGGCTGCGGCAGATTGTGGTGTTTCGCTTGCGAAACTTCTGGCGTGGACGCGGGAGATTGATCGTGGCGGGCAATGACAGCCAGCTCGAAGAGCAACTGCGGCAGTTGGAGGACGACGGCAGTCATCTCAGTCAGATTTGGGATCGCGAGCACAATCTCGCGGTGGCTCGCAAGCTGTTGGAGATGATCGAGTCGCGGTTCACGGAAACGACTCGGCTGGTGTTTTACCGGCTGGTGCTGGATGGGGCGGACGCGGACACGGTCGCGAGCGAGACCGGGTTGTCGCTGAATGCGATCTTCACGGCGAAGTCGCGCGTGTTGCGCGAACTGCGGCGGTTGGGGCAAGGGTTGCTGGATTGAAGGAGATTTCAAATCTCAAATTTCAAATCTCAAATTTCGTAGAAATCGCTGCAAGAATTCGCTGCCGTCCGCACTTCTGGTTGTTAGCGTGTGGCCGCCCTTCGTAGGCCGGCATTCGCCTCGCAACTTGAGTCTTTCCCTGGTGCCGCATGACGGACGGATTGTTGACACATCCGACGCACGATCAGCTTGCCGCGTTCGAGACCGGCCGGCTGGATGATGACGACTCGGCCGTTGTCGAGCAGCACTTGGAGGAATGTGCCGATTGTTGTCAGTGGCTCAAGCAATCGCCGGAAAACGACAGTTATGTGGAGCTGCTGAAAGAGGCCGTCGCACCCATCACGGGAATACCGAACGAGTTGGTCGATCATCCGCGATATCGCGTGATCCGATCTTTGGGTTGCGGTGGAATGGGCGCGGTCTTCGAGGCCGAGCATCGGCTGATGAAGCGGCGAGTCGCGTTGAAGATCATCAAGCCGCAATGGCTGAGTCATCCGGAAGCGGTCACACGCTTTCGACGAGAGATCCAAGCGGCCGCGAAGCTGGTGCATCCGCATGTCGTCACCGCGTTCGACGCCGAACAAGCGGGGGATGTGCATTTCCTGGCGATGGAGTTTGTGGATGGCGTGAACCTCGCCGACTTGGTCTCGCAGCGTGGACCGTTGCCAGTTGAGATGGCGTGTGAGTGCATTCGACAAGCGGCGTTGGGACTGCAACATGCTTATGAACACGGCATGGTGCATCGCGACATCAAGCCAGGGAACTTGATGGTGAGCGGCACGGCGCTAGCCGCCGGTATTTCGCCAGAAAACGTCGATCTCGAATTACCGGTGGCTAGCGCCAAACCGCTCAAAGTAAGTGCCATTGGGCTGACGCCCCCCGCTCGCCAGCCGATGGTGGTCAAGATCCTCGACTTCGGTCTGGCGCGATTTGCGAGTGAAGGGATTGATGGATCGGATACATCAGCGGGAACGTTGCTGGGCACACCAGACTTTATGGCTCCAGAGCAAGCGCGGAATTCTCGTGAGGCGGATGTTCGCAGCGATCTCTATAGTCTTGGGTGTACGTTGTATTTTCTGCTGACGGGCGAGGTGCCGCATCCGGGGCGGAGGACGGCGATGGAGCGGGTGCTCGCGCATGCCGAGCGTGCGCCGCAGTTGTTGGCGACGTTTCGAGGTGATGTGCCACAAGCGCTGCAACAGGTGCTCGATCGTCTGTTGGCGAAGCGTCCGGAGGATCGGTTTCAGACGCCGACGGAACTTGCGGTGGCGTTGGAGCCGTTCATTTCCTCATTGCAGCGCGCACGTCATATTGCGGTCGGATTGATTGCGAGCGCTCCCATTTCACATCGGCCGTTGGCTGCGGGAGTAAAGCGAGTGCTGATGGCGCTTGGATTCGTCGGTTTCATCTTGGTGATGGCGGTTGTCGTGCAGGTCGTCACTGATAAAGGAGACTTGCGAATTCGATCCGAGGCCGACGGCGTTGTGTTGTTGCTCAGCCAAGAAGGACAAGCGGTCTGGCGGATCGAGGCGGGTGCGGGTGAGTCAGTCAAGCGTTTGCCGGCGGGTCAGTATGAGTTGGAGTTAAAAGATCCGCCGAGCGACCTGCGATTGAGCACGACTCGCGTTGTGCTCAACCGCGGCCGTTCGGCGGATGTGGTTGTTTCATGTGAGAAACAGAATTCAGACAAGCCTCCCCACTGAGCTTGTCTCAGTGGTTCACGGGTTTCTGCGCTACATCTGCAAGTCTTCGAAAGGAAGCGAACGTAGTGCAAAAACCCGCGAGCCACTGAGGCAAGCTCAGTGGGGGGCGAGGATTCATTCGTAGCCGCGTTCGCCAGAACGCGGGAGTTCATTGAGGCAGGCCCGCACTCTGGCGAGTGCGGCTACGAGGAGCGTTTTATGTCGTCGGAACCAACATCAATGTCGGTCGGGTGGGAAAATGTCGTCTCGACCTTCGAGCGTGCCGAAGAATGGTTCACTCGGTGGGCGACCGAAGGGCAGATTCTGGAGGCGCAGCGCGACGTCATCTTGGGGTTGTTGCGCGAACGGATGCAGTACGTTCGCACTCTGGCGAAGGACAACGTCGATTGCCCCGCGATTCCGGGCGTCCTGCCTGTTCAAGCCAACGAAGCGCCGGCGGTGCGAGCGTTGCGGCTGTGGCGTTTTCTGGGGAACGAAATCGCACAGCACAAACAGGCCGGCCGGCTGACGCTCTCGCAGGCGCATGCTCTAGCGGAAGAATGCCGCGAGCGAATCACTTCGTTGAAGCGGCGGCTTCTGGACGATGGCATCACGGTGGAGACTGCATCGACGAAGCCACCCAGTTCGGCACAGAAGCCGGCGTCGGATTCAGGCGTGAAAGATATCCTCAAGGAATGGTCGCAGCCTGACGCCGGTGCCGCGTGGCAACCTCCAGTCTCATCGGGAACGGAAGCATTGCCGACCTTGGAGCCAGTGAAGCCGCGACGCAACATTCTCGAAATGCTGCTCGATCCGCGCAGCATTCAGTGGTTGATGGGGATTGGCGGCGCGTTGATGGCCGTCGGCTTGGTGATCTTGCTGTGGGTCAAGAACTATTTCACGCCGCCGGTGATGGCGATGGTCATGGGGATCACGAACATCGCGATCATGGGAGGTGGCTGGGGCATCATTCAGAAGACTCGCTATCAGCTTGCCGGTAAGGGGCTGACGCTGCTGGCGTGTCTCGTGATGCCGCTCAATCTGTGGTACTACCACTCGCAAGACTTGGTGACGCTCGACGGGCATCTGTGGGTCGTGGCGGCCATCATGTGTGCTCTGTATGCGGCGTCGGCGTGGACTCTCAAGGATGAGATGTTCGTGTATGTCTTCAATGCCGGCGTGGCGATGACCGGGTTGCTGTTGCTCGGCGACATGCACAAGTTTGTGGAGATCGCAGCCCCGGCGACGCTTCTGGTGTTGCTCGGCCTGGCGGGCATTCATGCCGAACGGGCGTTTTCCGAGAACGATGGGCCGTTCAGTCGGAAGCGATTCGGGCTGGCGTTCTTCGCGAGCGGTCATGTGCTGCTCGGTTCCGGGTTGCTGATGGTCTTCATCGCTCAACTGGCAGGCGATTGGTTGTATGACGCTTGGTTCCAGTCGGTCTATCTGTCGTTTCAAGCGGTGCCGTCGCCGATCTGCGGTCCGCAGCGTTGGCTCGCGTTGGTGTTGGTGCTGGCGGGGATCTATGCCTACATCTACTCGGACATCGTGGTGCGGAAGCATGGCGCGTACATTCACTTCGCGGCGGCGCTCTTGCTGTGGGCCGAAGTGCTGGTCGTGCAGTTGCTGCACCTGACGCTGGGGATCGACGCGATCATCGCCGTGCTGGCGGTGACATCGCTGGCAGTGAATCTGATTCAGGCCACGATGACTCGCGATCAGAAAATGACGCGAGCATTTCCGGTGTTCGGCTTGTTGTTGTCAATGTTGCCGGTGCTGCTGGGGATCTCTCAGTACCTGCGATTCCTCGGCTTCCGCGCCGCGTGGGAGGGACATTCGCCGGAATGGAGCTACGTCGGTGCGATGGTGCTGACGGCGATCGCTTCCCGACTGGGGGCGTTCATCTACCGGAACGCCGGCAAGTGGCTGCCGACGGCGTATCACTTCGCGACCGCCGCAGCCACGTTGGTCGCCGCAGTCGCCGCTCTGTCCGCGTTTGGTTTGGAGCGCTGGCAAGAACATGCTCCGATCATGATGCTGATTCCGATTGCGTACCTCGTCGCAGCGAAGCTGTACGGCACTCGCGGTCCTTCGGAACCGCTGATGGCGGTGGCTCACACGGCGACGGTGGTGATGTTGGCGTCATCGCTGGCGTCGGCGTTCTACGGGTTCACGAAGCTGGACCCGGATAAGAATCTGAACCTCGCCTTGGCCGCGTTCTTCGCGGAAGCGGCGGTGTTCTACGGATTGGCGACATCGTTCCAGCGGAAGCCGTTCTGCGTTCATCTGGCGACGCTGATGGCGAGCGGCTCGCTGTGGCAGATGCTGATGTACTTCGGCATCACGAGCGCCAACGCCTATTTGCTGACGTTCGCGTTTCTCGGTTTGGGACTGTTGCTGGTTTACCGATTCTCGGTGTTGGAACAGACGGCCGCCGCGCCGCTGACGGAAGCGGCGTTCCAAGCGGCGAACTCGCTGCTGAGCCTCGCGTTCGTGGCCTCGGTCTGCAAAGGGCTGGCGAGCCTGGCCTCGGATGCGTTCAGTTCGTCCGTCAAAGTCGATTGGGAATTCGTGGGATTCAGCATCACGATGCTGGTGATCGCGATGTTGTCCGTGGCGATCGTGAAAGTCCCCGGCTGGCGGCGTTGGTACGTCGTCAACGTGGTGGCTCAAGGAGCGTTGACGCTGCTGGGGTTACACCAGTTGATCAACCTCAACGGCTGGCAACAGGTCGAGTTGTTCTCGGTCATCGTCGGCCTGCTGCTGCTGGCGGTCGGACATCTCGGCTGGTATCGCGAACAAGAACGCGAGAACGATCTGGTCAGCACGAGTCTGTTCTTCGGCAGCCTGCTGACGGCCGTCCCGCTGGCGATCGCCACATGGGTCGATCGCGGCCACGGGCACTTCCTGATCGTCAACGAAGCGGGCTTCCTGTTCGTGAGCGTGCTGTTGCTCGGCACGGGGGTGGTCTTCCGGCTGAAATCGACAACGGTGGTCGGCAGCCTTTCGACGGCGCTGTATTTCGTCACGCTGCTGATGTTCATTCCGTGGAGCCGCTTGGACACGATCGCGATCCTGATCATCGTCGGCGGCAGCACGCTGTTCGGCACAGGATTGGTCCTGGCGTTCTTCCGCGACCGCCTGCTGACGCTGCCTGAGCGGATCAAGAACCGCGAAGGGATCTTCAAAGTCTTGAATTGGCGGTAGTCATGATTACGTCACCGAGTAGGAACGGCTCCTGCCGAACGTCCTTATTCGATGAAATCACGAAGGCCGGTGGGAGCCTGCACATGTCCGACGTCCGCACGATTCGCGTCTTCATCGCCTCGCCGGGGGATTTGGCGGTGGAGCGGGCGGCGTTCCAGCAGGTGCTGGAGGAACTCAACGCCGGCTTCGGCGACGCGCTGGACATCAAGTTCGAGCCGCTCGGCTGGGAGGACACGTTGGCCTCGACGGGGCGGCGGTCGCAGGAGGTGAT
>CAMDEA010000035.1 GCA_945893045.1 Planctomyces sp. SH-PL62
AAGAATCTCGGCCCATCGGGCGTGACGCTGGTCATCATCCGCAGCGATCTGATCGAGCGTGGGAATAAAAATCTGCCGACGATGTTGCAGTACCGGACGCACGCCAAAAACGACTCGATGTACAACACGCCGCCGACGTTTGGCATCTATCTGATGGGTCTGGTCTTCAAGTGGCTCAAAGCCAACGGCGGACTCGCGGGGGCGGAGCAACGCAATCGAGCCAAGGCCGAGCGGCTGTATGCGTACCTCGATCAGAGCAAACTCTTCAAACCGACGGCCGACAAAGACAGCCGCTCGCTGATGAACGTGACGTTCGTGACCGGCAACAGCGACCTCGACGCCCAGTTCGTGAAGACTGCGACCGCCGCCGGTCTCGACGGACTCAAAGGCCATCGCGACGTCGGCGGCATGCGAGCCAGCATCTACAACGCCTTCCCGATCGAAGGGGTCGATGCGCTGATTGCGCTGATGAAAGAGTTCGAGGCGAAGAACGGTTGAAAGTGATTACTCAAACTGAGCGGTTTTGTTTTTGTCCCGTCAGGGACCGTTGAAAGTAGCCCAGCACTTCAGTGCTGGGGATGCGATGCGGCTGCACGACTTGAGTCCTGGCAGGGACGACAGAAATGCTCGGCCAATTTCTGTCGTCCCTGACGGGACTTCACACACTCTTCCCGCCTTTTCCCAGCACTGACGTGCTGGGCTATTGTCGAGACGTCCCTAGCGGGACTCAAAAACCGCTCAGTTTGAGTGATTAGGTGGCGACGGCTGGTCCATGTTTGAAATTGCCAAAGCGTGGCCGTTCTTCCAGCACGAAGCGCCAGCGAGTGGTCAAAGCGTGGCCAAGACAACCACTCGCTGGCGCGTCGTGCTGGTTTTGAAATCGCCTCTCGCGAGGTCGTCGTCTTCGGGTGGCTTTCACGAACAGCGGTGTGCGAGAACGCAAACGGCCCGGCGAGTTGGGGCCGCCGGGCCGAAAGGATGCGTCGAGAACCTGACGGACGATTTCACGCCCGCTTGTTTTTGGGGATGTCGCGATAGGGTTTGCCTTCGTGGTACAGCTCTAATCGCATGGCGTAGTCCTCGCGGTCCTTGCCGACGTTCATGCTGAGTGCCTTGGTTTGCCACTGGACCGCTTGCTGAAAGTTGCCCGCTTCGGCACACGCCGCCGCCAGGGTGTCGAGGTTGTTGCGATCCTTCCAGTGCGACAATTCACAAGCTCGCTTGGCGTCTTCCACGGCACGAGCACCATCGCGATAATCGCTCTGCGGACAAGTGGCCAGAAGCCAGGCCCGCAAGTTGTAGTTGGCAGCGTTTTTGGGATCGAGACGAATCGCCTCCGCATAATCGGCGAGAGCGGGACCGAACTGGCCTTGCTGATTGAGCACATAGGCCCGAGCAACGTAGCCACCGCTGTTCTTAGAATTGAGACTGATTTCCTTTTCACAATCGGCCAATGCTTTTCCGAACTCGCCAATCACGGCGTAAGACCACGCACGGCCTTCATAGGGTCCAGTCGCTTCCGGATCCAATCGGATTGAATCGCTGAAGTCTGAGATTGCCTTCTCGTATTTTCCCAGTCCATGAAATGCACGCCCGCGATTCGAGTAGTCAATGGACCGACTCTTAGGCCCAACGTCCAGTCGCAATGCGTCTGAAAAATCAGCGATCGCCATTTCGTATTCTTGTTTGCAAAGAAAGACTTGCCCTCGGTTAGTGAAGTCGCAATCAAGGGGAGTATGCCTAAGGCGGATGCACTTGGTGTAATCGTCAATCGCGTTGTCATGCTCTCCCGCTTGCGTCCAGGCATTTGCTCGTGCGAAGTACAAGCATGCGTGATGGGGATCAGCTTGAATCGCCCGGGTGAAATGACCGACAGCTTGATTCGTCGGAATGACCTGACGCTTCAGAATCCAGCCCGGATGGCGGCTATTGATGCGGATCCACTCCCCTTGAACCTCTTGCACCGTGAACGACTGCCCGCGGCCGACTTCATCGACTACGTTGTTTCCGGATTTCACTTCGACATCTCTCTCAATGAGGCTGACTCGGTCGCCGACGTTTTGGGCTTGGACCGAAGCGGCTGCGAGCAGCAGAACGCACGCCAAGGCACCCCGTCGTGACGCATCGGACACGCTCGACGATAGCCAGCGTCGAACTGGTGTTTGCTGGCGAACATTGAGCCAACCACGTTGGCAGGACAGGACCACTCGATCCCACAATTTGAATTCGTGTTTCCACATGATTTGTCTCCCCGATGGAAATGTGAATGTTTTGGAGTTTCCGGCCAGAACCATCTGGCCGTTTGCTGATGTGTCGTTGCAGCGTTACCGCGAGTACGGCCGGCTCTCGTCCATCCGTATGTGGGCCTTGTTCTCGTATCCGCCCCCAGTTCCCGGCACATAAAAGTTGGACGGTCTGGGCAGATTGAACTGCGGAGATCGCGGCTGATAGGACGGTCTGCCGCCGCCGTAATTGCGATTCATGATGCTGTTGGTCATCGCGTTCGACTGCCTTTGCATAGCGTTGAACGCGTTCCAGTCCAGTCCCCCATGTCTCGTTTGATTCCCGCTGGCGTTGCCGTAGTTGTCGTTGCCACCGTTGTTCGGTTGCTGGTAGTAAACGGTGCCTCCTGATGGCTCCTGCGATGTCGCAGCACTCGCCACAGGCCGCGCGGGATACATGGACGAGAACGAGGACAAGGCCCGCGTTTCGCCTTGAGGCGTGTCGTCGCTAGAACGGTCATCCCCCAGCGTCACGCTCCAGTTCTCAGGAACTCCCTTCCCTTGTTCGGTGCGCGTCCCACTCACCTTGTTTCCATTCACTGTTCCCTCGTAATGGTAAATCTTCGTATCGATCGAGATGGTGTTTCCGGTGAGTCGGTAAGTGCCGCTAGTCATCACAACGGTCGGCGCATCGGCACCGTAAATGACCACCTTGTCGTTCTCTCGGAATTCGATACGCACCCGAAACTGTCCGAAACGCCCGGTCCCCTTCTTGCCGACCAGGTTCGGTGGCGAACCAGACAAACTGCCGGACAAGTTGCCCTGAAGCTGCTCAGGTGAGACGGTGGGGATGATTTCCACCTTCTCAAGATCTTGCGGGTTGAGCACGCCGCCGTTCTCAGTCCGCAGCGTCTGCTGGATTTCGGGAGACTGGATCAGCTTGTTGTACTCCTGCACGTCCTGATTAAAAGCGTTGATCTGGTCATTGACTTGGTCGAAAGTGCGGCGCTCGATGTCCCCCGTGGTCTTCATCAGCTTGGAGCGAGCGGCCGTTGTCTCCCCGATCTTCTCTTTCAGAAGTTGGCTGTACTCTTTGACGTTGTTTCCCACCCTGCCTTTTCCGCTCTGGATCATTCTCCGAATCTCTTTCAATGTTGGTCGCGAGCCTGAGGTCTCGTTTTGGCGATCGCCTCGGTTTGCCGGAATGTCGGTCGCAGGCCCCTGACTGATCTGGAAGTTGAAATAGTTCGGCTTCAAACCCAATCCGCGAGACTGCGCGTTGTCCTGGGCCAAGTTCTGCATCCACGCTTCGGCCTGCTCCCGTGTCTCGAACTCCGTGGTCACCTGGAGGTCGGCCCCATTTCGATCTTGGTAGGTCAACCGCCAAGCACCTTGCTGCGCCTCTGCCGATTCAGTCCCGACGCTGCCGGCCGCGAGCAGGGCGATGAGTGCGCCAGACACGAATCGCCGAAAGACGGCCCGAATTGAGCGTCCGCAATGGATGTTCCCACCTGTTGCTTCTGTCATTGAGGAACGCAGATGGAACTGCGATCCCTGTTGCCTTTCCGCCGTGCGGAATCGACGAATGGACATGATTGTCTCCCTTGTTGGTGCCGATTTGGGGTTTGGCCGCTGAACTCATTTCGGCGACGAGTTCGTTGATGACCTGTCACAGGTCGTCTGCGGGAATTGACCCTTCGCGCGAAGGGCCTCTATTCAAGTAAACTCGAACGCCCGACGATGACCGCCGAGAATTCTGGAGATGTCGAGAAATCTGCAGAGAATTCCGCCGAAATCTCGCCCGACTCATCCAGACCAGGCCGCGCCGACCGGTTGCAAACGACATTCGGCAGTCCGTTTCGGCTGACCTAATCGGCATTCCGAAAGTTAGCCGCGCGACGCTAGCCCCGGTTACACGGCGTGAACCGAGGCTAGCGCCGCGCGGCTAATTTCTGTGACGCGGATAACTGTTCGGCGATTTCGGCGACGGTGAAGCCTTACAGATGCAGCAGGGTGGTGCTGTCATGGCAAACGGTCCGTGAGGCTGTTCCACCACCAGATTCTCGTTAGCCCGTCATTCGGAGTGTGTCACGTTTTCGAGTGACCTCCTCTGCGCTCTTCGTCCTCTGCGCTCTTCGTCCTCTGCGGTGCAAGAAAAAGTTTTGCACCGCAGTCCGCGTTAGGATCACCGTCACATCGCGGTTGGCATCCTATGACGCGGATCTCACAAACATTTCGTGGTTGGTTCCCGCTGACAGTTCTTCCGGCTGGGACATTCGTGTTCTGGCCGCTGGAGTGGCCGCGATGGATGTTGATGTGGTCGCTGGCAGGAACCATTTACGCCGGCGGCAAATGGCTGACTTGGCGAAGGACGCCGATGCCGGCCGCTTCGGCTGCGAGACACACGGCTTATTTGCTGCTTTGGCCGGGCATGGACGCGGCGGTATTTCTGGCGACTGATCGAACCGCATCGAACAATCGGCCAACGCGGACGGAATGCGGGATGGCTCTCCTAAACATCGGCCTGGGATTCATCCTGCTGCGGGATGTCTTTGGGCTGACGAAGAACTTCTCGCCGTTGCTCGTCGGCTGGAGCGGCATGGTGGGAGTCATGCTGATTCTGCACTTCGGGTTGTTCCAACTACTGAGCTGTTTCTGGCGAGCCAACGAGATCGACGCCAAGCCGCTCATGAACGAGCCGGCGCGATCCACCAGTTTGGCGGACCTGTGGGGGAATCGTTGGAACATCGCCTTTCGCGATTTGATGCACCGCTTCTTGTTCAAGCCGCTCGTACCGCATTTTGGCGCACGCGGAGCGACATGGTTGGGCTTCGCGATCAGTGGCATGATTCACGACGTCGTGATGTCGGTGCCGCCCAACGGAGGCTATGGCCAACCGACGCTCTTCTTTTTGATTCAAGCGGCCGGTCTGATGCTGGAACGATCGTCGCTCGGTCGCACTCTGGGGTTGGGACGTGGCTGGCGCGGTTGGTTGTTCGCGATGCTCGTGCTGATTGGTCCGTCGCCGTTGTTGCTACACCGGCCGTTTGTGGAGCAGATCGTCGTTCCGTTCGTTCTTGCTGTGAGGAGTCTGTGATGCCGTCTCTTGCGGCTCTGATTTGGTTCGCCGGTTTGGCGCAACTCTCCGTGCTGGTCGCGTCGGCATTGGTGCCAATCCGATTGAACTGGCGTGAAGAACTTGGTGTCCTGAAGCGGCTGCATCGGCAAATGTATTGGACCTACGGCGGTTACGTCGTGATGGCAATCGTTGCGTTCGGGACGTTGTGCCTGACCTGCTCCGACGAACTTGCCTCTGGCAGCCGGTTGGCTCGCGTGCTGGCGGGGTACATGGCCGTTTTTTGGGGCGTGCGTGTCTCGCTACAAGCCGTGTTCGACGTGAAAGAACATCTCACGACGTGGTGGCTGCGAGCCGGCTATCACACGCTGACGCTGTGGTTTGTGTCATTCACGGCGCTCTTCGCATACATCGCAGGACGAAGTTAGAAGGAAGCTGCAGCATCACTTCTGCGGCCGGCTGTCGAGCACGAAGCTGCGGCTCTGCGGATTCACCGTGCAGCCGAGCAACTCGATGGTCGGGCGATCGAGCGCACGGTCGAAGAGAAACGAAGTCAATTTGGCAACGCAGACCATCGCCGGCGCGGCCCAGGCACCATCCACGCCGCCGTAGATCAGGGCCACGGTCAGTCCGAGGTTCACCACCAACAGGACGAGAACCTCAAGATAGAAAAACACCCTGCGAAAAAATGACGGACACTGCGGCTGCCAGGTCAGGAACCACCACGACTGAAACACCAACACGCAGGCCAGCAGTTTTCCCAGGAACATCGCGACCGGCCACAGGATCCCCCCATTCCAAACCGCAAGACTCAACCACAGCGGCGACGCGACCACGTTCAACGTGATCAAGTTCAGCAGGATGACGCGCACGCGCAGCAGTTGCAGTTCGCGATGACTGATCGGCAGATAGGCCGATAACGGCAACGCGCGACTCTGCGAGTTGTTCCAGATCAAACCCGGCCAACCTTGAAACACGGTGATGATGGTCAACAGGAATGCGGTGAAGCCGAGCACGGCCGACAACAAGATCGCAAGAACCCCGATCCACCCTGGAGCAGCCGGCACCACCTGCACCGCGATCCAGATACTGATCGCCGCTGCCCAAAACACGACCGACCAGCCAATCAACAAGTGCGACCAATAGTGGCCATCCAACGTCAAGCAGTCGGCCAAATGCCGTTCGCGGCGGACGAACGTCGCCAGCAGGAGTCGCTCGAACCATCCCAGTCGCTCTTCCGGCCAGGGCTGCCAGAACACTCCGCTAAGCACTTCTTTGCGAGCGGCCTCGATTGAGAGCGATTGATTGCTGGCCGCCAACGACGCGACGGGGTCGGGAGTCCTTTTCAGGTCAGACAAATGGTCCTTGAATGTCAGTTCGCGAATCTTCGTCGGTGAGCGGAGCGCCGACCTGAAAAAGACTCCCGACCCCGTGGCACCCCAAATGGACTCGCGTTGAAACAGCGGTTCGAGTGTGCCGCTCTCGTCCAGAGTGAACTCAGAAATGTCGCAACGCCGCAGCAGAGCGAACACCGATTCCAGACCGGCCAGCGCATACAGGAGGATGGCCGCCAACAGTCCCGCCGCCAATGCGTGCTGGCCTTGTGCCGCCGACTCGAATAACAGCCACGGCCAACCAGTCGGCCACCACAACCAGTTGTGAGTCTCCATCTGCCAGCCCACGCGCGGCCCCCACTGAGGTGTCGCACTGGTCAGCGCCGCTACGACGGTCAACGCCGCCGGCCAACAGGTTCGCAATGGACTTTGGAAGAATCCCCCGCACCACCGCGCGAGCAATGTCACGCTGGCGATGACACACAGCGGATGTCCGACGCCGGCAACCAGGCCCCACAGCGCGGCAATCCACCGCGGATGACCTACACCACTCAGCACCGTCGCGTGGAACACCGACAGCGGAACGGCAAAGACCATCGCAAAGCCAAACATGCGCCACAACCATCTCCTCGCCAGCGATCGTTCGGCGATGGGAAACAGCGCCGCCAAATTCCATTCCGGCATCCGCCGGCTCTGCTGACGCCAGGAGGCCGCTAGGAACAGAGCCACGAACACCATCGTCGGAGCCAGCCAGTGCTGGCCCGGTTTCAATTGCCCGTTCACGAGCCAGTTCTGGTTTCCAACCATGATCGGGACAGTAATCACTGGAACCGGCAACAGCACACATAGGACTGCGGTGCCGAAACTTTCGATCCAGCGTCCCCAGCGGCGGCGGCTGTAGTCGGCCAACAGTTTTGGACGCCGTGCCAACCGCTCCAGAGCGGCTTGCCGAACTCGCGATTCCAATTCGGTCGCGCGGAGACTCATGATTCCGACGTGTCCCGCAGTTGAGTGAAGAGATGTTCGAGCACCGCACCCGGCGCGGCTTTGCTCGATTCAGTAAGGCTGACCATCGTATCGAAGGCGTGGATTTTCCCGCCGTTGATGACGCAAACTCGATCCGAGAACGACTCGGCCAACTCCAGCAACTGCGTCGAGTAAATCACCGTCCGCCCGCGCCGGCTGGCGTCCCGGACCAATCGCCGAAACGCCGACAGGCCCAATGGGTCCATGCCCGACGCGAACGGCTCGTCGAACAGCCACAGTTCCGGATCGGCGATCGCCATCGCGATCAGCCCGGCCTTGTACTGCTGACCGCGCGACAACTTGGCGACCGGCGATTTGATGAGCGGCAACAAGTCGAACTCTTCCAGCAACTCCACGACCCGCTGCTCGGTGCCGGCCTCCGCTTTCTCGTAGGCTTTCGCGACCAGTCCGATATGCTGTAACAACGACACGCGCGGATAAAAGAACGGGAAGTCCGGTAAGAAGTGCAGTCGTTTCCGCAGGTCGGTGCGGCTGCGTCGAAACGCTTCGTCGTCGAACAACACCTCGCCACGATCGGGCACCGTGATCCCGCTCAGGCAGCGGAGCAATGTTGTCTTGCCAGATCCGTTCATCCCCAACAGCGAGATGATCTGCCCCGGCTCGATGTCGAGCGTCACGTCATCCAGCGCGTGGACTTGGCCATACGATTTGTCGACGTTTCGCAGGGCGATCTTCATGGTTGGCAAAATCAGGGGTCACAAAATCATGAACCGCGGAAGGGATTATTTCAGGGCGCGATCCCCGTCGATAGCGGCTTCAGGCTTTATGACTTTGTGATCCATGATTCTGTTTTCTGCGTTCGAGCAACGTCCCAGCCGAGAAACAAAGTTATTTCCGGATCGGCTTCCGCTGGAAAAACCACACCCACCCGTGGTCTTCGATCTCGGTGGGGAGTTGTGATTGCAGTTTTTCACGCCGCTCGTAGAGGGATTTCTGCTCGTCGCTGAGCGTCTTGCGTTCGGCTTTGTTGAGGATTTTGTCCTTGCTGAAAATCTTCTCGATGATCTCCCGTCTCCGCTTCTCGATCGGCTTGAGCTGCTCGCGGATCGCTTCGTGTTGTTGCTTCTCGGCGTCGGTCAGGTCTTTCATCGGTGGCTTGAGGTAGGCCATGTCTCCCACGAGCAAGTCCGGGTATCCATCACCGTTCCAATCGGTCACGCAGACTTTGGATCGAATCCCTCGTGTTGGCTTGGCGGGAGTCTTGGAACCGTACTCGGCGTCGCCAGGTGCGATGAGTTGCTCCGCCTTCGCAAGCTGCGGCTCAGTCGGCGAACCAATGTTGCGGAACAGTGAGACCGCACCATCGCCGCCTCCGACCAGCAGATCGAGGTCTCCATCACCGTCCCAGTCGAAAGGGAACGGTCCCGCATCACCCGCAACCCTCAACGGCTTGCTGGTGACTTCCAAGAGTTGCTCTTTGCCAAAAGCAGACGCAGTCGGGGTGCCTTCATTGGGAATGAAATACACCTGGCCGTTGATTGTCCCAACCAAGAGGTCGAGATCTTTGTCGCCATCCCAATCCACCGCGTGGACGGCGGTCGCGTTGCCGGTCGAAAACATTTGCTTGTCAGGATTCGGAACGATGCGCTCGCCCTGATAGATCACAACCCAACCCGTTGGCGAATCGTCGGACTCCTCCCATTTGCAATCGCCGACAATCTCAATCGAGCCGTCGTCCTTCCGCTTCACGCCGCCACCGGGATTGATGGCGCGGCTCTGTTTGTTCTTGAGTAACTCCTTGTCCGCGAAAGTTCGACCGGGGCCGCCGCGAAAGAAATACAACTCGCCCGGCCAGGAACCGGACAACAGATCGACATGACCGTCACCATTGAGGTCCACCAACTGTGGACCGAAGCCGACACATCAGCCCGAGGGAATCGTCCCCTCTGACTTGCCCTCCTTGAACTTCACTCCGGCCGCCAGCTTCGGCTGCGTGTCGGTTCCCTCGTTGCGGTAAATCCAGAGCTGCCCTTCGCCGAACTGTCCGACGAGCAAATCTCGCACGCCATCGCCGTCGAAGTCTCCGATAAACGGAGCCGCATGGCCGACCTCCGTGTCGATCACCTTTCCCGCCGCCATCAACCGCATGGGAGGCTCGAACTCATCCGAGACTTTTTCGGGAGGTGCGCCAAAAACTGTCACGATCAAGATCGTCCGCCACATGTTCGTCTCCTATTCATAATTTGAATCAGCACGATGTGATTTCGGCTCAGCGCGATTCAGGAACGACGTCGTTTGGCTTTTGATTTATTGTTTTCAAGCCAGCGATCAATTTCAGGCCGCAACTGCATCGCAGCATGGAGTAACTCCCGAATCCCAGCAAGACAGCCGGCACTCGGTGGGTTGGCGAACCATTGAACAATCGCCGTTCGCTTCCGCAGGCCCGTCGATCCGCTACGATTTGGACCGTGAGCGGATGGCCGCTCACCAAGCCATCAAAGGTCTCTCCACTCACTCCCGCCTAATACTGCACGAGGATGCCATGCCACGTTCGACGATCCGTGTTGTTTTGATCGCGATTCTCTTGATTCCGCCTTTGAATTGCTTCGCCGCCGACACGGCAACGCTGGTGCTGGCGATTAAGGCCGTCGGCCGTGAAGGGCGGGGCAACCGCGAGGCGAATCAAGCGGTTGTTGAATTGTCACAACAGGACGTGTCAGCTTTGCCCGCCGTGCTGAGGGGATTCCGTGACGCGAATCCGCTCGCGGCGAATTATCTGCGCGGTGCGGTCGAAGCCATTGCGGATCGGACGCTCAAGGCGGGCAAGCCGCTGCCGAAGGAGTCGCTCGAAAAGCTGATTCGCGATGTCGAGCAAGACCCGCGGGGGCGACGGCTCGCCTACGAGTTGCTGGTGCGTGTGGATAACTCCGCGCCGGATCGGATCATTCCGGACTTGCTGCTCGATCCGAGTCCGGAGTTTCGCCGCGACGCGGTTGCTCGGCTGATTGTTTCCGGTGAGAAGTTGCTCAAGGACAAAGCCGAAGACGACGCGAAGGCCGCGTTCAAGAAAGCCTTGTCCGGCGCAACCGACGATGACCAAGTCAAAACGATCGCCAAACAGCTCAAGGGATTGAAGGAAGAGATTGATCTTCAGAAGCACTTCGGATTTCTGACGTCGTGGCGAGTCGTCGGCCCGTTCGACAACGAGGGTCTGAAGGGTTTTGATATCACTTACCCGCCCGAAGAAAAGCTCGACTTCGCCGCGAAGTACGAAGGCCAGAAGGGGGAGGTCGCCTGGGACAAGGTCGCGACCGACCACGAGTACGGCATCGTCAACATCGCCAAGCAAATCGCTCCGCACAAAGGCGCGGCCATGTATCTGACGACCGAGTTTCATAGCTCGGCCGCGCGGGTCGTGGAATTCCGGCTCGGCACGCCGAACGCTTGGAAGATTTGGGTCAACGGCAAACTACTGTTCGGCCGCGACGAATACCATCGTGGCATGGCCATCGACCAATACCGCGTGCGCGGCGAACTCAAGCCCGGAGCCAACACGATCCTTCTAAAACTTTGCCAAAACGAACAGAAGGACGACTGGGCTCAGCGTTATGAGTTTCAGCTTCGCGTTGCCGACTTGTCTGGCTTGGGCCTGCCTTCGCAGCCTGCCCAAACGACATCGCAAAAGTAGTTCTCTGTCTCACTCAACTCCCGCGAGGACCGCGTCATGTTGTTTCGTTCGTTGGTTTCGACTTTCGCATTCGGCCTGTTGTTGACCGCCACTCAACCAGTCTCTGCAGATTGGCGGCAGTTCCGCGGCAGTGATTCGTCCGCGGTCGCGTTGGACTCCAAGCTGCCGGCCGAATGGGTTGATGGGGACAAGCCGCAGAACATCGCCTGGAAACTGAAATTGCCGGGACGCGGGCTGGGCAGTCCGATCGTGGTGAATGGCCGCGTCTTCGTGACGTGCAGCAGCGGCTTTGCTCAGGATCGGTTGCATGTACTGTGCTTCGATGCTGCGAAGGGACAGAAGCTGTGGGAGCGTCAGTTCTGGGCGACTGGCCGGACGATGACGCATCCCAAGACCTGCACTGCGGCCTCATCGCCGTGCAGCGATGGGCAGCGGATCTTCGCGTTGTTTTCGAGTAATGACATCGTCTGCCTCGACCTCGATGGCAACTTGCAGTGGTTCCGAGGCATCACGCATGACTTTCCGAATTGCAGCAACAGCCTGGGTATGGCCTCGTCGCCGATCGTGATTGGCGACACGCTCATTGCTCAGACGGAGAATGATGCTGACTCGTTCGCGAACGGCTTGGATGTCTACACGGGCGAGTCGCGTTGGAAGCGGACTCGGCCGAAGCGAGCCAGTTGGACCTCGCCGTCGCCGCTGAAAGATTCTGTGTCTGGCGAAACGCTCGCGCTGTTGCAGTCGTCCGCTGGCGTCGAGGCGGTCAAGCCGCAAACTGGCGAAGTCGTTTGGACCTACAAAAGTGGTGCGGCGACAATCCCTTCGCTGACCGTCTCGGAGGGCTTGGCCTATGTTCCCTCGAATGGTTTGACAGTCCTCCAAACCGAGGCTGGCAAGTCCGAACCGAAACAACTTTGGAATGTGGCCAAGCTCGGCCCTGCAACTCCCACTCCGCTGGTGCTCGGCAAGAAAGCGTATGTGCTCGGCGGTGCCGGGGTGCTGGCATGTGCGAATGTCGAAGACGGTCAGACGGCGTGGCAACTGCGTCTTGAGGGACCGTTCACCGCGTCTCCGGTCGCGACCGCAGATCGATTGTACTTCGTCAGCGAAACCGGAGTTTGCCAGGTCGTGCAGATTGGTGGCGAGAAGGGTGAAGTCGTCGGCAAGAGCGAACTCACGCTCGGCAAGAACGAACCGGCCGATTTGATTCAGAGCACTCCGGCGATTGACGGCAACGCGCTCTTCATTCGCAGCGACGCCTTTCTCTGGAAGATCGCCGAGACGAAGTAGGTCAGCCTTTCCAGGCTGACCCGAAGAACGATCGACGTGATTTTGGCCGTTCGGGTCAGGCTAGAAAGCCTGACCTACGTGGGGGAACTATGCGTCCGTGGCTCGGCGTGTTGTTGGTCGCGATCGGCGGTGCGATCGGTGCCGTCGCGCGACATGCCTCAAACGAACTTTGCCGCCGGCTGCTGGAAAGCACACTCGGCCGCTTCTGGCCGCTGAGCACTCTGCTGGTCAACGTGGTCGGTTGCTTCGCCATCGGTATGCTGATGGCGTTGTATCGTCGCGAGCAACTGAGCGACGAATGGCGGTTGCTGCTGGTCACTGGCGGACTCGGTGCGCTGACGACGTTCTCGGCCTTTAGTTTTGACACGCTGATGCTGGCTCGCGAGCACACGTTCGCGCTGGCGATCCTCAACACGGCGGCGAATGTCGTGTTCTGCTTGTTGGCCGTGTGGCTCGGCTGGTGGCTGGGTGGCGGTCAGTGATTCTCGATGGTGAGCGGGGGCGTCAGTCCCATTGGCGTACCGGAACGCGCTGCTGTGCGAGTGGAGCACAGCAGGTCTGACTCGGACCCCGGTCACCATCGGAAAACTCAGCGTGGACTCAGCGCTAGTCGGCGACGTTTCGCCGATGTTTTCCTCCGTCGCGATTGGAATTTGGACGCACGCGGAGTCGCGAGCGACTCATCCGCGAGACGTGCAAACCCATTCTCGGCGGCTTGTCGATAACACTTGGTCAGCGGCAAGTCCTCAAAGTTCTTGTCGAGAAACGACTCGACCGTTCCGCCGAGCGACATCACCGTCTCACCGAGCCGAATCAACTCGCTTGCCGACTCGCTCAGGCAGTGAACTCCGAGAAGCTCCAACGATTCGCGATGAAAGAGCAGCTTCAACATCGCTGACGGCGACCCGCTGAACTGACCGAGCGAAGTGTCCGCAAACCGCGCGACTCCGACTTCGTAAGCGACGAGGTCGTGGCTGAGTTGCTCTTCTGTCGCTCCGACCGACGCGAGTTCGGGCATCGTCAACAGCCCGTGAGAAATCGGCGAAGTAGCGTTCGATCGTTCCCCAAAGAGATGCTCGATGACTCGGCGACTTTGATTCATCGACGCGCGGGCGAGAACCGGAAAACCGACGACATCACCAATTCCGTAAATGTGTTTGATCCATGTCTGGCCCTGCTCATTGCACCACAAGCGGCCTTGCTCATCGGGCACTAAGCCGGCTGCGCTGAGATTCAGCGAACTCGTGTTGCCGCGGCGACCGGCGGCGTACAGCACGCACTCCGCCAGCATGCTCTGGCCCCCCTCCAGTCGCACGGCAGCGCGATCGTCGAACGTCTTCTCAATGTCCAGGACGGATCGGCCGAGGCGGAATCGGACACCGCAACGGTCGGCCTGTCGCCGGAAGTGATGGATCAACTCTCGATCCCATGCCGCCAGCAGTCTCCGCTGCGAATCGACGAAGACCACGCGAGTCCCCAACACGGCGAAAAACATCGCCGACTCCAGCGCTGCGAGGTCGGCACCGACCACGATCATCGACTTCGGCAGGCGCGGGAGCGCCAGCAACTCATCGCTATCGAGAATCGTCTGACCGTCAAACGGCACCCAGCTTGGCCGGATCGGTTTCGTGCCGACTGCCAACACAATCTTGTCACCAGTCAGCCGTTGAACCCCGTTCGAGTGAGTGCTGACTTCCACTTCATTCGGTCCGACAAAGCGCGGTCGTCCGTCGATGAAGTCGGCACCCTCCTGGTTCAAGCGCGTTTCCACCGAGGAGGTTTCTTGTTGTGCGGCAGCGTTCGAGAATTGCCACAGTTGCTGCATCGTTCCTTGGCGATCAAGGACGAAGCGTTGAGGCGAATGCTCATGCTGACGAGTTTCGGTCATCAGCAATGCCGCGTCGCGGAGCGACTGAGTCGGCGGCGTTTCGTCATTGCGGCATTCGATCAACGCCACATGTTTGTCGCGCTGGACGGCTTCCAGCGCGGCGAACCGGCCGTGGCGATCATGCCCCAGGACAATCAAGTCGTACCGCATGATGGACTCTTTTAAGCTGGCGTCGTCCTCAGAGACGCACTGTGAAAAGCCACGTCCCTTCCGGTTCGTCATCGGAAGACTTGAACGGTCAGCTAAACCTGTCTGGTCAAAACGCCTGGCGAATCTGGAAAACCGGGTCCGATCAGAACGATCGTGCTGGTGCAGGCTGGCCGTTCCATTTTTCCCGATCGCTTCAGGCGATACCACGTGTGCGGCCAAGTGAGATGTTTAACCCCAACGCCAGCGGCGTGGGCGCGTAGACCAGCGACGCCCGCGCACGCCGTTGGCGTTGCGGTTAAACATCTCATTCATCACCGCGAGCGATATAAGTTCGAGGACGAAAGATGAACCGCACACGTCTGACTTCATTTTTCGCCCTCCATTTTCCGCCAGCTAGTCCGAACAGATTTTGCAGCGTCCCATGAAATCCACCGACCACTTTCAAAACCTTCTGCGTTGCCTCGACCTGGAAGGCGAAGCGGAAGCCAATGACGTCGTGAAGCAGTCTCGGCAGTTGAGCGGCGAGTCCGCTGAGCGAACCGGCCGATGTCTGCTCGGCTTGGCGATTCGAGAGGAAGCGGCCGGATTCGGTGGGCGAGTGCTACTGACGCTGGGCAAGCGTGATCGGCGCGTCGAGCTGCCGTGGACGAAACTAAACTCCGGCAGTCCGGTCGTACTTTCCGAAGAGCACGCCGCGGAAAGCGTTGCGTGTCGCGGCGTCATCACCGGCCGCGATCGCGAGACGATCACGGTCGCACTGTCACAGTCGCCGGAACCGAGCAGCGATCGACCGACGTTTCGATTGGACTGGTCGTCGGATGAAATTTCGCGCGAGCGACAACGAGCGGCACTCAAGCAAGTCGCGGCGGCGGACCACGGCCGGCTCGCAGCGTTGAAGCGAAAGTTGCTCGGTGAGGAATCGCCGGAATTCGTGGCAGACGGGCCGCTCCCTAACGGTCGCGGTACGGATGCGTGGCGACTTGATGAGTCGCAACGCGCAGCCGTTGCTCATGCGATGGCAGCGAAAGAGGTAGCGGTCATTCATGGCCCGCCGGGAACGGGAAAGACGACGGCGGTTGTCGAACTCATTCGGCAGGCAGTGCAGCGCGGCGAGCGAGTGCTGGCGTGTGCTCCCAGCAATCTGGCGGTCGATAATTTGCTGGAGCGCTTCTTGGCAGCGGGTGAGCGAGCGATTCGCGTGGGACATCCGGCGCGCGTGTTGCCGGAGTTGCGCGAGCATACGCTCGACCTGCAAGTGGCGGCGCATCCCGATTTGAAGTTGGCTCGCGAGTGGAAGAAGCAGGCGTGGGCGCTGCGGCGTCAGGCGAGCAAGTTCACGCGAACCGCTCCAGAGAAAGGTGCGCGGCGTGAACAGCGGGACGAAGCCAACCGATTGCTGGCCGATGCGCGGAAGATGGAAGAGCGGCTGGTCGCACACTTGCTCGAATCCGCGACGGTCGTGTGTGCGACGCTGACGGGACTCGATGACGAGTTGCTCGGCAAGTTGCAGTTCGACTTGGCGGTGATCGACGAGGCGGCTCAGACCACCGAGCCGGCTTGTTGGATTCCGCTGCTGCGAGCCAAACGATTGGTGCTGGCGGGGGATCATTGCCAGTTGCCGCCGACGATCCTGTCGAGCACAGCGAAGCAACTCGGCTTTGATGTCAGCCTGATGGAGCGGCTCGTCGCGCGTTGGGGCGACGTGATCTCGCGGCAGCTCACGACGCAGTACCGGATGCACGAGCAAATCATGCGGTTCTCTTCCGACGAGTTCTATGACTCGTCACTGATCGCCGCCGACTGCGTGCGCGAGCATGTCTTGGCCGACCTTCCGCACGTCGTCCCCTGCCCTCTCGTTCAATCAGCGATGCAATTCATTGACACGGCCGGCTCGGACTGCGTCGAGCAAGCGGAGGCCGATGGTTCGAGCCGCAACAATCCGGGCGAAGCGGACATCGTCGCTCGGCAAGCTCAGCAGCTACTCGCAGCGGGGGTTACTCCGTCCGAGATTGCGATCATCACGCCGTATGCGGCACAGGCCCGGCTGCTGCGAACGCTGCTCGACAACGCGGCCATCGAGATCGACACCGTGGACGGCTTCCAAGGCCGCGAGAAAGAAGCAGTCGTGATCTCGCTGGTGCGCTCGAACACGACCGGCGAGGTCGGCTTCTTGGCGGACACACGCCGCACGAACGTCGCCCTCACGCGAGCACGCCGCAAGCTGATCGTCATCGGCGACAGCAGCACGCTCGCGAATCACGATTTTTATCGGCGGCTGCTCGATCACTTCGAACGCGAAGGAGCGTACGGAACCGTGTGGGATTAGCCCGCGTGATGTCACTGTAGCCCGACCCCTTGTGGGTCGGACGATTCCTCGATTAGGCCGAATCGTCCAGGCCACAAGGGCCTGGGCTACAGGATCATCGTCGTTCGGAGCATCCGCCCTCGCTGACGCTTCGGGTTACATTGCCGACGCTGGCAGCATCGGCTGCGAGTCGATCAGATGTGGCGACTGGCGAGCGGTCTCGCGAGTCGTCTTTTCATTTTCATCCTCGGAGCGTGAATCATGCGCGTGCTTCTGATTGGACTCTGCCTCGTTTCCATGTCGTCGGTCTTCGCGCAGGAACCAATCGACCTCGGCGGTGTGCGTGAAGAGCAGATGATGATTCCGATGCGCGATGGGACGAAGCTCTCCGCTTATCTCTACTTCCCGCAAGGTGACGGCCCGTGGCCGGTGTTGTACGAGCAACGCTATGCCGACTTGAAAGGCGTGGGGACTCGGCAAGGAAACGCTCGGCTGGCGAAGGCCGGCTACGTGGTCTGTGCCGAGAACTTTCGCGGAGCCGGCAAGTCCGAAGGGACCTGGGTCGGCTATCGAGCACTCGGCTGGGGCGAGTTGCAGGATGGTTACGACACCGTCGAATGGCTCGCCAAACAGAAGTGGTCGACGGGGAAGATCGGGACGTTCGGCAGTTCGCAGGCAGGGTTCGCTCAGAACTTTCTGGCGGTGACACGGCCGCCGCATCTCGTCGCGCAATACATGATCGACACCGGACTGAGCCTGTACCAAGAAGGCTATCGCATCGGCGGGACGACTCGGCCGGAGCGATTCAAAGGGATGGATGCTGTCTGCCGCGAGCCGGCTCATAATCGCGCGTTGGTGGCCGAGTGGTTCAAGCATCCGACCTTTGATGACTATTGGAAGCAGGAAGACTGCTCACGGCACTTCGACAAGATGGATGTGCCATGCTTCACGATCGGCAGTTGGTTCGACTTCATGAACATCGGCTCGATCGAAAGCTATCGCGGGCGGCAGCATCGTGCGGGACCGAGTTCGCGCGGCAAACAGCAACTGCTCATCGGCCCGTGGCTGCACGGCGGGTATCTCGGCAAGAACACCAACAAGGTCAGCGAGTTGACCTTTCCTGAGAACGCGAAGTTTGACGCCGAATCGCACTTGATTCGCTGGTTCGACTTCTGGCTGAAGGGCAAAGACAACATTGCCGACCGCGATCCGGCGGTGCGGTACTACGTCATGGGAGCCGTCGGAGAAGAGCACGCTCCCGGCAACATCTGGCGAGAGACGAACGACTGGCCAATCTCATCGACGCCGACGTCGTACTTCCTGCGTGACGGCGGCAAGCTGACGACGTCATCGCCCACCGAAGCGGACGCGAAGGCGACCTTCCTGGCTGATCCGCTCAAGCCGGCCAACATTCCGAACACGCGCGGATTTCCCGGCGCGGCGGACGCTCGCAAGTTTGAGGAGCAAGCCGAAGTCCGTACCTTCACGACCGAACCGCTCACCGAACCGGTGGAATGGACGGGACTGGTTAAGACGGAGTTGTTCGTCACGTCCTCGGCGAAAGACAGCGACTTCATCGTCCGCGTTTGCGATGTGTATCCCGATGGCCGCTCAATTCTGCTGGTCGATTACATCCGCCGCGGCCGTTATCGCGACGGCTTCGAGCAAGAAGTGTTCTTCACGCCCGGCAAGGTCGAGAAGGTCGCCTTCGAGGTGGGCTGGATCAGCCAAATCTTCGCGAAGGGACATCGCATCCGAGTCACCGTCGCCAGCACCGGTGCTCCGTTCTTTGAACCGAATCCCAACACCGGCGAACCGCTCGCCCAGGAGTTCCCCGCGAACGCGGTCACGGCGACGAACACCGTGCAACTCAACAAGCAACACGCCTCACGAGTCATTGCACCATTGCGACCGTAGTTCTCAACAGACATTCTGGCGAGCGGGGCGGCGTCAAAGTAGCAGGCACATTCCATGTGCCGCCCGCAAGCCTCAAGCTGACGGCACATGGAATGTGCCTGCTACTTTCGAAAGTCAGTGCCATTGGGCTGACGCCCCCGCGCGCCTGTGAGTTATCGCGAGGATTCCCAACGTGCGGGTTACGAAGAGTCATTTCATTCGTCGCGGAGTGACGACTTCGCGCATCGCACGATGCCATCAATGAGAAGCTCGCCAGAATCGCCCTTGAATCCTCGAAATCCGCGACTCACCGCTCGATCTATAGGTGAGACTCCCCAGTGGACTAGATGCCTGACATAAGGAAGCGCGCGATGAATTGGATACTCCGATTAGTGGTGGTGGCGAGTGCCGTGTCGGCACCGATGGACGCGCCGACCGCTCATGCGGCAGATTCGTTGCAGGCGGCAGTTCCGCCCGCTCCCGCAGCCAGCAAGGCCGAGGGGCTTGGGCATCAACTGATCGGAGTCGCCGGTTGCAATGCCGTGAGCTGTCACGGCGGACGCTCACTGGTGGGCGGCGAAGCGGGAGCCTGGCAGCAACGCGATACGATGCACCGACGGGCTTACGAGATCCTCTTCAATGACGTCTCGGTCGCGATGGCCAAGAAGCTCGATCTGAAGAACGACAAAGGCGAAAACGTCGGCGCGCACCAACATGCTCGCTGCCTGGCGTGTCACTCGTCTTCCAGAGATCCGAAACCCAATCACGGCGATCGGTTCGCGATCGAATACGGCGTCGGCTGCGAGAGCTGCCACGGAGCGGCGGGAGATTGGGTTGCGAAGCACACCACTCGCACTTGGAAATCTCTCTCAACGACACAAAAGTCGGAATTGGGTTTTCGCAACCTCAGTTCGATGACCACTCGTACGGAAACGTGCGTCGCCTGCCATATCGGCTCTCCGGCCGCGACGGTCGATCACGATCTCATCGGGGCGGGACATCCCCGTTTGGCGTTTGAGATGTCGTCATTCCACTCGATGCTGCCCAGGCACTGGGATGCCACGGCGGAAACTCAGCAAGATCCGGGACAAGAAGTTCGGCTCTGGGCGATCGGACAAGCCGCCTCGGCCAAAGCGATGGCCGACATCGTCGGCGCGCGAGCCAAGCAAGCCGTTCACAACAAACAGTCTCATCTCCTGCCGGACTTCGCCGAGTTCGATTGCAATGCCTGCCACCACGACCTGACGGAGCCGACGCTGGGACGTCCGACGCTTCGCCAGCCGCTGGGAACTCCGCGTTGGGGATCGTGGTCGGTGCCCTCCGCGAAATTCCTGGCTCACGGAACGGCGTCCGAGAAATCTTTGGATGCGTTGCTCACGGTGATGGGCCAGTCACGATTGCGTTCGGCTCCGGCCAATGAAGTGGTCACAGCCGCTCAACGAGCCAGCGATGACCTGGCGAGTTGGTTGCGCTCTCAAGAGTCCGCTCGCTACGACGCCGCGCAAGCCACGCAACTGCTGCATCGGGTGATCGACGCGAAGTCCGATGCCGAGTGGCAGCCAAACTGGGACGGCCAGATGCAACGATTTCTCGCCCTCGCCGCAGCCAGCCAATCGCTCCAACGACTCACAGGGAAGACGCCCTTCTCGCCAGCGAGTGATTCGCGAGCACTGATTCCCTTGCGGACGCGACTGAAATACCGACCGAACCACGCGACCCCGCCCGGTTACGATCCGTCGGAAGTCGATCAGCTTCTCGCGGAACTCCGGAAGAGCATGGCGAACTGATCTGAGTCGCTCACAAGCGAAACCTTCACACGGAACTGAGTTCTCGCACGACTTCGCGGTCGTCGAGCACATGCATCGGCCGTCGGTTGTGATCGAGAATCGTGGCCGCCGGGTCGATGCCCAAGTGGTGATACAAAGTCGCCAGCACATTGCTGGGCGTGTAAGGTCGGCCTTTCGATTGGCCGCCATGCGAGTCGGTCTCGCCGACGACTTGGCCGACTTGAAAGCCGCCGCCAGCGATAACAGCCGCTCCCGCTTCCGGCCAGTGGTCGCGGCCGTCGCCGCGCGAGATGCGCGGTGCTCGACCGAACTCGCCCCACATCACGACCGCGACATCGTCTTGCAGACCTCGGTCGTGCAGGTCGGTGATCAGCGCGTGAAATCCTTGGTCGAGCTGCGGCAACTGGTCACGCATGTCGATGAAGTTTTTCTCGTGCGTGTCCCAGTCGCCGACCTTCAAAGTCACAACCGGGACGCCCGCCTCAACCACACGCCGGGCGATCAGAAAGTTCTCACAGTACTTGCCATAGCGGGCATGCGTTTCGGGCGGCTCGCGCGACACATCGAACGCCTCACGCACGGCGGGCGACGCGATCATCTGCATCGCTCGCTGTGTGTGGGCATCCAATCCCTGCATGGCTCCACGGTGATCGACCTCGCGGTTGAGCGTGTCGAATTCGCGTAAGAGTTGCCCACGATCACGCAGACGATCGAGCGAGACGCTCTTCACCAGGCTCAGGTTTGCCAGTCCTTCCGCTCTGGGTACGAACGGGCGATGAGCGGGACCGAGATAGGTCGGGCCTTCGTTGTCATACAAGCCCGGCGGCTTGTACATCAGACTGACATACGGGGGCAGGCCATCGGATCGAGGTTGCAGATGGCTGACGACTCCTCCCAGGACTGGCCGCTTTCCACGCTCCGGAAAGCCGGTCAGGATGTAATGCGGCGTGTGGTCGCCGAGGTCGATCGACTTAATGCCGCGCACGATCGCGAGCTTGTCCAGCATCTGAGCGTGCTTCGGCAGGTACTCGCAAATCTGGACACCCGGCAGATTCGTGGAGATCGATTGAAACTCGCCCCGAATCTCGGCGGGAGCTTTCGGCTTCATGTCATAGCTGTCGATATGAGAAATTCCTCCGCGCAGCCATATCATGATGACGGACTTCCCGCGCCCTGCTGATGCCCCAGCCGTTGCGCGTCCTCGCAACACATCGGCCAGTGTGACTCCCCCCAAGGCCAACCCGCCAACTCGCAGCATCTCTCGGCGAGTGATTCCGTCGCACAGCGTTGTCCCTTGGCCAAGAATCCTGAGCATGACTCGTTCCCCGTTTTCATTGAGGAGACATTAGGCCGGTTCTGAAGTTCGGAATGCAGAGTACGCGAGCAACCGCAGACTTCAAAGCTCTTTTCTCATCGACCCGATTACTTGGCTCGGTCCAGCACGGGGAAGGGAAACTCCGCGGACGGTACGTGCTGTTCGCGCATCAGTCGTTCGAGCTTAGCGACAAGGTCAGGATGTTCCGCAGCGACATTCTTCGATTCGGCGAGGTCGTCTTTCAAGTTGTAGAGCTCGGTCTTGAGGACGATCTTCGCGGGATCGGCATCAGCAGCTTTTCCGCGCGGCTTGAGATTCTGCCGAACGGCTTTCCAATCGCCAACGCGCACGCTTTGCTGGCCGCTGTAGTCCGGGAACTCGCGGTAAAGGTATGGTCGTTCGGCTTGAGATTCGCCGCGCAGCGTCGGCAACAGACTGAGACCGTCGATGTTCTTCGGAATCGAGTCCTTCGCACCGGCGACGTCCAACATCGTCGGCAGCCAGTCTTCAAAGCCGCTGACTCGGTCACGAGACGTACCGGCTGGAATCTTCCCTTTCCAACGTGCAATCGTCGGAACACGGAAGCCCCCTTCGTACAGCGAACCTTTCTTGCCGCGTAATGGTCCGGCGGAATTAAAGAAGTCGGCGTCGGTCCCGCCGATGCCGTCGTAGGCCGGGCCGTTGTCCGAACTGAATACGAACAGCGTGTTCTCTTCGAGGCCAAGTTCACGCACGAGCGACACGATCCGTCCCACATCGCGATCCAATCGAGTGATCATCGCGGCATAGGCTGCTCGTGGTTGCCGATGCGGCAGATAGCCTTTGCCGCCGACATACGGCGGGTCGTCGAACTTGCCGGCATACTCGGCCAGAGAGTCTTCCGGCACCTGGATCGCCAGATGCGGGATCGTGCTGGGGACATACAAGAAGAACGGTCGGCTCTTGTTGTCGCGCACAAATCGCAACGCTTGCTCCATGATGACGTCTTGAGCGAACTCCTTGCCGACGAACCCTTCGTAACTGGTGGGATCGTTGGGCTTGGCTCCGGCGGCGAGTTTGTTTTGATGCGCATCGAAGTCCGGGTTGTTGAGCCGCACTTGCTTGTCATCGTCCCACAGATGCGTTGGATAGTGGTTGTGCGCAACTCCCTGGCAGTTGAATCCGAAGAAGCGATTCATTCCCTGCTTGAGCGGCTCGCCGGCAGACCCCGGCCCGCCCAAGCCCCACTTGCCGAACCCACCGCAGACATAGCCTTGCTTGCCCAGCAATTTCGGCAGCGTGACGGTGTCCGCGGGAATCGGATACTGCCCCTCCGGCGGCGTGCTGCGATTGTTCCGAATGAAGGCGTGCCCCGGATGCTTGCCGGTCATCAGCACGCAACGTGACGGAGCACACACCGCATTGCCCGAATAGTGCTGCGTCAAACGCATCCCCTCAGACGCCAGCTTGTCGACGTTGGGTGTCTTGATCTTCGTCTGCCCAAAGCAGCCGAGTTCTCCGTAGCCGAGATCATCCGCGAGGATGAAGACGATGTTGGGACGGTTCGCATCCGCAGCGGAGACGGAAAAGACAAATCCGAATACCAAAAACAACGAGGTCAAGCAGCGGAAACGAATCATGATCAATCTCCTGATCAAATTCCGATTGGATTACTCAGCATCCCGTTTAATCAGATCCGGGCCCGATCCGAGAACCTTCTCGTAAGTCCCCGTCTTGGATTTTTGGTACTTGGTGAAACCCAGTTTTTCCAGATTCTTGTTGCTGGTGTCTCCCGTGATTTTCCCACCGCGATAGGGCTTCTTGACGCTCGGCGACGACATGATGCGGCGGACTTTTTGATGGGTCTCCGGGTGCTTCTTTAGCGGTGGATCGCTGATTCGTTGCAGCACTTCAAAGGTCTCCCCCTCCGTGCCGTCGGCGTTGAGGATCACATATTCGTACAAGGGCATGTTGGCCTCCTCGTTCCAATTCCATCGATCATTTCCCGGATCAGCATCGAACGGACAAAACTCATCCGCTCCAGCCGGATTGTGACGTGGCATGCGGAAAAGTCGCTGCTGAACTCGACACGTCTCTATGATTTCCTCAGAATCCGCCCGCTTTCAAGCCAACAGACTTTGTCCGCAGGACAAGTTTTCGATTGTTCTCACACGCCATTGATCCTGGAGCCTGTTCCATGTCCGACGCTCATAGCCACGAGTCGACCGCGACCTCCGACGAACTGTTCGACAAAGCGGAACTTGCCGAGTTCGTCGCCGCCGATCAATCAGCCGGCCGATCCATCTGCAAAATGCTCTCGGCATTATTTATCTACACGCTGATCGCCATGTCGATCGCCTCGGGCTGGACCTACTACGCGATCTTGTCCTCGTAGTTCGAGTCTCCAGGCCCGAACGCCCGGCCCTGGAGAGCCGTGCTACTTAGCCGAGCGCACGCTCAACCGCACCGGCCGCGACGCCTGGTTTCCCTCTTGCTGAGAGATGCCGTAGATCAAGCGCGTCGACTCCGGCACCCAGCTTGACGCCGTGAGAAAAATCTGACGTTCGATCTCCCCCTGCCGAATCATCACGCCGCTGAGCCCGATGTTGTCCACGATCACGCCGTGCGGCAAGTTGTCGACGTCGAAGCGTTGCTCGTTGTTGAACTTGTCGGCGCGTTCGATGCGCAGCATCGCGCTGATCGTCGTGCCGGGCGCGATCACCAATTCCGGAATGTCATCCGGTGTTGCCGGCGAGTCGGCCGATTTGTCGGCTTTGAGTGGCTGTCGATCGGGGTTGAGGAAGACAACGAACTTCGGCTTGTCCGCGAGCTTGATCTCGCCCAGCGTCCCGGCCTCTTTCGTAACCGCTTTCCCGTGAATGGACGCCGTGGCGGTGATCTTCACGTTCGCCCAAACTTCCTTCGGCGGAGCTTTCTCTTTGGCATCCAGCGAGGTGCTCAAGACCGCGCGGGCTTGCGTATGCCCCGCTTCAACGACAGTCGGAGTCGAAATCGAAAAGCCTTCGGGCAATCCCGTGACATCGAAGCGCACGTCGCCATCGAAGCCGTCAGTGCGGTCGATCTGGAAAGTGACTCGCGTGCCGCTGCTGGCGGCGACGGTCGCGTCTTTGGCACCGGCAAGCGACGGAGTGAAATCAGGCTTCGGAGGGCGAATAGACAGTGAGTAATCGTGCTTGTCACCGCCGAAGCCGCGCGTATCAGTCACTTTGACGAGATACGTCCCATCGGCCGGGACCGTGAATCGCAGACGGCTGTCATTGCCAAGTTTGCGCTCGCCGTCGTCGTCGTTTTCGTAGTTCAGCGGAAAGACCGGCAGGCCGTTGTCGATCAGCTTCGTGCCGACAGGATACGGCTCGACGATGTAACAGACTTCATCGAGCGCGTGGATCGTGGCACTCGTATCGAAGTAGTCGATCCGCTTGCCGCCGTTCGCGTACATCTGCATTCCAGAGTCCGGTCCTTGCGGCATTCGAAACGTCTTGAGCACTTCGCCGCCAATGTAGAGGAACTGGTTGAGTTCCATCTCTTCCCAATTCTTCAAACGGATGTCCGGTCCGTTGGAATCAATCGGCCGGAACTCGTTGTACGTCTCGCGGACGGCTTGCAACACGAGCCGCTGCACCGGACGGCCGTCGGGAGTGAGCACTTCCAGTTTCGTGTCGGCCAGAGATCCCTTGCGAGCGGCGTTCGTTTCGAGCATCCAGACTTGTCCGGCCTTGGCATCGAAGCGGAAGAGGTCACGATCGCCTGCCGCCACGAACTTGCCGTTGACCGTCGCCGGCAGCGTGATTGCTTGAGCTTGAGTCACCGCATCATTCGGCTCGGCCTCTTCGATGGTCTGCATCGCAGCCGATTCGCTCGCGAGCGGCGGAATCGAATCGCCCGTCAGTGGCGTCGAGACGACGAGTCCCGCGCCGGCGTTCGCGATCGGATACGACTGCAACGATCCATCCAATCGGCCGACCAGCAGCGTCGAACTGTCCGGCGAGATCGCCAGCGCTTGCGGCCAGTCGGGCTGAGTCTCCAACACTTTGAGTTGCGTGAATGACTGCGTCTCCCACAGCTTGATCCGCCGATCTTCGGCCGACGAGACCAGCATCTTGCCGTCCGGCGAGAAGACGAGCTTGAGGATTCCCCCTTCGTGAGCGTATCGCGAGAACACCATCGGGTTCGTCCCCTCTTTGCCTCCGGCGGTGATGTCCCACACTCGAATCCGCTTATCGACGCCGCCCGCGACGATCCGCTTGCCGTCGAGACTGAACGCGACCGCGTACTGTTCCTTCTCTGGCTGATTGAGCGTGTCGAGCCGCTCGCCCGTCGCCACGTTCCACAACTTCACCGTTCGGTCACCCGACGCGCTCGCCAGAATCTGACCATTCGGATGAAACGCGACGTCGTACACGGCGTCGTTGTGACCGTGCAGAGTCCGTACCTCCGCGCCGGTTTCGACGTTCCAAAGTTTGACCTTCTGGTCGTAGCTCCCTGTCGCCAGCAGCTTGCCGTCGGGGCTTAGCTCCGCCGTGTAGATGGCATCGCGATGCCCTTGAATCGTGCGAATCGGCGAGCCGTCTACAACTTTGAAGAGTCGCACTTCGCCAAACACACCCGGCTCACCAGCCGCCGCGAAGACAAAACTCAAATCGTGAGCCACACCGATATCGTTGATGACCCCACGCAGCCCAGCCAATTCACGCACCAGAGTCTTCGAGTCCGGCACACCGCGAGTAACTTCTCCGGGAGTGGGTGGAATACGAAGCAACTCGGCGCGCCCCTGCCGCGCGACCGCGATCGTCGCGACATCGCGCGACCACGCCAGCGCCTGAATCGGCTGTCGCACTGGTCCCTTGGTCGCGATCTTCGGTGTCACCAGCAACGTCGGATCGGGAGCCTGCCCTGCCGGCCCCTTCGCTCCCGCATCAACCCACGCCTTGAGGATCGCGATCTCCTCCTGCTTCGGTCCTGCATTTCCCTCCGGAGGCATCACCGGCTTGACCTTCTTCTCAACGCTGAGCACCAGGCGGCTGAGGCCACTCTTGCCGGGAACAACCACCGCCCCGCGCTTGCCCCCCTTCAACGCCGAGTCGAACGACTCCAGGATCAGCCCGCCTTCTTTCTCGTCGGCGTTGTGGCAGCCGTTGCAGTACTTCTTAAAGATCGGAGCAACTTGCGAATTAAAGTCCGGCCCCATTGGCTTGGCGTCTTGCGCGAAACATTTCGCGTCAAAGCCGACAACGCACCAATAGCCGACAAGACACCAAAGAAAACGACGCATGTCACCGCCTCCGAAGTTGGTTTCGCTCGCATCCAACAGCGACAAGATATTTGAAGTCCACCAACATCTGCCATCATCTTTCGCCCCTCATTTTCCGCCAGTTTCGTTTTGGTGCGGCGAAAAATGAAGGGCGGAAAATGGAACCGCAAGAATCTCAATGCCGGACCATGCCGATGCGGTGGTGCATGTAGGCCAGCAGGACAGCGTCGATGTGCTCGCTGGTGCGGATGGTGCGATAGTCGATCGTTTGCTGGGCGCAGAAGCGGCGTAGTTCGTCCAAGTACGAGTGCATCGCGGCGAGGTAGCCGTCGCGCAGAGAACGTGGATCGCAGAGCACGTCACCGAGTTCTTCCATCCCCTCGAACTTCGTCGTGCCGGTGAAGTTGAAATCGAGTTCCTCGTCGTCCAGCACATGAAAGACGAGCACGTCGTGGCCTCGGTGGCGGAGCAGTTTCAGCCCCTTGAACAGCCCCGGTCGCGGCACAAGCAAATCGGAGATCAGCACGATCATGCCTCGGCGTCCTTGAGCCTCAGCGACGTGACGGAGCACGTCGAAGATGTCCGTCTTCTGCTTCGGTTCCTCGGCTTCAAGGGCCAGCAAGATATCGTTGAAGTGCGTCCGTTTGCTCAGCGGCGGAACTTGCGTGCGAATCGCCTCGTCGAACGCCACCAACCCGACCGAATCCTGCTGCCGCAGCAGCAAGTGCGCCAGCGTCGCCGCCGTCGTGCAGGCGTAGTCGTATTTCGTGGCCAATCCGTGCGGCGAGCGTCCCGCTCCGCTACCGAACCGCATCGACTCGCTGAGGTCCACGATCAGCGTCGTCCGCAGGTTCGTGTCTTCCTCGTAGAGCTTCACATAAACCTTGTCGGTCTTCGACCAGACCTTCCAGTCGATGCGCCGCACGTCGTCACCAGGGACGTACTCGCGATGCTGCACGAACTCGACCGACTGCCCGAAATACGGACTGCGATGCCCGCCCGACAAAAAGCCCTCGACGATTTGCCTCGCCTGAATTTCCAGTCGAGCAACTCGCGAGATGACTTCGGGACGCAGATGCTTGTGAGAGGTCTTCACGAGTCGGTTTATCCTTCAGGGGCACTCAGTTCGTCTGACCGGCACTCGGCGATTTTGTCTCCGCTGCAAACTCAGCCAGGACTTGTTCAGGCGATCGAAAGACGATTTGACCGTTCTCGCTCGAAACCGCTGGAAAGCCGAGTTTGGCGTTGCGAACCACAGCCTCTCGCGCGGCGGTTTGGCAGATTCGCTCAAACTCTGCGTCAGACATTTCAAGCCGCTTCGGTTCGGTGCGTGAAATCGGTTGGATCATGACTGTGGTCCTTGGCAAAAACGTGCCCATGTTTCCGGATTCAAAACCGTTGCCACGTTCATTTCCAAATGTTTTAAGCCGGGACCACGACGTTGGCTCACGCCGCGAAGATTTTTTGGAAGCGGGGGTCGCGGGAGAGTTCGCCTTCTTTGGCGGGAGTCGATTCGATCAGCTTGTCGATGACGTGGTCGGGAGTGATCCCTTCGGATTCGGCGGCGAAGTTCAGGACGATGCGGTGGCGGAGGACCGGTTTGGCCATTGCGATGATGTCGTCGGTGCTGACGTGCGTGCGGCCGTTGAGCAACGCTCGCGTCTTGCCTCCGAGCAACAGGTATTGCACGGCGCGCGGGCCGGCTCCCCAGCTCAGCCATTCGTTGATGAAGTCGGGGGTGCCGGGTTGTCGGACTCGCGTTTGCCGCGTGAGAGCGAGGGCGTACTCGACGACGTGGTCGGTCACGGGGACTTGGCGGACGATCCGTTGCAGTTCGATGATGTCGTCATCGTCGAGGACCGCTTCGACGGCGTCGTTGTGGATGCCGGTCGTCTGCTTCGCGATCTGTTTTTCCTCGGCGAAGTTCGGATAGCCGACGTGAACCTTGAACATGAAGCGGTCCTGCTGAGCTTCTGGCAGCGCGTAGGTTCCTTCTTGCTCGATCGGGTTCTGCGTAGCGAGCACGAAGAACGGATCGGCGAGGATGTGTCGCGTTTGGCCGACGGTGACTTGCCGTTCCTGCATCGCTTCCAGCAGCGCGGCCTGAGTCTTCGGCGGTGTGCGGTTGATTTCGTCGGCCAGGATGACGTTGTGGAACAGCGGGCCGGTGATGAAGCGAAACTCGCGCTGGCCGGTGGTTTTGTTTTCTTGCAGGACTTCGGTGCCGGTGATGTCGGCGGGCATCAAGTCGGGGGTGAATTGGATGCGAGCAAACGACATCGACAAGCAGCGGGCTAGAGTGCTGATCATCAAGGTCTTGGCGAGTCCCGGCACACCTTCCAACAAGCAATGCCCGCGGCTGAAAAGTGCGATCAGCAACTGGTCGATGACTTCATTCTGACCGACGATGACCTGCGCCATCTGCTCGCGGATTTTCCGGTATCCTTGGCTCAGTTTCTCGATGGATTCCCCCGCTGCCGCCTCGATCGCCGCTCGGTCGTCGCTCATGAAGCCACCAAACTCCGAATGCTGGTTGTGTCGAAAACAATTCCTCTTAGCGAGGCGGGCAGACTCTAGCGGTCGTTCGGAGGCCGGGCAATCAATGGATCGGGACCGCATTGATTGTGCGAGGCAGTACGCTGGCGCGTTCGCGAGGCGACTCCTATAATCCCGCCAACTCGCCGGAAGCATCTTGCCGGCTGACCTACTCACAAGAGGTGTCCCGTGCTCGTGCCGATGGAACTTGCCCGCATCATGATTAGCGAAGTCAGCGACCAACAGGTGATCTACCTGCGCGCGGTCGATGGTGAGCGGATGCTGCCGATCCTGATCGGCCTCTTCGAGGCCACCAGCATCGACCGCCGTGTCAAAAAGGAATACCCGCAGCGTCCGTTGACTCACGATCTGCTCAAGGCGACCGTCGAGGCTCTGGGGGGCGAGATCGAAAGCATCATCATCAACGACCTGCGCGAACACACTTACTTCGCCAAGCTGATCATTCGCCAAGGAGGCAATCTGATTGAAGTCGATAGCCGTCCGAGCGACGCGGTTGCTCTGGCCGTCCACTACGAACCACACCTGCCGATCTATGTCGATTCCAGCGTGCTGGACCAAGTGCCGTAGCGATATTTTCCGCCCTTCATTTTTTGCCAGATCTTTCAACCTGCAAAACTCGCCGGCGAAAAATGAAGGGCGGAAAATGAAGGCAAGAAGAAACATGTCCGAAGAACTCTTCGACATTGTCGATGACCAAGATCGAGTGATCGGCCAGATGGCTCGCTCAGAGGTGCATCGACAGAAGCTGTTGCACCGAGCCGTGTCGATCTTCGTCTTCAATTCGCGCGGCCAACTGCTGTTGCAGCAGCGTTCGGCGACGAAGGACGAGTACCCGCTGTGCTACACATCCTCGGCATCCGGGCATGTCACTGCCGGAGAGAATTACGACGAGACCGCTCCGCGCGAGATGCAGGAAGAACTCGGCCTGACGTCGCCGGTCGAACGGCTGGCCAAATTCCCCGCCGGGCCGGAGACGGCGAACGAGTTCACGGTCCTCTATCGCACGATCACCGACACGCCGCCGCAGTTCGATCCCGGCGAAATCGCTGGCGGCGGGTTTTATGTCCTGACGGAAATCGACCAGTGGCTGACACGCTCACCGGAACAGTTCTCGCCACCATTTCGCATTGCCTATCAGTGGTATCGAGCGCGTTTCCCAACTCATCCGCCCGGCGATTGAACTATTTTCACTTTCCGCCCTTCATTTTCCGCCAGCTCTTCGAGACTTCAGAAGGCGCTGGCGGAAGATGAAGGGCGAAAAATGAAAGCATTCCACGGACTCCTTTTTCGGAGCTGTCACATGTCACTCGTGCGATTGTTGATGATCGTCGGCTTGGCTGGTTGTTTCGTATCAGAGTGGTCCGGCAGCGGACACGCCGCCTCCTTGCAGGGCGAAATTCGCGACGCCGACTCAGGACGACTCTTGCCGGCTCGGCTTTACATCCAATCGGCCGACGGAGCGAAGTGGTTCTTTGCGAAGTCCGCCGATCCGAAAGGCTCGGCCATCGTTTACGACAAAGCCCGCGATCAGAAGAGCGTCGAGAAACACACGACGCTGTCGGCTCATCCGTTCCTCGCCGAACTGCCTCCCGGCAAGTACACGCTCACCATTGAACGAGGCAAGGAGTACCTGACCGCCACTCAAGAGGTCGAAATCAACGACAAGCCGGCCGCAGTCACGATCAAGCTGAAACGCTGGATCAACATGGCCGAGCGTGGCTGGTACTCCGGCGACACTCACGTCCATCGTCCGATCGCCGAACTCTCGAACGTCGCGCTGGCCGAAGACCTCAACATGGTTTATCCGATGTCGCAGTGGGTCACGGTGACTCACACGCTGCCGGAAAAAGGCCGAGTCGATCCGCAGCCAATCCCAACCGAACCGATCTTCGCCGATCCGACGCACGCCATCGTGCCGCGCAACACCGAGTACGAAATCTTCTCAGTCGGCCAGAAACGACACACGCTCGGCGCGGTCCTGATCCTGGGCCAGAAGGAACCGCTGAAGATTGGCATCCCGCCGCTGAAGGCCGTGGCCGAAGAAGCCCACAAGCAAGGCGCGTTGCTCGATCTCGAAAAACATTCCTGGGCCTGGACGCCAATCATCGCGCCGGTCATGAAGGCTGATCTGTACCCCCTCTCGAACAATCACATCTGGCGCACCGAGTTCGCCTTCAAGTCCTGGACGATCGAAAACAACTGGCGCGATAACCCGCGCATCGAGACCGACAAAGAGGGCTTCACCGAACTCGGCTGGCTGCACTTCGGCTGGGAGCAATACTACGCGATGCTCAACTGCGGCCTGCGAATGCGCCCGACCGCCGGCACCGCCAACGGAGTCCATCCCGTCCCCGCCGGCTTCAGCCGAGTCTATGTCGATCTCGGAAAAGAACAATTCACGCCGGAACTGTGGCAGAAGCGACTCAACGAAGGCCGAAGCGTTGTGACGACTGGACCGATGCTGTGGTTTACGGTCGATCGATCTGTTCCGAATGTTGCGAAGATCCGTTATTGGATTTCCAGTCCATATCGCGTGCGAATCGAACGAATTCTAAACGGCGTGGCCACATTTGACGGCACCATGACACACGGTGGGACATTGGTCGCTGTAAGCCAGGAACTGCATATTATTGGTGGCGACGAATCGTGCTGGGGTGCCATCCGCTGCTGGGAAGAATTGCCGAACGGGCGATTTCGTTTCGCACACACGGCTCCCGTCTTTGTCGATGTCCCCAACAAGCCATTGCAGCCCAGACGCGACCAAGTCCGCTACTTGATCCAGCGCTGCGAGGAAGAAATCGCCCGCAACAAAGACGTGCTCAGCGACGCCGAACTGGCCGAGTACCGCGAGGCGTTGGAGTTCTATCGCAGCAAGCTGGAGACGGCGCGATAACCGATTCGTCGTGAGACGATCGATCAACCGAGAATGTCGTCCACGTTGCGAGCGCCGTGCAGCACACGGATCACCGAGATCCCGTGGGCAGTCGGCTTGTAATAGATGACGTAGTTGCCAACCGCGAATCGGCGCAGGTGTTTGCCATATTGCTCGCAACGCGGCCCCATCCCTGGCAGGCCGCCAAGCCGTTCCAAACGATCAAGGATGTCACCGAGAACTCTTTGTGCCGCCTGTGGGTTGTCAGCGGCGATGTAGTCCGTGATCTCGGTCAGATCGGCTTTGGCCGCGCGAGTGATTCGGAAGCGTTTCATTTCCAACATTCTCCGCACTTCATCCGCGAGATTGTTGGACCGCTCGCTCACTCAAAGTGCCAAAGAATTCCCGCAACTCATGAGCGTCGTAATCGGAATAGTCGCCGCGTTCCAAATCGGCCAGCCCTGCGGCGATGGCGTCGGCGTGTCGATCATCGATGTGTTGCTGATCGTGCCAGAATTGGACCGCCTGGCAAATCGCTTCGTCCACCGAGGCGAACTCTCCCGATTGCACCTTCTCTTGAATGAACTTCGTCAGCGGTTCGGGAAGTGTGATCGACATGGATAGACTCCTTGCTGTCGGAAACCTACCGCCAGTCTATCGGCCCGACGGCGACGAGCCAGAGTGATCGTCGCTCTCTGGAGCGCGGAGCAGCGATTGTGGTGGATCAATCGGCACCGTCGTCTTGAAGTGAAACCCATCCACTCGACTGACCGTCGCCGTGCAGACCACCGCTTGCAGGACCATCAGCACCAGCCAACCGCGCGCGGGCGTGCCGGTGTATTCGGGGAGCGTTTGGCCGGGGCCGTTGACGATCTTGGCGGTGATTTCCGGCTCGCGGCTGGAGACCCACAGCAGCCACGGCATCAGGAAGATCCACAGCCGAGCCGCCTCGCCGGAGTTCTTGCCGGTCAGCCACAGCACGGCCAGCGTAACGAAGCACCACAATCGAAAACTCGCCAACGAACGGCCGGATCGCAGGCAGCCTTTCGTGCTGGTCAGCCAACTCGAAACGGCGACGAGAAAGACCGGCGTGCCGGCGGCCAAAGCCAACTCGATCGGGTTGACCAGCAGCCAAGACGAAAACGTCCGCTGATACTCCGGCTTCGTGTAAAACGCGGCGTGATTATGGAAGTTCTGCATCCACACGCTCGGCAGATCGAGTGAGTACAACCACCACGTCAGTCCCACGAAAACAGCAAACGTGGCCAGCGCGGCCGCGACGCACTGCGCCAATTCTTTCACGCGAGTGCCGAACGGTTCGATGGCTTCACCGAACGCGCAATCGGACAGCGTCCACAGCGCGGCGAGAAACGCGATCGGCAGCATCGCGAGGCTCAATGTCATTCCCAGAAACATCACCAGACCGGCGAGCAATCCGGCTGCGATGGATCGTTGAGACCACGCTCGCCCCCAGACGGCGAGGAACGATGTCGCGAAGAACGGCAGCCATAGATCCGACACCGGATGAAACACCGCCAGCGCGGGAATCAACGGCCACAGACAGACCGCTCGCCACGCCACCTCGCGCCCGCACGTCTGACGCGCGAGAAAGAACAGCGGCACGACGGTGCTCATCGCCGCCAGCGCGGCCAGTAAGCCAGAGAGCCACAACGCCGCGCGGTCCACGTCCGTCAGCGGCATCGTCGTTCTCGCCGAGTTCACGGCGATGATCTGAATCCCTTCACGCACGGAGTCCGGCTGATACTCCAGCAACATCGGTTGCAACTTCGGGAAGCGGGTTAAGAACCGGATGACCGACTTGTGCAACAAAATGAATCCGGGCGGATGCGTGCCGAAGTGCAAGACGTCCCCTTCGCGCATCCGCTCGGCATACTTGGCGAGATAGTCCGGCTCCTGGCTCGCGCGGCCCTTGGCCTCTTCGTAGTAACCTTGAAACCCGTGATACCACAGCACCCAGCCGACCTTGTTCAGCCGATGCGGCTCCGGCGGACATTCTTGAACGATGCCGTGCCAAGTCGCGCCGACGACGACCAGCGCCGCCAGCCAACCGGTCATCTCCCAGCGATTCGCCTCCAGCACACGGCGGTCAGCGAACAAGCAGAACAGCAGATAGCCGACGGTTGCCAGAGCCACGATGCCCCAGCCCAACGCGGTTTCTTTGAACGTCGCGTCATCGAACTGAATGCGATCCCAAGTCCATTCGTTCGGAACCCCCAGCGGCAGGTCCGATCCCCACAACAACCAGATCGTCCCCGCCACGCCGGCCAACTGAGCCAGCCAAAACAACACCTTCGTCGCACGCATCGTCGCTCCTCAACAGAATCCAAACGCCGCTCCATCAGCGGCGCGGGACTCTATCGGAAGACAAGCGTGCGACAACAGAGAGTTTGGATCGCTGAAGACGCCAGCGGTCGTCGCGAACCGATGGCATGGTGCGGCGAACAACAGCGAATAAGAAGGAACCGCACCGCGACCGGCAGAGAGCGGCCCGCCGTGATGGATTGAGACCGCTCCCTAACGGTCGCGGTACGGCGATCTCACGAACATCGGGCAGTTGAATCCGCTTCTACGATCTATGAACCTCATTCTCAGGCACTCGTTTCTCCAACTTCTCAATCAATCGCCGCAAGTCTTGCCGCAGTTCGCGTACGTCGTCGTGCAGCGAGCGAAGCTCTTGTTCGACAGGCGAGGCCGTCGGTGGAGAAACCTTTCCTGAGGGAGTCGCCAACTTCGAGTCAGTGACCGAGTCGGCGTCACTGTTGGGGACCACTGAGGCGTGCGGCGTGTCGTCCACTTCGAAATTTAGACCTACGGAGAATTTGCGTCCCAATTCTTGAATCTTGGCTTGATCGAATTCCCCCATTGAGGACGGCACCACGACCGCCAAGCGTCCATACGGTCGCCCCCATCTCCACCGAGCTTGCGGAAACCGCTCCTTCAAGGCCGCAATAAATAGTCCGGATCGCGTCCGTGTGACACCATCGCGAGAGGTGACGTTGAGGAAGTTCAGCGTTTTCGGAAAGATCTGTTCGGCCAATTCCTCGATCTGCCGAATTTGATCCAGTTCGGGAACAGAACCGCGAAGGATTACGCCATCCTGCGCAGTGATTGCCTCGACTTTTGCGGTTGGATAGAGCCGATCCACCAGCGATTGCAGTTCCTCAGCCTTCAGCTTGGCGGCCTTCACTCCGGCCGGGATGTTCTTCTGAGTTGCGGGCTTCGCCGAACGCTCGGACTTCTCGGTGACCTTGAGTTGGTTCAGAACCTTCGGAAAGAACTGCTCCGCAATTTCCATGACCTGCGTGATGTGCTCCACATCGGTCACGACACCTCGCAACAGCACGGACTCCCGCACGCGAATGACCATCACGCGAGCATCGGGATAGAGCCAATTCAGCAACTCTTGAAGTTCATGCGAGGCTGGATCAACTCGGATCGTCACCGCGAACTTCCCGCCGTTTTTGTCGGTGACAACAAACGTGGTCGTCCCTTGCTTCGCAGCTCTCACCGCGATCGTGTTGGGGGATTGGGCAATCACCTGAATCGTCGGATCAAATCCATCGACCCGCAGAATGTTCTCCGCAGTTCGAAACGTCCGCTCCTCGGCGAGATTCAAAACGAGTTCTGTTTGCGGTGCGTCCAACTGAAAATGGTTCGCCGCTTCGACCGCGACAGGCCGAACCGCTGCCGGCGCGGGCGCGTTCGGCGGCAAGCTCGAATCGAGCGCGGGAACCTGTTTCGGAACCGGGTCAGGCTTCTCGACCAGCGTGGGGGTGATCGCGAAGAGCACCACTTCGACATTCAGCGAGTCCCCATTCTTCTCGGACTCACTCTCCGGGGGAGCAGTACTCAGTACCAACGTCTGGCCAACTTTCACATGCGCGACGCTCGTCACGCGCTGTCCGACCGAGGATTGAATCGGAACTCCCGCCGCGTCTTCGTTGCCGGGCAACAGTTGCGTGAGCGATCCGTCGACATCGAGCAGAATTAGTTGGTCCCGAACCAGAGTCGCCTTGATGTTCAGTTTCATGCCGAACTCTCGAAACCCAAACGCGGCCGTCGCCGGATCGGCCTCCTTGACCGTCAGCACGGGGAATTCCCCGCCCGATATGAGCGACGCAGGTTTGCCATTCACCACCGTGATGGTTGGCTGAGCAAGAGTCTTCGCGAGGTCTTGCTTCCTCAGGACGCCACGCCAGAACTCAAACGCATCGGACTCGAACAGAAACGGAACCGGGCGTTTGACTCCGTCAGTTTTTTCACCCAAGACCTTCTTCAGCGCAGCGAGCATTCCTTTGTCAGCGACGGTGTCGAGACACTTCTTCCGATTGACCTCAAAGACGTCCACGTCCAGTTGAATCTGTGCATCCGGCCGCTTCACCTCGCGCCGAGTCTCCGCCAGCGCACGTCCCAGCGGGTGATTCTTCAACCCGTCTTCGAGTTGCTGCTGTCGCAACTCTGCGGCGGGGGTGGGCACATCTCGAGCGGAACGCGTTTGCTCGGCAGCCTCTTGAGCAAAGATCGGCTGCGGAATCCAAAACGTGGCACGCCACACTGCGGTCACACACAAAACGGCCAGCAGCGAGGCCAGCCAACATCGTCTGAGTTTCGACATCTCCATGAGTCACCTCCGTTGAGAAAGAACGTCCCTGTTCATTGAACCTGATTCGCTAAGACTGACGCTTTGATCTTCAGTAATCGCTCACGCATTTCGGCCGCGTTGTCGCGCAAACGCGTTGAGGCTTCGAGCACTTCCACATCCGACTCGCTTTGCTTGAGCAGCGCATCGATCTGATCGAAGTCATCGCTCAGCCCGTGCAGTTCGTCCGACAAGGCATGCCACAAAGCATCTTCACTGAGCGGCACGGCGCTAGCCGCCGTTATCTCTCTTTGAACCACACCGGCGGCTAGCGCCGTGCCGCTCAGTTGTCCTTCGGTTTGAGTGGGCCACGCGGCGCAAGGTGCCCAGGCGGCGACGGCCACCGACATTCCCGATGCCGCGACGCTGATCAGCCAACGAACTCGTCGCGAGCGAGTTGATACCGCTTCCGCTTTTCCGGACAGCAACCGCTCGACACGAGCCGTCAGTAAACCGGACGAGCCGACCGCAGCCAGTCCACCCGTCAACAATCGCCGCTCCAGCCGCCACTCGGCGATGCGCGTCAGACACTTCGCCAACGTCACCGCCGAGACCGATTGCTGTACGGCCCAGTCATCGCACAAGCACTCGGCCGCGTGTTGCCAGTGACGCACCGCGATGCGATGCAGCGGCTGAAACGCGAAGCACGCCGTCAACACGCGGCCAATCCACAGCCACAGCACATCGCCGCGCACCAAATGCGCGACCTCGTGAGCCAACGCCGCCTGCAACTCGTCGCGGCTGAGTTGAGCTTCCAGTCCGCTCGGCACGACGATCGTCCAACGCCAGAAACCGAATGCAACCGGCTCGCCAATTCGTTCCGAAGCCAGCAGCAACACCGGCCGTCGAACCTTCGATCGCTTGAGCAATCGGTCGAGCGATTGCCGCGTCGTTCCGGCGTTGACGAGCATCGCGTTTCGCAACTGCCGAGCAAATCGCCACGTTTGCCATGCGAGCCGCACAGCTCCCCCCAACAGCAGGCACATCAACGCAACGGCCATCATGCGAAGCGACACCGCCCTTCGTGGGGGAGGTTTCCAACCTTCCAGGGGTGACTGTTTCACGGGCAGGTTGGAAATCTGCTCCACGGAATCAGCCATCTCCTCGGCGATTCGTTGAGCGTCCGAAGTCAACTTCGTCTCGCCTGGCGCAATCACGATCGACGACTTCCAATCCTCGAACTCATCTGCCTCGCTCACGAACGGTTCGCCAAAGGATCTCTCTGGCGATGACGACTTAGCAACAGGACCGCGAACTCTTTCCGGAGTCGCCGAACTCGTGAGAGTTCGATCCGAAGTCTCACGACTTCGGCTACGGAAAGTTTCACGTTCCTCTGCCGCGTCTCTCGTTGGCGTTGTCTCATTCGACGCGACGATCAGAAAACTCGGCGATTCAATCCGCCATTGCCACACCGGCTGCGACCACTGCGACGCCAATTGCACCGCAGCCGTACACAAGCCCAGCACGACAGCCAGCTTCCACAACCGCTCGGACCATTCCGGCCGGTCGAACAGTTTCCAGCGAGACACGCTCCATGCCGCGCTCAGCCACAACGTCGAGTGCATCAAGAACGTCACGGCCGGCACGACGATCGACACTCCGAACTCGTCAAAACTATTCGGCATGTTTCAGCTCCTCCTCCTTTTGACGGATGAGCTTCTTCAACCGGCCGAGTTCCGCGCGAGAGACGTCGCACTCGTCGAGCAGATGACAAACCAGCGCGGTCACATCGCCACCGAACAGCCGCTCCGCCAGATCCGCGACCATCGAGCGGCCAACTCGCTCCTGCTTGATGACCGGCCGAAAGACATTCGCCTTTCCGTCGCTGCGATGTGCGACCAGCCGCTTGGCCTCCATCTTCGTGAGCATCGTGCCGATCGTCGTATGAGCCAACTGCCGCGCCGGCTCCAGAGCCGCCCGCACCTCGGCCACGGTCGCCTCGCCCCGCTCCCACAACACATGCATGATGGCCAATTGCAGTTCGGCCAGTTTGTGTGACTTCGCCATCGCCCGTTTGCTCCTTCAGGGGGACTCATCGCCAGCCCGCATGTACGACCTGGGTAGTAGGCGAGGAAATCTACGAACCGGGTAGTAGATTGGCAAGAGCGATTTCGCCGTCGCCGAGACCATTCCGTATCGCCATCAACAGCATCCTGCTCCCATTCGTCGTCTCCTTCGATTCGTCGGGCTCTTTACAAATGACGTGAACAGCAGCAGCCCGACGAATCGAAGGAGACGACGAATGGGAGCGCGACCCACAATAGTTTCCGAGACGCGAACTCGCTCGAATACCCTTCTCATGCCACCGATCACAATTCCGCCGTTTCGATCTCACTGGGCCTTGGCGGGAGGCCATCGCCAGACGCTCGCGGGAGCATTCTTTCCCGGCCGCTTGCCCGACGAACGTGCCACGATTCGTCACGTCCCGCTGCCCGATGGCGACACGCTCGCCGTTCACGACGACTGCCCACCCGATTGGCGGATTTCCGGTCCAGTCGCCGTGATGCTGCATGGTCTCGCTGGGTCACATCGCAGTTCGTACTTGGTCCGCATGGCGTCGATGCTGAATAAGCGCGGAGTGCGCACGTTTCGCCTGGACCTGCGCGGCTGCGGTGCCGGTTTCGGATTGGCTCTGAAACCCTACAACGCGGGCTGTTCGGACGACGTGCTTGAAGTGTTGCGAGCATTGATGCAGTGGTGCCCCAACTCGCAGATCTCGTTGTTTGGCTTCTCGCTGGGGGGCAACATCATTTTGAAATTGCTCGGCGAGGCTCCCGATCGAATCCCGTCGGAACTCGTTCGAGCGGCCGCGGTCAATCCGCCGATTGATTTGGCAAGCTGCACCTACGGCCTGTCGCGCTGGCCGCAGCGACATTACGACAGCTACTTCGTGCGTCAGTTACTGCAACGCTTGAGCGAGTTACAGCAGAAACGCCCGGACTTCGTGCCGCCAGCGTTCCCTCGAGCACCGCGACGTCTCGTCGACTTCGATGACCAATATACGGCCCCCCGTTCTGGCTATCGCAATGCCGACGACTACTACCAGAGATGCAGTTCCGAGCAATTCATTCCCGCCATCCGAGTCCCGACGCTGATCCTCACCTCGCGCAACGATCCGCTGATTCCGATCGCGGCCTTCGAGCGTCTCGTACCACCAGCCAACGTGCGGCTGCACATCGCCGAGGGAGGCGGGCACCTCGGCTACCTCGCGATCGGCAATGGCGAGCGGCCCCGCGATTGGTTGCAGACTCAGTTGTGCGATTGGGTGCTGCCGTCGTAGCGCGTAGACCGGACGCCTACGTCCGGTCACCTCCGTGGTAATGATCGTGACAAGTTGTCGAACAATAAGACCGGACATGGGCATCCGGTCTACATCCGCGTTTCTGATTACCCAATCCACTTCCGCACGACATCCGTAATCGCGATCAACGACATCGTGCCGTAGGCCGCCGAACACAGCAGCAACGCGCCTTTCCGCCACCAGCTTGGTTGCAGTTCGCGCGGCAGCAACCGCGTGTTGACGAGATAAAGCTGCACGCCCGCCAGGGCCATCACGACCCCGGCCATCGTGCCGAGATACTTGAAGAGCGTCATCGCGCTGCCGAGATGCACGGCGACCAGTCCCCACGCCGTGAACACGAACAGCAGCGAGTAATAGACCTTCGCGATCGACCCGTCGCGCCAAGTGCGAACTCGCGAACTTGCAGTCCAGAGCGTGTCAGTCAGCGTGCGGATCAACACGTCCGTGTTGCCAAGCTGCGTCGAGAACAAAATCCAAAAGCCGTTGAGCAATCCCAGCAGCCACAACCCGCGCCAGAAATGCTCGGCCATGTATTGCGCCTGAAACGCGCCGGCTCCGACCTTCGAGAGATCCGTGCCAATCGGGATGATCGCCTGCGCGAGGTTCACATTCAGAAACATGCCGCCGAAGCAGCCCAACGCCCACAGCCAAACTTGATCCAGCACGACGTATCGCCACCAAATCTTCCAACGTCGCAGACTTTCGGCCGTGACCGCAAACACTTTGCCGATGTGCGACAGGCGAATTTCTTTCGCTCCCACCGCACTCGGAATCGCTCCCACCACGGAACCCATGCCAAAGCCTTTGTCGCGAATCCAATTCGAGATCGTCAGGTTGCCGATGCCTCCCGATCCCGCCGTCGCGAAGAACGTGGCCATCAGCAGCGGTTCGATCCCTTCCGGCCAAAGAATTGGAAGCTGGCCACGGTCCAGGTTCGTGAACGCGCCCCACAACGCGATCAGCTTCCCCGGAACTGCCTGCCAAAACTCGACGCCCGCGAATCCTTGCAGAGTCTGCAACCAGATCTTACCGGGAACGAAGGCCACATTGACCGCGATCAAGAACGCAAAGATGTACGCGATCATGCCCCACGAAGCCCATTCGAGCATCCGTTCGATCGTGCCGCCAAACATCAGAATGCCCAGCGTCAACGCCAGCACGCCGTAAGTCACGAGCATCAGCATCTGATGATCCTCACCGGCCTCACCCGGCATTCGCCCGGAGACCGCGGAGAAGATCACCGTCGCACACGCCGGAGCCAGCGCGGGAACTCCCAGTTGCATGGCGGTCAGCGCGACGTAGGTTCCGCCCCAGAATCGGCAACCGGGCTTGAGCCGCATGATGCCGCTGATCGCCGGCTCGCCCGTGTAGAGCGTGTAGCGAATCCCCTCGAGGTTGAAGATCAATTGCAGCACGATTGCGACCGTCGCAATCACGAGCACTCCCGGCCCATGCTTGATGACAGTCGCCGGCCCAATCAACCACTCGCCGCCGCCAATCGACGCGGCCAACATGATCGCGCCGGGGCCGATGACCTTGAACGCATTGCGAAACGAGTACGGCAGCGGCTCAGGCAGTTCCGCAACCTCCCACGGTGGCAATTGGCCGCCAAGGGGCCGTAGGGAATCCGACTTGGATTGGTCATTCATTCGCGAGACCGTTCCTGAAGAGGTGAGTTTGGGACGAGTCAGTCACAGCACACAGACTCGGAACATATTGATTCGATGCCAGGAGTGCGCGGCACCCTATCGGGAACGTGAAGATTCTGCAAAAGCCAGGAACGGTCTTGATCGACCGGAAGTCAGCCAGCAGAATCCCGCCTCGTTGCGTAGGGTGGTCGTGAACGTGGGGCAGGTTTTCAACCTGCCGAGCAAATCCGGAAGAGAGACGGGCAGGTTGAAAACCTGCCCCACGGAGCGTGAAACGTGTTCAATCGGTTGGGACGATGCTTGGTGGCTTGGTTGGCGGCGAGTTCGCTGCTGGTCGCGTCCACGGCTGCCATCGTCCACACACACGAGGATTCGCCGGGACACGCTCACGAGAAGTGCTCCAAGAGCACGAAACCGGTCAAGCATCAACACGCCGGCTGCAAGCATCACCATCATCACGCTGAGCCGGTCTCGCAGCCTGAGACACCACACCAGCATCCGACGCCGCAGTCGCACGACGATTGTGCGTTGTGCCATTTCCTGCTGGAACACCCGCTGCCACCGAGCCACGTTGAGTTGCCATTGCTCGACGTAGTCTTGGAATTCCGGCCGACGACTCCGCGAGTTTTCGCGGTCGTTGCGGACTTTGATCTGCCGCCTGCTCGCGGCCCGCCTTGCGCCGCCTAAATCACCGAACGATTTAGGTTCAACCGAGCGATTTGACGTGGCGTCATTGCCCGTCCGCTCAGGCTTTCATTCATTTTCGCTGCAGCACTTCATGGCCGTGGCGTTCCTGCGCAAGGAGTTTTCGTGATGTCATTTCAATCGTTATCGAGTCCCCGCCCTGCCCTCCAACAGCGGCGCGGCTTTACGTTGATCGAATTGCTCGTCGTGATCGCGATCGTCGCGGTCTTGATCGCGTTGCTGTTGCCGGCGGTGCAGCAAGCTCGCGAGGCGGCGCGGAGGTCGCAGTGCCAGAACAATCTCAAGCAGATTGGTTTGGCGATGCACAACTACCACGACACGAATCAGTCCTTTCCACCCGGTTGGATTGGCATCACGGCCAACCAGCCGGATGTCAACGGCCTCAACGGCTGGGGCTGGGCCAGCAAGCTGCTGCATCGCATTGAGCAGCCGGCGCTGTATCACGCGATCAATTTCAAATTGTCAGTCGCCGACGCCGCCAACTCCGCCAATATCGTGCGCGCGTTGCCGGTCTTTCGTTGCCCGTCCGATTCCTCGACAGACACCTGGGTCTTGAAGGACGACACGGGCACTTCGCTGGCGACTCTGGCGACGGCGAACTACGTCGGCAACTTTGGCAACAATGACCTCGATGCTTGCTTGAGCTTCACGCCGGGAATGACCTGCGCGGGGAACGGAGTGCTGATGCACAACCAGAGGATTCGCCTGGGAGACATCCGAGACGGCACCAGTTCGACCCTGATGGTTGGCGAGCGAAAGACGCGCGGGGACTTGGACTGGCACTCGACGTGGGCGGGTGTCGTCGCGGGAGGCGACGAAAGCCTTCAGCGTGTCTTGGGCGTGGCCGACCATGTCCCCAACAGCCCGGCGGCGCACTTCGATGACTTCAGCAGTGCCCACTCGACTGGTGCGTTCTTCGTGATGGGAGACGGCCATGTGAAGCTCATCTCGTCGAACATCGACGAGAACGTCTACAAAAAACTATCGACTCGCAGTGGCAATGAGCCGGTCGCTGATTTCTAAATCGACGAACCAAACCAGGCAGACAGCGCGCCGTCGATCGGCAGACCGGCGTGATTCTTTGACATCCACAGCGTGAGCGACCAGTTCGCGTTGGTGGTCTCCCTATTTAACCCTGAATCGAGCGCCCCCGCTGACTTTGCGTCAGCGGTTGATGGGTTTCTGCGCGACTCGCCGCTGAATCAAGCGTGAAGTCTCCGTAGCGCAGAAACCCGCAAACCACTGAGGCAAGCCTATGGGGATCTACACCCCGCGACGGTCGAGTCCCTGGTTGCTGCTTGTCTCTCGGACTGCGTCTCCGATTCTGACATTCGCTGGCTCCTGAAACTCGCTGTCGCCTCTTTGTCTGGAATGAGAGATCGACAGCGAATTGAAGGTGCCAGCGAATGGGACGCCTGCGGAAATCTTCGTGACCGCGGACTGCGAGCCACAAGAGCGGGTGAGAGCCGGTCGTAGCGATTGTGCCGGTCGTGACGATTTCAGGAACTCGAACGGCCTGAAGTGGTCGTGTGCATAAAACCGACCACGCCAGTGGTTCGGAATCCGGCCAATAATCAACGTGGAAAAACGGCAACGATTGGCGAGGCTTTGCGTCGGCCGCAATCCCATGTCGTATCTTTGCCGCACTCGTTGCGTGGAGTTGTTTGCGTCATAGAACTGTCGAGGATTCCCATGCCGGAACTGAGTTTGCAATTGATCGTGTACTTGGCCTGCGTCGGAGCCTTCACGCTTTCCACGGCGATCACGGACATTCGGATCAAGAAGATTCCGAACAAGATCACCCTCCCGGTTTTCGGCACGGGACTGCTGTATCAGGCATTGTTCAATCAGCTTGGCGAGGGAGTCGGCAAGCCCGGATTGATCGACGCGGCGGCAGCGTTTGCGACCGGGTTCGGAATGATGTGGGTCTTGTGGATGATCGGCGGCGGCGGCGGCGGCGACGTGAAGCTGATGGGGGCTTTGAGCGTTTGGATCGGATTTAAGCCCACCTGCATGGTGCTGATTCTGAGCACGATCTTCGTGATTCTCGGCACAGTCGGAGTGATGTTCTTCAGCGTTTTGACGCAGGGACTGTTTCGGACCAAAGAGGTTTATCTCGCGGGCGGCCAAACGCCGAATGGGCTACCGCCAGCGGCAGAAACTGCCGTTAAACGTCAAGCCCGGCGAGTCATGGGTTATGCGCCACCGGTGGCGTTGGCGACATGGGTCATCGTGCTGTGGAAGTTGCCGAAGTTTCCTGGGTTCTAACGTAGATGAGTCACTCCGCGTCTCGAATCGAGTCACGGAGTGACTCGGCTACGTTGTTCGCGTCGTGAAATGGAAATCATGAAAGCCTCTCGCAAGTCGATACCGCGCCGCCGATCCGGTGTGCTCAGCATGGAGTTGGCGCTGACGCTGCCGATTCTCGCGCTGGTATTGGCCGGGCTGTTCGAGTTCACGATGTTGTTCTTCGCGCGCGGCGAAGTGGTCGAGGCGAGCCGTGTGGCCGCTCGCAAAGCCAGCCTGCCGGGTGCGACGGTGGAAGATGTCGAAGACGAAGTTTTGAAGGTGCTGCACCCTCGGTTTCACAACTCGCTGCAAGTGAGCTCGCAGTTGGGAGAGAAGTCGGGGGACGTGGTCGCGGTGGTGGTGACGGTCGCGATGAGCGACGCCGCGCCGGACCTGTTGTGGCCAATCGGCTACAGCCTGCAAGGACGCCCGTTGTTGTCGGAAACCTGCATGATTCGGGAATGAAGGAGACCTGCGGTGAAACTTACTCCGGCAAAAGTCACGATGTTGATGCTCGTGGCGGTGGGTGCCTTGATCGGGATGTACGTCATCAAGGGCTTGTTTGCGGTCGAGAAGAAAGTCGTGCGTGCGCAGACCGTCAACATTCCGCTGGCGACGGCTTACCTCGCACCGGGCACCAAGATTTCTGACACACACGTCGGACTCGGTCCGTTTCCGGTCAACGAACTCAAGGAAGACCACCTGCGTTCGGCACGAGTGACCGTGGGTCGTGTGGTCAAAAAAGCGATCCAGCCAGGCAGTCCGTTGCGCGGGTCGGAGTTGTACGAACCGGGCGAGAATTCGCCGCTGGAAGTCGCCGAAGGCAAGCAAGCCATCTCGATCACCGTGAAGAACCCGACCGAGATTCTGGACGGCTTGATCAAGCCGGGCGATTACGTCGATGTGCATTTCACGTTGGATTCACAAAGCGCGGGCGGGATCGACGAACGTCTCGCGCGTTTGGGCGGCGTCAGCATGACCTTGCTGAAGGGAGTGCGTGTGCTGGCTTTGAACAAGGGATTTCGACAGTCACCGGTGCTGCCCACGGGGAATTCGATCACGCTGGAATTGGAGCGTAGCCAAACCAATGTGCTGCTGGTGGCTCAGCCGCGTGGCACGATCTCGTTCAGCTTTAACCCCGACGGCGAGGGGGCTGGTGGCATCGCGTTGAACAACACAGATCGCGCGACACTTTGGGAGATCATGGGCCTGAAAAAGCCGGCTCGGAAACCCGATCCGGAAGACCCCGAGCAACCCTTTATCACGGAAATCTATCGCGGGACCGGTGGCAGCGCGATGCAGTGGAACAAAGATGGCAAGAAATTTGACGCCCGCTCAGGATTGAATGGGACATCGCGGGGCAATCCCGGCGGGGCCGCGAATACCAACTTCGGCAGTCCCGATGCACCCCTCGGCTCGCAAGGTCAAGCTGACGATGTCTTCGATCCCGACAATGTCTTCGTCAATCCCGGCAGCCAGAGCAACGATGTTCCCAACCAGGAGACGGCACCGGCTCCCTCTTCAGATCCGGACATCCCCATGCCGCAGCCTGGCTCGGCTGGCAAGGGTGTCCGATCGCGCGTCGGCTCCATGTTGCGCGCACGACCTAAGACAGCGGGCTCGACTGCTGGGCCGACCGCTTTGCGAGACTAATTCCCTTTTCATTCGAACCTTGGTCTGTGATTCGATGGCGATGCGACACCTTCCCCGGTCAACACGCTCGCGAGTCGCGTCACGCCGAGCCGGCACGTTGATGCCGGCGCTGGCGTTGGCGCTGATCGCTGTGTTGGCTGGCGCGGCGTTAGTCATCGATCGACTGCACTTAGACACCGCGAAGAGTGAGTTGCGAATCGCCGCGGAAGCGGCCGCTCTGGCCGCCGCTCGCGAGTTGGCCAACGATGACCGTTTGCGGCCCGACTACGATCCCACGGCGTTGCAAATGAAATCTCGGTTTGCCGCAGCGCGAATCGCCGCGCAAAACGTCGTCGCCGGTGAGCCGGTGACGTTGAAACCCGATTCCGCCAGCGACGTCCGCTTCGGCCGCTTGATGAACGATCCCGCCACCGGCGAACCGATTTTCGTCGAGGCCCACGATCTCGAAGCAACTTCCGTGGCCGTCGCCGCGCGCTGCACCGAGGCTCGTCAATCCGCAGTCGCGCTGCCGTTCCGAACTTTCTACGCGCCGACGGATGCGGATGTCGTCGCGGTCGCGGAGGCATCCCTCAACTTTCAAGTCCGGGGGCTGAGAACCGTTGACCGATTGCCGATCCCGACACTCCCGCTGGCGATCTTGGCACAGCCGAACGCGAAACAAGAGGCTGCTCACAAGCACTCGACCGTATCGCTCAAGCAGTCCCATCAAGCCGGCGCGTCGAGTGCTCAACAGCCACCAACCGCTCCCAACTGGACGCGAGACATCGAGCAACGCCGAGGTGCCGATCGCTTTGGCTACGACGCCACGACGGGCGAAGTCACGAATCAGGCGGACGGCATTCCGGAGATCAGGTTGCGAACAGCGGCACGGTCCAGCAACTCACAATCGAATGCGTTCGTCATCACGCTGACGGGAGATTTGACGGAGGCGCATTTGCGTCGGCAGATCACTCACGGCTGGTCGGCGGACGATTTGGAACCGCTGGGGGGCGAGCTGCTCTTTGATCACGGGCCTTTGACATTGGCGGGGCTGCGCAGTGTGGACGGCAACGTGCTGGCTCAGTCCTTGCGGACGGTGCTCGGCCAAAGCCGGGTCGTCTTCTTATACGAACGGGTTGAAGGCGATTCGAGTTCGCACGTCGCGTCGTTGCAGGTCACGAAAATGGTGGCGGGACGAGTGATGTTCGTTCGCGAAATCTCCGAGTGCGAGTGCGAGATCGTGCTGCAACCGGCCGTGCTGGCGACGCGATCGGCCGTCGCAAATTCGGACGAGACCGATTCTGGTTGCGAGAAGAACAAATACGTCGCCAACCTGCGACTGACGAATTAAGTGGACCGGGAGTGACTCATCATGGAAGCGACCCTCAATAAACCGACCGATGGACGTCAGGCGTTTCAACGGCTGAAGACGCATCTGCATCGGCGGATGATCGACGCGATCGACCTGTCGAAGGCGGGGCAGCTCAACGAGAACGATCTGCGTGCGCAGTTGCGGGGTTTGGCCACGCACCTCTGCACGATGGAGGCGGTCGCGTTACCGCCGGAGCAGCGCGACCTGATGGTCCGCGAGATCATGGACGAGATCTACGGCTTCGGTCCGCTGGAACCGCTGATGAACGATCCGGAGGTCAGCGACGTGTTGGTCAACGGTCCGGATCGCGTGTTCGTCGAGCGTCGCGGCCTGTTGGAAGCGACCGACATTCGCTTCGCCGACGATCAACACTTGATGCGGTTGATTCACCGGCTGGTTGGCCGAGCGGGCCGGCGCATCGACGAAGTCTCGCCGATGGTCGATGCCAAGCTGCCGGACGGCTCGCGTCTGAACGCGGTGATTCCGCCGCTGGCGTTGAAGGGACCGACGATCTCGATTCGTAAATTCGCCAAACGGACGCTGGTGTTCGAGGACATGGTCCGGTTCGGCTCGCTCGCGCCGGAGATGGCCGACTTCCTGATCCTGGCGATTCGCGCCCGGCTGAACGTGCTGATCAGCGGCGGCACCGGTGCCGGCAAGACGACGATGCTCAACAACGTCAGCCGGTTCATCTCGCCGACCGAGCGGGTCATCACCATCGAACAGACGGCCGAATTGCAGTTGCAGCAACCGGACGTCGTCTCCTTGGAAATGCGGCCGCCCAACGTTGAAGGAAAAGGGGAAATCAATCAGCGTGACTTGCTGAAGAACAGTCTGCGAATGCGGCCGGATCGGATCATCGTCGGCGAAGCTCGCGGCGGCGAAGTGCTGGAAATGCTGCAAGCCATGAACACCGGCCACGAAGGCTCAATGAGCACCGTCCACGCCAACGACACGCGCGACGCGCTCGACCGGCTGGAGATGATGATTGCCCTGTCCGGCGTGGACCTGCCGGCCTCGATCGCTCGGCAATACATCTCGACGGCGATTCATGTCCTGGTCCACATGTCGCGGTTGAGCACCGGCGAACGCAAAGTGACCCGCGTCTCCGAACTCTGCGGCTGCCGAGACGGCTCGTACTTGATCGAAGACATCTTTGTGTACCGCATGACCGGCATCGGTCCGGACGGGAAAGCGCGCGGTGCGTTTTATTCGACTGGCCACGAACCGATCTGCTTCAAACGCCTGAGCGCGATGGGCCACGAACCACCCAAGGGGATCTTCCTGTCCCGCGAATTGAGCTCCGGCGTCAACTACCAAGCGAAAGTCTGAACTCCAGAATCTGAAATCTGAAATCTGGTTCCATCATGGCCACCGACCTGCCGATCTACCGCCCGATTGAAGCCCAGCCGACATTTGCCGGCATCTTGCGACATCAAGAGCGCTTCGCCACCGCCGACAACGACAAAGTGTCGAATCGGATCAACACGGAATTCGACCGGATGATGATCCAGTCGAGCGTGGATATCTCGCCGACAACGCTGTTGATGCTCTGCTTGCTGAGCGGCATCGTGTTTGGCGGATTGATCCTGGTCTTTCAAGAGAATCCGCTGACTGCCGCAGTGGGCTTGGGAATTGGCAGCCTGTTCCCGATGTTGTATGTGTTGTTCGCGCGCATCCAGCGTCAGCGGCTGATGACGCAACAGTTGCCGAGCATGATCGAAGAGCTGGCTCGCGCGGCGAAGACCGGCCGCAGTATTGATCAATGCTGTGCGATGGTCGCGGAAGACACGCCCGAACCGCTCGGCTCCGAACTGCGCGTCTGTGTTCGCCGAATGCAGATGGGCGAAGACATCGCGAGTTCGATGCGCGATCTGCCGGATCGGACCGGCCTGGTCGCGCTCAACATCCTGGTGACGTCCTTGGGAGTGCATCAACAAACCGGTGGTGATCTGGTGATGGTGCTGGAACGGTTGGCTCAGACGATTCGCGATCGCCTGCTGTTCTTCGGCCGGTTGCGAGCGGCCACGATCGGCAGCCGTTGGACGGCGATCCTGATGATCGCCCTGCCGCCGATCATCATCACGTTCTTCATGTTTCGTGACACGAACTACCTGAATCAATTGCTGAGTACCTATTGGGGCCGCTTTTTGACCATCGCCGCCGCGATCCTGGACCTGGTCGGCGCAGTGTGGGTGCTGTCGATTCTGCGCGGCAGCCAGCGGACGTAACCGGCGCGATGACAGTCATTGGATGGAATCTCAACGATGTTGACGACCTTCGGATTGCAAGTGGCGTTCTACAGCCTGTGTGCGGTGATCATCGCGCTGACGCTGGGCAACATCATCCGTCGCAAACGGCGCGAACGATTGTTGGCTCAGCGGCCACACGAAGAACTCCAGCGGCTCGACCGCCTGCAACAGGAACTGCACGAGGCGGAACGCCGGCAGAACGCACAAGTGCGGAACGTCGCGGCCATGCCGGATGCGCCCGCCATTTCGATCCTCAAGCCGGAGGCGACGGCGGCCGTCCTGTCGCCCGTCACAACGACCTCGCAGCGAACGATCAATGCCGATGGAATGCCGGTCTATCTCCCGACCGGGGCGGCCGGGACCACCTGGCAAGATCGCACGTTGTTTGGTTCGCAGACGCAATCGGGTTGGCGGAGCAGCCCGGTGATTCCGCGCGTCGAACCGCATGAAATCCCGACCGTCGATACCAGCGATTACGTCTTTGGCCCGGCAACACCAGTCCTGGCGTCGTTCCTCCCGGAAAACGAGACGGCCAAACTCACGCTCGCTCGCGAACTCAAGCAGGCGGGGGACTACGCGCCTCATGCGAGAGAAAACCTTGCCGCCACACGATTCCTGTTCATGATCGGCTCGTTGCTCTTGGGCGGTGTGAGCGTGCTGATGGCTCCACCGATTCTGGAGCGAATCTTATTGATCGGCACCGTGGCCATGACCGGCTTGGGCTGGGCCTTGCCCTCCCTGATGGTCAAGAGCCGCGCCAAGTCACGCCGTACCGAAGTCGAACAAGCGATCCCCGACATGATGGACATGCTCAATATGTGCGTCAGCCAGGGACTGACGGTGCCGGCCTCGCTGGCCCGCATCGCACGCGACTTGAAGCCGGTGTATCCCGCGTTGGCTCAAGAGCTGTCGATCACCGTGGACCAGGCCCAGGTCGGCAATTTGAATGAAGCCTTGCAGAACTTCGCCAACCGCATCGACCTGCCGCAGGTCGATTCTTTCACCTCGCTGCTCACGCAGACCGAACGCATGGGCACGAGCGTGTCCGACGCCTTGACCGACTATTCGGACACGATGCGTGAGAGCTTGCGGCAGCGCGCCGACGAGCGTGCCAATCAAGCCTCGTTCTCGCTGCTGTTCCCGACCGTCCTCTGCCTGATGCCCGCCGTGTTCATGTTCTTGATGGGACCGGCCGTGATTGAGCTTTCCAAATTCACCAATGCCGGTGGACTGGGAGGCTTGAATCAACAACGTGAAGCGTCGCGCGCCGTCAGTCGTCCACAATACCGAGGCGATGCTCAGCCGTAGGCCAGATCGGAAACGCAAAAAGCCGGGCCTCCACGCGGAAGCCCGGCTTTGAGTTTTTGCGGTTGTGTCCTTCGAAACTACTTCTTCGCGGCCGCGAATCGGCGCGCGACTTCGTCCCAGTTGACGACGTTGAAGAACGCGGTGATGTAGTCCGGCCGGCGGTTCTGGTAATTCAAGTAGTAAGCGTGCTCCCAAACATCGAGCCCCAAGATCGGCGTGTGTCCGTCCGACAGCGGCGAGTCTTGATTGGCGGTGCTTTCCACCAACAATCCGCCGCTGGCATCGACCGACAACCACGCCCAACCGCTGCCGAACCGAGTCGTCGCGGCCTTGGCGAATTGCTCTTTGAACGCCGCGAAGCTGCCACACGTCTTGTTGATCGCCTCGGCCAGCGCGCCGGTTGGCTCGCCGCCGCCATTCGGCTTCATCACGGTCCAAAACAGCGAATGATTGGCGTGGCCGCCGCCGTTGTTGCGGACGACCGTGCGAATATCTTCCGGCACCGTCGCGAGACCACGTACCAAATCTTCAACCGACTTCCCCGCCAGCGCCGGATGCTTTTCGAGCGCGGCGTTGACGTTGTTGATGTAAGCCTGATGGTGCTTCGTCCGATGGATATTCATCGTCTTTGCGTCGATGTGCGGTTCGAGTGCGTTTTCCGCATAAGGCAGTTCGGGCAACGTGTAAGCCATGATGATACTCTCCCATGAATGTCGCGCGGCTAAGCGTTTGATGCCACGCGATGACTCCTTAAAATGTCGAGCGGCCGGCTCGGTCAAAAACTGGCAAGCGTGTCCGCACTCGCCACAACGGTCAGCATTGTAGGCTTTGGTAATTCGCTCACAACCGAGTCTGTGAGACAGCGAAGACTTTGACGATCGCGCGGACGCCGTTCCCTCGGCCAATCGGCAATGCCACGGACAGGCAGGACGCTCGTTGACTTCATGGATCGACGCTTAAACAATGGCCGCCCAACCGTGATTCCTCGCGTCTGGCCGCCGGTGGCTGGACCACGATTCTCCTGCTCAGTTTGGGTAAACGATGACTCCGCGATACCTGACCGCTCTGCCGGTTTACAACGAGCAGTCGCACTTGGCCGAAGTGCTCGCCACCGTGCGGCAGTATGCTCAAAACATCCTGGTCGTGGACGATGGCAGCACCGATGCGACTCCAGAATTGCTGAAACGCGAATCCGGAATTCAAGTCGTCACGCATTCGCCGAATCGAGGTTACGGAGCCGCCTTGCAATCGGCGTTCGACTTCGCGGTCAAGCACAAGTACGACGTGCTCGTGACCATCGACTGCGACGGCCAGCACGAGCCGCGATTGATCCCGGAACTGGTCGCTCGTGTCTTTGAAGAGGCCGCGCGGCCAGCGGATATTGTCTCCGGCAGCCGCTATCTGCAAATCTTCGAGGGAGACAGCCGCCCTCCGGAAGAGCGTCGCCGCATCAATCAACTCGTGACCGAACTCATCAACGAACGGCTGAGTTTGAACCTGACCGACGCCTTTTGCGGCTTCAAAGCCTATCGAGTCGATGCCCTGCCCCGACTGAACATCACCGAGTTCGGCTACGCGATGCCGCTGCAACTCTGGGTTCAAGCCGTGCGATCCGAGTTCCGCATCGTCGAGCACCCCGTTCCGCTGATCTATTTGGACGAGTCACGTTCGTTCGGCGGCTCACTCGACGACGCGAACCGTCGCTTGGCGTACTATCGCGAGGTGCTCGACCGCGAATTGGCTGCCGGGAACGAGCGCTCGTCACCGGCTCTCTGTTCCACCGCGCCGTGCTGATTGAAGGGTCGTGCGTTCAAAATTCAAAATTGGCGGAGTGTTGCCGCGTGTAGTGCTCGATACCGATCGACTCCGCCAATTTTGAATTTTGAACGCACGACCCCTCCGGTTTCGAGATCCAAGGAGCCTTCGCCGTGTCGCCGTTGGAACCGAATTGGAAACGGCGACGCCTGCGTGCTCCCCGCGAAGAGGGTGAAGTCCTGGCGATTCCGCCGCTGGCCGACATGCCCGCCACCATCGCGCAGAATCGCGATCAGATCGCCAAATGGGATATACAAGTTCTCGGCAAGCCGTTGGCCGATCTGCGTCGCTTGGCTCGCGAAGAAGCACTGACGGCGGCGGTGCGATTCGTGGGGCAGGTTTTCAATCTGCCCGTGAATTCCTGGCAGGTTGAAAACCTGCCCAACGTGACGCTCATCGTCGGTGGTCATCAGCCAGAATTGTTTCATCCCGGCGTCTGGGCCAAGAACTTCGTGCTCAATGATCTCGCCAAGTCCACGGGCAGCATCGGCCTGCATTTGATCGTAGATAACGACGCGATCACTTCCACGAGCATCGCGGTCCCCGTCGGCTCGCGCGAGCAACCGCGCATCGAGCACATCCCCTTCGATCACTACGCCGGCTCAATGCCGTGGGAGGAAGCTCGGCTTCGCGATGAGAGATTGTTTCGTTCGTTCCCCGACCGCGTCACCGCCGCGCTGTCCTGCTGGCCGATCGAGCCCATGCTGTCCGCGATCTGGCCGGCCGCCATCGCGCGTCTTCCCAACACCGCCGAACAACCGCGCCCGCGACTGGTCGAATTGCTGACAATCGTCCGCCGTGAGGCCGAACGACGGGCCGGCCTGAATCATCTCGAACTTCCCATCAGCCAGCTTTGCGAAACCGAATCCTTCGCCTGGTTCGTGTGCAGCCTGCTGAGCAATCCGCGCCGGACACACACGGTCTACAACGAAGTCGTTGCCGAGTACCGCCGCGTCAACCGAGTTCGCAATCGGCAGCGTCCGGTTCCCGACCTCAGCATTCGAGCGAACGGCGACTGGTTGGAATTCCCGTTCTGGGTCTGGCAGCCAGACGACTCGCAGCGCGGCCGGCTGTTTGTCCGAGCGACGACGAATGAGATCCAGCTTGCGAACGGAGAGACTGTCATCGCGTCTTTACCTCTCCCGATATCCAACGCGGCCGAGTCCGCCGTCGCGCAACTGCGAGCGTTGTCCTCACGCGGCTGGAAGCTGCGCCCGCGAGCGCTCACAACCACGCTGTTCGCGCGAGTTTTCCTCGCCGATGCCTTCCTGCACGGCATCGGCGGAGCCAAGTACGACGA
>CAMDEA010000036.1 GCA_945893045.1 Planctomyces sp. SH-PL62
TGGCCTGAGCCGGTGCTGGTGCGAGCGCGGCGGTGGCTGAAGCGGCATCCGACGCTGGTGGTCAGCACCGCCGCGACCCTGCTGATTTCTCTGGTGAGCCTCGCTGCGATCGCCTCGCTGATCGACCAATCGAACCGCTCGCTCGCCGCGAAGAACCTGGAACTGGACGAGAAGAACTTGGCGCTGGAGCAGGCCATCCAACGCGAGCGCGACACCAGGAAGATCGCGCTAGGAGATTGGAACGTGCTGCTGGTGGGCCGTGGGATTGAATTGTGGGAAGCGGGTCGGACCAGCGAAGCAGTGCAGTCGATCGCCAAGCTGCGCGAACTGGGCACGGCCACGGCCGACCAACTCTACGACGCCGCTTGCGTTTACAGCCTCTGCGCCGCCGGGATCAAAGCCGAGAAGGATGAATTGACCGCCGAACAGGCCGCCCAGCGACAGAAGCACATCCAGGATGCACTTGCGACGATCCGCGAATCCATCCGGACCGGCTATAACAACTTCGCGCACATGCAGAAGGACGTCCGCCTCGCCATCCTCCACGACCTGCCAGAGTTCAAGGCTCTGATTGCCAAGTAAATCTTCAGGTCAGGAGACTCTTACGTTGAAAGGGCACACCGACTCTGTCACGAGCGTGGCGTTTAGCCCGGAGGGGAAACGGCTGGCCTTGGCCAGCTTTGATGGGACAGTGAAGATGTGGGACGCCACGAGCGGTCAGGAGATGCTCACGTTGAAAGGGCACACCAGCGTGGTCAGGAGTGTGGCATTTAGTGCCGACGGGAAACGGCTGGCATCGGCCAGCGAGGATGGAACGGTGAAGGTCTGGGACGCGACGCCGCGTCCGTGAAAGAATCCCGCCACCCCGCTTGTCGGGGTGGTTCCCGCGCTTTTGCACGAGAGGCAGTTTCCAAACCAGCACGACGCGCGAGCGAGTGGTTGCTTCTCCGACGTTTGGCCACTCGCTCGCGCTTCGTGCTAGGTTCGACAACCGCTTTTGCCCTACGCAATTCCTCGGAGTCATCGGGTCGCGCAGAAGCGCGGGAACCACTGGGACAAGCCCAAGTGGCGTGATGTTTTCACAAGCTCGCCGCGTCCGTGAGTCAACACGATTGCCAGGAAGTCGCAACCGACCCCTGAGACTCGAAGTACGACCAGTCACAGCGGATCGCCACGAAGGAACGCAAAGAACTCAAAGAGTCATCCCCAAACTCTTGCTTTCGCGTCCTCTGCGTTCCTTCGCGGCCATTGAGTCTCACTTGAAAGGAATGCGCCTGCACGGAGTACCGATCCCGATACCCTCTTTGGAATGTGAATACGTCGAGATCGAATTGGCAGAAGCGGTTTGAGAGAACGCAGGGCCGCGCTACTCTGTCAGCAGTCCGTAGTGCTCGACACGCCGGTTGCGCGCGGGGAAGACCCCTTCTTTGTACGTCCGGCACAGGTCCAGGTCGCAGCGGTGGATGACGAGTTCGTCACCGAACGTCGCCGCTTGCGCGACCACTTCGCCGGACGGAGCGACGATCATGCTGCCGCCGATTTGCTCGACCCCTTCTTCGACTCCCGCCTTCGCGGTGGCGACGATCCACATTCCGTTTTGATAGGCACCCGCTTGCAGGCTGAGCTGATGATGGAAGTCGGCCAGCCGATCGGTCTCTGGATATTCCGGGAAGTGCCGCGGAGTGTTGTAGCCCAGCAGCACCAGCTCGCAGCCTTGCAGACCGAGACAGCGATAGGACTCCGGCCAGCGGCGATCGTTGCAGATCAGCATTCCCACCTTGCCGCCGAACGCCTCGAAGACGGGAAAGCCCAGATTGCCCGGCTCGAAGTAGCGCTTCTCCAGGTTTTGAAACGGATTGCTCGGCCGCTGATCTGCATGGCCGGGGAGATGGACCTTGCGATAGCGGCCGACGATCCGGCCGTCGCGTTCGACGATCACGGCGGAGTTGAATCGCCGCGTTCGCTCGCCGTCATGGTGCAGCTCCGCATAGCCGAGGCAAAAGCCGATGCTCAACCGCGCCGCTTCATCGAAGAGCGGCTGAGTCTGCGGGCCTGGCAGCGTGGCCTCGAAGTAGGCATCGATCTCTGCCTGATTCGCGATCCACCAATGCGGAAAGAACGGCGTCAGCGCGCACTCGGTGAAGACGATCAAGTCGCAGTTGTGTTGCTTCGCTTGCCGCATCAGGCCGATCAGCCGCTCGATGACCTGCGGTCGTGTCTCCGAACGTGTGATCGGTCCCATTTGGGCAGCAGCGATTGTGAGAGTGCGTGGCATGGAAAGCTGATTCCTGAGAAGAAGTATTGCCGCAAAGGAACGCAGGGAGCACAAAGAATGGGTGGTTGGTCAAGTCTCTTGTGATCCTTGTGTTCTTTCGCGGCTCATCACGTACTTTTTGATTTGAAATTGGTAGCTGCCGAAATTGATCAACAGGCCATCTTCGATCCGGGCGGATTTCAAGTAGCCCAGGATTTGCGCGATATGCTCATCAGCCAGCGTACGACACGCCTTCAGTTCCACAATCAAATGTCCCTCGACCAAGAGGTCCGCGAAGTACTCGCCCACGATCGTGCCGTCTTCATCATAGACCGTCATCGGGTATTGCTGCCGCACCTCCAGCCCCAACTTCCGCAGCCGATGCGCCAGAGTGTTCTCATAGACTTTTTCCAGGTGCCCATGCCCGTGGAAAATATGAATCACATAGGACGTCTCGCGAACCAAGTCACAAAGTTCCTTGACCGTTCTCATCGTTGTCTCCTTCGTTTTGAGTTGCTGCTGGCCACAAAGGAACACAAGGAACTCAAAGAATCATTTCCAATGTCCTCCTCTTTTGTGCTCCCTGCGTTCTTTTGCGGCGATCACTTCACCCTCTTCATGAGCTGCGGCAGATGGTCGAGGAAACTGGATTCGGATCGGCGCAGCTCGGTGATCGCTGCTTGCCGAAGCCGTTCCAGTGTGGCTTGCTGATCCGCTCGCGAGGCGAGGTTCGTCAGTTCTTCCGGGTCTTTCGCGAGGTCGTACAATTCCTCCGGCGGATCAACATGGGGAGCGAGATATCGAATGTACTTCTTCTGACCCTGCTGCAACGCGACGTACCACGGGACGTTGTTGTGCTCGGCGTGCGCGGGTTCGTCGCGCAGCACCTTGGTCACGTCGGAGCCGTAGTCATGGCCGACGTGTTCGTAGAGCGTCGGGTGATTCCATTCGGCGTGTTCAGGGTCGCTGAGCAGCGGCGAGATGTCTCGGCCGTGCATCGTCCACGGGAGTTCGAGGTGGGTGTGTTTGAAGAACGTCACGACGAGATCGGCTCCGTTGACGGTGTGCTGGCAGACCTTGCCCTGGGGAATCAAACCGGGGCGGCTGACGATCAGCGGCGAACGATAGTTGGCGTCATACGGAGCCAGCTTCGTGCGGAAGCCGTGCTCGCCCATCGAGAAGCCTTGATCGGCAGTGTAGATCACAAGCGTGTTTTCCAACTGGCCCGACTCTCGCAATGCCGCCAGCACTTGGCCGACTCCTTCGTCAATCGCCGGCACGCATTCGTTGACTTGATGGACCCACTCGGCGTGAGTCTTCGCCTTCTTGTTGCTCTCGTCGCCGAAGGCTTCGCCGCTCTTCCCCATGACCGGCACACCATCCGGCCCCTTGGACCAAGCCTGCGTTTTGTCGAGATACGTCGGCTTCCCCGGCCGTGGTCCGAAGATGTCCGCAGGCGCAGGCACCTTCGCATCCTTGTATGTGCCGAGATGCCGCTGGGACGGAATGGACGGGCCATGCACGGCTCCGTAGCACAGCCACAAGTACCACGGCTTGTCCGCAGCGCGATGTTCACCGCGAATGTACTCGCAGGCCCACTTCGTGTAGTTGTCGGTCGAGTAACCCTCGACGATCTTCGGCTCACCGCCGTTAAACGACAGCATCTGCTTGTCGTAATACAGCCCCGCGTTGTCGGGATGCCTCGGCCGGTTCCAGACGATTTGATAATCCCAGTCGCGGCCAAATCCCGGATCGGTCCCGGTGTGCCACTTGCCGATCTGAGCCGTGTGATAGCCCTGCTTGCGGAACACACTCGGCCAGAAGGGCGTCTGCTTCGGGTCATAGGTGCTGCCGGGGTACTTGCCTTCCATACGCATCGATTCGATCCCGTGCGGATGCCGTCCGGTGAGCATGGTCGCTCGCGAGGGCATGCACCACGAGCCGAGGTAGGCTCCCTGAAATCGCACGCCGGTCTTGGCCAGAGCGTCGATATTCGGAGTGCGGACCCACGGCCACGATTCGGGATAACAGCGCACCGTCTTGGTAGATTGGTCGTCCGCGTAGATTAGCAGGATGTTCGGCCTGCGGGCCTGGGCGTCCGCAGCCTTCGTGATTCCCCCGCTTGTCCAAAACGAAAGCAGAACCGTGACGACCAGCAACGCGAAACGAGCGACGCTCATGGGACACCTTTCTCAAAGGCGGAACGAGGAAGTCGATACAGCACATGCTTTCGCAGCGGATGCCCTTCCGCAAGGAATGGATGGTCGAAGTCTTCGGCCGGATCGCGCGTCATGCCGAGCCGCTCCATCACGCGGCGCGACGGAACATTGTCCGGGACCGTGAACGACACAATCTCGTTGAGTCTCAGTTTGTCGAAGCCGAAAGCGATCGCGGCTCGCGCGGCTTCGGTCGCGAAGCCATTGCCCCATGCTTCACGAGCCAGCCGCCAGCCGATCTCCACGCTCGGCGTGAACGGAGCTTGGAAGCTCACTCGCTCGATCCCCACGAATCCGATGAAGCGAGCTGTGTCGCGAACTTCGACTGCCCACTTACCGAATCCGTGAATCCGGAAATGCTCGCGAATCTGTGCGACTCGGTGATCGCTCTCCTCACGAGTCATCTGTTTGACCAAGTATCGCATGACCTTTGGGTCCGCATTCATCGCCGCGAACGGCTCCAAGTCTTCGTCCCGCCACTCACGAAGCACGAGCCGTTCGGTGTGGAGTTCGGGAATATCACTCATGTTCGCGGCTCCTGTAGTTCGGACGCCTACATCCGAACAATCGACTGACCGGACGTGGGCGTCCGGTCTACAAGTCGATCGTCTTGCCATCTTGCCGTGCGGACGCCAGGCAAGCGTCCATGACCTGCTGCGTCTTCAACGCGATCTCCGCCCAGAAATCATCCGGCTTCCCTCGCAGAACCAACTCCGAAAAGTTGCGAAACAGGTTTGTCTCCTGAGCCGACGGAGCGTTGTTGCTGTATTCGTAAACGGCGTGTCGGCGCGTGTGTTCCTCCATGCTGTAGTCGCAGCCATCGACGTGGAAGGCCGCCTTGTGGACTGTGAAAGCCGACTCGCAGCCGACGAATGGCAGGACGTAATCGGTGACCTGAGCGAAGCCCTTGCTGCCGGCGATGATGCCCCACTGCTGATTCTCAGTCAGGAACGAGTTGTAAAACGTCGCCGAGACGCCGCCATCGAAAAACAGCTCCGCCGAGAACTCCATCGGCACGTCGTGCTGGCTGTCCGGACGGTGCGACTGCGATAACATCCGCGCACTGACTCGGCGCGGCATCTGATAATTCAACGCCCACAGCGTGAAACGGATCGTGTACCAGCCGAGATCTCCCAGGCAGCCGAGCGGTTCGAGTTCACCGCTGGCTCGGATGTTCGCTTGATGAAAAGCCTCCGGCCCACAGAAGCTAAAGGTGGACGAGATGCGGCGGATGCGGCCAACGCTTTCGCCGTCGTCCAGAACTTCGCGCAACTTGGCGAGCCGCGCGCTGTGCATGAACATCACACCGTCCATGAATTGCACGTTGTTCTTCTTGCAGGCGGCGATCATCTCCACCACGTCGGCCGCGTTGCAGCCGACCGGCTTCTCGACCAGGACGTGCTTGCCCGCTTCGGCCGCGCGGATCACCCACTCCTTGCGGATGCCGGTCGGTAGCGGGATGTAAACCGCATCGACATCGGCCGACTTCAGCAATCCTTCATAGGTGCCGATCGCTCGCGGGGCTGGCGAGAAGGTCACGCAGGCTTGGCATTCGTCGATGAATTGCTGAGCACGCTCGGTCGAGCGACTGGCGACGGCGGTCAGCGTCGCGTTGCCGGCGTTCTTGATCGAATCCCAATTCTTCCGGGCAATGCCCGCCGTTCCGAGAATGCCCCAGCGGCACGTTTTTGATGGGCTCATCGGTGGATGACTCCTGATGTGGAAAATGTTGAGCGACGGAGCGTAAACAGTGGCGAAGACGGATGACACCGATTTCGCCAGCCGCCTGGCCGCTTTCGATCGAGGCGGCAGAAAATGAAGGGCGACAAATGCGGGAACGATCTCGCGTCGGCCGCGTTACGTCCGCTTTTTCGCCAACTCCGGCGAAAAAATCATCCCCACCGATACCGCCTTTGCCGGCGGTCGGCCGATACACTCACCAGCCGATTCTGACCGCACTTTTGTCGAATTGAACGAGGACATCATGCACGCGTTGAATTCATCTGACTTCCGTTCCGGCGTTGACCGACGAGCCTTCTTAGCCATGCTGGCCGCTCTCGGCGGAGCGAGCGTTTTGCGAAGTCTTCCCGCGATCGCGGCTGAGAAGATCGGGCCGGACACGAAGCTGCTGAAGTCGATCCGTGAGAAAGGAGTCAACTTTCTCAAGACGACTCAAAGTGACGATGGCAGTTGGACCTCGAACACTCAGCCGGGGATCGGCGCGATGGCCTGCTTCGGCCTCGTCAGCGCGGGGGTGAAGGTAGACGATCCGACGTTGCAGAAAGGGTTGAAGCATTTGCTGAGCTTCCTGCAAAAGGACGGCGGCATCTATCACCCGGAGACGGCCCACAAGAACTACGAGACCAGCCTGACGATGCTGGCCCTGGTCGGAGCGAACTCCGACGGCCGGTACACCGCGACGATCAAGTCCGCCGAGAATTTCCTGCGCGGGTTGCAATGGGACGAGACCGAAGGCTTGGACAAATCGCATCCGTCGTTTGGCGGAGCGGGCTACGGCAAGTCGCAACGGCCGGACTTGTCCAATACGACGTTCCTGCTCGATGCGCTGAAAGCGGCCGGAGTGAAAGCCGACGACCCGGCGATGAAGAACGCGCTGGTCTTTGTGTCACGCTGCCAAAACCTCGAAAGCGAATTCAACACGACCGAGTTCGCCGCCAAGGTGAACGACGGCGGCTTCTATTACACGCCAGCGGCGGGCGGCACATCGCAAGCGGGCAAGAACGCCGACGGCGGCCTGCGATCGTATGCCAGCATGACCTACGCCGGTTTGAAGTCGATGCTCTACGCCGGCCTCTCCAAGGACGACAAACGAGTCAAAGCCGCGCTCGAATGGCTCCGCAAGTTTTACTCGGTCGATCAGAACCCCGGCTTGGACCAGCAAGGTCTGTACTACTACTACCACACGTTCGCCCGGACGCTGGCCACGCTAGAGGTCGATCTCTTCGAGGATACGAAGGGCGTCAAGCACGACTGGCGGCGTGAACTGACCGATGCACTCGCCAAGCGACAGAAGGAGAACGGCAGTTGGGTCAACGCCGCCGATCGCTGGATGGAAGGCGACCCGAACCTCACGACCGCGTACTCGCTGATGGCGCTAAAATACTGCGATCCGAAATAGCGTTTTACGTCGTGAGCGTTGCTGGAATTCTCGAAGTTTGGGCATTAGTCTCCCGCCCCATCGGCTGCGGAGAAATGTGGCCAAACGGTATCGGAGTGGCCAACGGTCACGAGTCAATTTCCAGCAAAGTGTGACGAGATGACGAACCTGAAGTCGCAAGCGATCTCCGGAGTTTCGGCGGGTGCCGAGACTCAAATGATGACAAAATGGCCCTCGATCGCCGCGTTCGGAGCGGGACGCTTGATTGGCCAATTGATGGCCAGCATCCCCGCGAGAATCGTCCTCTGGCTGCCGTTGGCCGGAGTCGGTGCCGCGCTCTACTTCATTCAGAAGGTGACCGGCGAACGATTCACGATCACGAACAAGTCAGTCCAGCGCTGGACCGGTTTGGGCGGCCGCATGATTCAACGCATCGAACTGGCCGACATCGCGACGATGGAAGTGACGCAACAATCGGGGCAGGAGTATTTCCGCGCTTCCGACTTGTTGCTGTTGAATGCCAAAGGGGACGTCGCCATGCGACTCGAAGGTCTGCCGCACGCCGAGATTTTCCTGGAAAACATCTCCAAAGCTCGTTCGGCGTCGAAGGAAGTGGGCGACTCGCTCAAGACCATCGCCGCGCGGAAGTCGGTCTAATTGAGAGGTAGCCGCGTTCGCCAGAACGCGGGCTCCCCGCACCCTGGCGAGTGCGGCTACAGCGTGCGACCTTCCACCGCGCTATCGAGTTGCTCTGGGTCGATTGACTGAACCGATCGTTTGCGGCCACGGCGGAAATCCTGTGTGGCCGGGTCTTCTTCCGTGGGAGACCGTGCCGCATCCAGCGGCTCATCCAGCAACAAGCCATCGTGTGCCGAAGTTGTCGGGTCGATCATCCGCAGGCGTTTCGACCACTCAGCAGCATCTCCCGCAAAAGCGTGTTGCAATGATTCGCGAGCCTCGTCACGGTCGTCGGCCGGCAGAATCGTCCAAACCCGACGAGCCGCGTCGATCAACACTTCACTGGAGCGATTGTGTTGTAAGCCCTCGATGACCAGCCGCCATGCCGCCAGGAAATCTCCGTCCCGCGCGCGTTCTTCGGCGAGATTCCACCAGACATGCGGCATTGCCGGATCGCGGCGGAGCGCTTCCCGATAGTGCGGCACGCCGGCGGACAAACTCTCCGCGCGGCGACCCAACAAGGCGTGATAGTTCGCGTTCCAAAACGGATGCAGCACACCATAGACCGCCAGCGGCAGCAATAAGGCATGTGCGGCGATCCAGGCTCGGCGTCCGTTGCGATGATGCGCAGCTCGCGCATTCAACCACCCGTAAGCGACTCCCGTGAAGTGAGCCACGTTGGCGATCCGCATCACGTTGAACGCGGTCAAAACCAGCATGGCGAAGAGAAAGATCCAAAAGCTGCGAATCGCTTGCTCCGGCAGGCGTCGCGCGATGTTGGAGTCATACTGACGCTCGATCAAACACCAGCCGAACATCGCGCAGGCAACTCCCGACAGCCCCAGCGGAGTCGTCCCCAAGTAGTATTCCGGCAACAGCGGTACGAGCGACGCGAAGAACCAGAACCCCAGATAAGCCGCGCGCCGCATCCGCCGTTCGAGCAACGGTCCCAACAGCCACAGCGTGCTGGCATTGAAGAACAGGTGCAGCACATTGGCATGATGAAACGCACTGGCCGGAATGCGCAGCCAGCGCCACCACGGTCCGTCCCACAGCGCGAATGGCCCTTTGACGTCGTCGTCATTGCCAAAATGCAACGTCACCACCATGCCGAAGACATGGTTGGCCCCTTTGGGATCCTCGATCCGGTTCTGTGCGAGTTCCACGGCAATGAACAGCACCACCGACGTCGCCAAGAGCGTAAACGTCACAGGCGCAATCCCAAAATCACGGCGCAGCGCGGCAAACATGCGGAATCCCTTCTCCAATTAAATCCATTGTGAGTTGTAGCGGAGCGGGGTCGGGTGTGCGAATTTCAGATTTCGCCGCCGCCGACTTGGGAAGTGGAAAGTCGATGGCGGCGAAATCTGAAATTCGCGCACCCGACCCCTGCACGTTCATTTGCTGCCAGCCTTCTGCTCGCGCAGGATCGTCAGGTCAATCGCCTGCCCCGAATCGAGCACCACTTTCGCCGCGACCTTGCGTAGCACCTCTTCCAGCGTGTCGAGGTATTTTCGGCGCAGCGTCAACTGCCGAGCTTCCGCATACGAACGGCGGCCGGATTGCTCGTCCGACCGCAATTGAGCGATCAGCTTGCTGAAACTCTCCGATTCGGCTTTCGCGGATTCGACCGACTGGCGGCGGATGACTTCGGCCGCATCCTTGGCACGCTGAGCAATCGCGCGAGCTTCCGCTTCGCGCTGCTCCGCATACGCACGGGCCTGATTGATCGCCGTTTCCTTGTCCGCGCGAGCGTTCATCACGTCGATGAATTCCGCTTTCACGCGCAGCGGCGGGGTGACATTGCCGATCGTCACGTCATCCACCGTCAGGCCGAGACGTTGCTCGGCCGCCAACCGTTGCAGGCGCGAAGTCATCAATTCGCGCAGCTCGTTGCGGCCGAGCGTATGCACGAAATCAACGCCGCTGTGCAGCATCGCATCGGCCAGTACAGACTCGGCCAGCGTTCGCAGCCGCCGCTCCGGCGAGATCGCCGCAAACAGGAAGTCACCGATCGCAGAATCCGACACCCGATAGCTGACGCTGATCTGCACGTTGAGGATGTTCTTATCGCCGCTCAGGAACTGAGCCTGCCGCGCGGGATCAACGCCTTTCAGGAAACCGGTCTGAGAGAGTTCGTCTTGTTCGAGATTACCAACGCTCAGCGTGCGAATCTCATTCAGCTTCACGCGATCGACCGATGCAAACGGCCACGGGCAGTCGTAGTGCCAGCCGCTGGGCCACAAACGGACTTCGCCGTTGGCGTTTTTGACGACGGCTCCGAAGCGACGCACGACGGCGGTTTCGTTGCCGCGGACGACGAAGAAGCCGCTCAGCAGGTAGGCGATGAGGACGATTGCAAATTGCAAATTGCAAATTGCAAATTGCAAATTGAGACGCCCTGCCCGGTGGTGAACACCGACCATCTGCCGTCTTCTGAATTCAATTTGCAATTTGCAATTTGCAATTTTCAATTTTCAATCCCCTTCTGCCCCACCGGTTCTCCCACCGACTTCGGCTTCGTCGGAGTCGCTGCATCGGGCACCCCTTCCGTCAGCATCTTCAACATGCTCGAAGAGGCCGACAGCACCAAGGTCGTCTTGTCGTTCAGGATCGTGCGATAGGCATCCAGCGTTCGCATCGTGCGATAGAACTCCGGATCGGCCGCATGGGCTTGATTGAGGATCGCAGTCGATTCGGCTTCTGCCTCGCCTCGAATGCGTTCGGCGTCGGCGTCCGCCTTCGCAATCAGTTCCGCACTTTGCCGGTCGGCGTGACTGCGGATGACGGTGCTCTCGGCCAGCCCTGCGCTGCGGTAACGGTCGGCGATCTTTTGGCGTTCGCTCTTCATCCGCTCGAAGACCGCCTGTTGATTGCCGAGCGGGAAATTGATCCGCTTGATTCGCGCATCGACGATCTCGATGCCCAGCCGTTCCAGCAGCGGCTCGCCATCCGCTCGGCCTTGTTGGAGTTGCTCGCGAATCTCGCGAGACAGGTCTTCGAGGACTCCGGCTTTCAGGCCGGATGGCCCGGCTTCGGGATCATCGACCCGCAGCAGATTGCTGAGTTCAAGCTGTCCGACTCGCGTGGCCACGATGGACCGCAGCCGGCTTTCCAGCCGTGCCGCCGCCGCCTCGTGGCTGCCTAACGAACGGAAGAAGGTGACGACCGACTGATTCGAGCCACTCTGTCCGATCCGCCAGCAAACGAACGTTTCGACCGTAATGTTCTTCTTGTCGCGAGTGAAAATCTCACGTCCCGGCGGATCAAACAATTGCACGCGTGCATCGAATCGCCGAGCCGCACCAATCGGCCACGGCCATTTGAAGTGCAGGCCGCGATCTTCCGGCCGATCGTACACGGCGGAGATGTGACCCAGCCGCTCGACAAGAACCAACTCCGTTTCATCGACCTGCACGATGGAGCTGCCTACGGCCGAAGCCAGCACCATAAAAAGAACGACGAGTCCCGCACGTCTAAGCCAACTTCGCGGTTGTGAATCTTCTTTCGTCATCTCAGTCACTCCTGAAGTAGGTCAGCCTTTCTAGGCTGACCCGATACGGAATCGACGTCTGTTGGCCATTCGGGTCAGGCTGGAAAGCCTGACCTACGGTGTCATTTCTCCGACTCCGGCATCTCGATCCGCTGCAACGGCGTGTCCGCTGACGGCAGCCGAATCGGCGATTGGCCCGGTTCGGTCAGCCACAGATGGGATTTGCCACGCAAGGCCGGGTCCAAAATCATCAGCGGCCGAGTGGCCAGAACCTTTTCCATCGTCGTCCAGTACAGATGCAGACTCGTCAGCGTGGGCTGTTCGGCGAAGACTTTCACGACGCTGTTGAATCGCGCGGCCGAGCCTGTCGCGGCTTCGACTTTGCGAGTCTTTTCGCGCCGAGCGGTCAACAACCTCGCGGCGGCGTCGCCAGAGAGAACACGGTCCTCGGTGTCGAATCCCGCAGTCAGTTTCAACCACAAGTCATCGTCCAACTGCCAACCGGTGACGCCGCCGGTCGTCGAAGCGTCGGGCAAGCGTTTTGCCGAGCCGGCGCTGTCGGTCAATACGCGAATCGCTTGTTCGCCAGCGGCGGTGAGCACCTTGCGGGCGTAATAGCCTTCGGCCTCGTTGATGAATTGCTCGCGCTGTTCGATCGCGTCAGCGACTTGCCGATACGCCGGCACGACCTGCTGCGGCGGATGAATGTCGAGCAGGCTGAGTTCCAGCACCTCGACGCCAATGTCATAAGACGCGATCAACTCACGAATGCGCCGCAAGCTGGCGGCTTCGATCTCGCGTCTTCGATTCGTCAGTACCGAGTCCAGTGATTCGGTCGCCGCGACTTCACGCAAGACGCTTTCGGTGACAGCTCGCAGCGTCTCATCAGGTCGCGACGCTGCAAACGCGAAGCGACGCAGATCGCCGATGCGGAATTGAACTTCGCCAGTCATCTCGATCGGGACTTCGTCGCCGGTCAGTGTGAAGGATTCGGGAGCGACCGGTTCGTAGCCGTTGTCGGCGTGCTCGCTCATCCATTCGACCGGTGCGCGGTACAGGCCGTCCGATTTGAGCGGCGTCGGTGCCGAGCGAAAGCCGATCTGGATGGCGCGCACTTCGGCGACTCGTTCACGGCGGATGATTTCTAACCTGTTCGGCCAACGCCAATGCCAGCCCGCTTGCAGAGTCGTCTCGAAGCGGCCGAACCGCGTGACAACCGCCTGCTCGTCTTCGCTGAGCAGCACGATTCCCGAACAGCACCACCAGACACCGAACACCGCGGCCGCCGTGCGCAGGAGTGTCGGCCAATGATCGAGGAATCCAAACACGAGCTTCGTCGGCGAGAACTTCTCGACCATCCATTCGGCAACGCTCGCCGCACCGTTCGACATCCGGCCGAGTCGCGTTTCGTGCCAGCGTTCAAACCACAACAAACGCATCGCGTTCAGCATCACCGCCAGCGACGAGATTTCATGAAACACCGCAGCGACCGCCGGATTGATCCAACCCAGACTCCCCAGCAACATCCCCACCGCATTCATACCGAACGCGAAGACGAAAATGCTTTGCCGGATCACGATCACCAATTGTCGAGACAGTCGCAGCAAACCCGGCAACGGTCGCAGCGGATCACCCATCAAAACGAGATCGCCCGCCTCCGCCGCCAGATCACTGCCGACTCCGCCCAGCGCGAGTCCAACCGTCGCGGTCGCCAGTGCGGGCGCGTCATTCACGCCATCACCGACCATCGCGACTTTGTGTCCGGCCGCGATCAACTCTTCGATCCGCCTGGCTTTGTCTCCCGGCAGCAATTCCGCCCGCACGTCGTCGATGCCCAGTTGTTCGGCGATGCGACGGGCCGGTTCGGCTCGATCGCCAGTGAGCATTGCGAACTGATTCACGCCCGCATCACGCAGTTCTCGCAGGACGGCTGCTGTTTCGTTTCGCGCGACGTCACGCAGGCCAATCGCGCCGAGCAACGTTTGCTCCAGTGCGACAAGCAGCACGGACTGCCCCAGTTGTTCCAATTCGATCAATCGCTGCTCGAACTCGGCCGGGACTTCGATCCCTTGCGAGGACATCAGGCGACGGTTGCCGACGATGACGGTCACCAAGGGGTCGGGAGTCTTTTTCGAGGCGGCGGAAGTTTCACCGACATTCGAACCCGGAAGACCACCGCCTCGAAAAAGACTCCCGACCCCTTCTCGGACTTTCGCCACCACCCCGGCACCGGGATGAGCCGTCAGTTCATCGGCGCCGGTGATGACGCACTGCCGAGCTTCTGCTTCTCGCACCAGCACGCGTGCAATCGGATGTTCGCTGCGTTTCTCCGCGATGGCCGCGAGTCGCAAGAGGTCGGTCTCATCGTAGCCGACGCTGCCAGCGTCGGTGCGGACGCTAGCAGCGTCCGCCACGATGATGTCCCCAACCGCCAACTCGCCGCGAGTCAGTGTCCCGGTCTTATCGAACACAATCGTGTCGATCGACGCCAATCGCTCGAGCGCGACCGAGCCTTTCACCACGACACCCGCGCGTGCCAACCAAGCCATCGCCGCCATCACCGCGCTGGGCGTCGCAAGAATCAACGGGCACGGACACGCCACAACCAGCACGCTCAAAGCCGGCAAGTAACCGGCCGACCACGAGCCGCTCGCGATTCGCCAGCCGATCAGCGTCAGCACGGCCACACCCAAGACAACTGGCAGAAACCAGCGAGCCAGTCGATCCGCCGTCCGTTCCAGCGACGCTTTGCGCTGCGTGGCTTGCCCGACCATCTCGACGATCTGCGCGAGCGTCGTTTGCTGACCGACTTGAGTGGCTGTGATTCGCAAAGCTCCGAATTGGTTCAAGGTGCCCGCGAAGACTTTGTCGCCGACCGCTTTATCCACCGGCACGCTCTCGCCGGTCAGAGCACTTTGATCGACCGCCGATTGTCCGGCCGCGACCGATCCATCCACCGGAATCCGCTCGCCGGGGCGAACGATGACCATGTCGCCGACGATGACTTGTTCGATCGGGACTTCATGTTCGTCGTCGCCAACAAGCACTCGCGCAGTTCGCGGACACAACTGGAAGATACGGCGGATCGCTCGCTGGGCGCGATCGACCGTGTAACCTTCGATGCTCTCCCCACACAACGCGATGAACACCACCAGCGCGGCGGTTTCGCTTTGTCCCAAGACAATCGCCGCCAGGCAGGCGATCGTCAGCGCGAGGTCCGCACCGACTCGGCCCGACAGCAAGCCGTCGAGCGTTTGATACAGAATCCTCGCGCCGCCCAGCACCGCCGCCAGCAATGCCAATCGAAAGCCGAACAGCGTTCGCGTCGCCAATAACTTCGTCCACCAATCTGCATTCGTGGCGACCAGAGATGCCGTACCGGATTCAGTGCCCCACACAACCCCGAGCGCAACATCGGCGAGCAACAAGATCCCTACCGCCGCCGTCAGCAGATAGATCGGAGCCGACCGGTAATGAAAATTCGCCGCCGCGCGATCGCCAGCCGAGTTGGCCCCGGCTTCCGGCAGGAATTCTCGCGGCGATTCAGGCGCGTAATGCATCGCAACGGTCGGTCAAAAATGAGGAATCGCCACCGTGCGAGAAACTCCAAAGTAGGCGAGTCACTCCGTGACTCGAATCTTCCGGTCACGGAGTGACCGGCCTACGTGCCGCCGCATCCTACTGGTCACGAATAGCGGTTCCCAGTTCCGGTCCGACATCGACGACCGTCATCGCTAAGGACAACCCGCGCGATCCGCACAATCAGTTCGGCCAACGTCCAGGAGCACGTCCGCGATCATCGCTTTCGAGGAACGCTTGCAACATCACCTGCGCCGCGACCTTGTCGAGCCGCTGCTTCCGCTTCTTGGGACTGACCTCCGCCTGTTGCAGATACAGCTCCGCCATCGCCGACGAGTACCGTTCGTCCCAGTACACGACCGGCAGTCCGCAGACTTGCCCGGCCCATTCGCCGAACGCCCGTGCCTCTTTCGCTTTCGTTCCTTCATCACCGCTCATGTGAACCGGCAGGCCGACGATCAAGCCGACCGCTTGATACTCGGTCGCGAGCCGCTTCAAGAACGCGGCGTCTTCAGGCTCGTTGCGTCGCGTGTAGTTTTCGAGCGGACTGGCAATCGTCTGCTCCGGCGTCGAGACCGCGACGCCGATCCGCTTCGTGCCGTAATCCAGGCCGAGCAGCGTTCCCCGCGTCGGTAGTGTCAAGAGGTCAGACACGATGCTGCTCCAAGCCTTGCTCAATCCAAAAAAGTGACCAGACTGCGGGCCATCTGCCGTTGTCCGTGTTTCTCCGCGTCATCCGTGTCATCCGTGTTCTCCGCCAACGAGCAATTGAGAACACGGATAACACGGAGGGCACGGATTCGGGCAGGCCGGCCATGCTTCTATCAGTCTGATTGGCGAATCTCCATGCCCGAACTTGCAGGTGAATATGATGTGGTCGTGATCGGCACCGGTCCCGGCGGCGAAGGGGCCGCCATGCAGGCGGTCAAACATGGCCGCACCGTGGCAGTGATTGATCGCGACGCGGCGGTCGGCGGGAACTGCACGCATCGCGGCACGATCCCCAGCAAGTCGCTGCGACACTCCATTTTTCAGATGTCCGAGGTCAACAATAACGTCCTCTTCCGCGAGCACGGCATCACCGCCCACTTCCTGATTCCCGAACTGCGACGCCGAGCCAAGTCGGTGATTGAACAGCAAGTCAAGATGCGGACGACGTTCTACGACCGCAACGATATCCCTATCGTCCACGGGAACGCGAAGTTTCTCGACCCACACACGCTCGAAGCCGTTGAGGACGATGGCTCGCGCTGCGTCGTCCACGGCAAGTCCATCGTGATCGCGACCGGAGCGCGGCCGTATCACCCGCCGGAATTGGACTTCAATCACCCGCGCATTTACGACAGCGACTCGATCCTCAAGCTCGACCTGCATGTGAAGTCGATCACGATCTACGGAGCGGGGATCATCGGCTGCGAATACGCCTCGATGTTCCGCAACCTCGAAATCAAAGTGAACCTCGTCAACACCCGCGACCGGCTGCTCGACTTCCTCGACGAGGAGATTGTCGATGCACTCAGTTATCACCTTCGCGAGCGAGGGGTCATCATCCGTCACCGCGAGGAGTACGATCGTGTCGAAGCCTGCGACGACGGAGCGATCCTGCATCTGAAATCCGGCAAGCAATTGAAGACCGACGTCCTGCTGTGGGCGATCGGCCGCTCCGGCAATACCGATGGTCTGGGTCTCGAAGCGGTCGGCGTGCAGCCCGACATTCGCGGCAACATTCCGGTCAACGAGCACATGCAGACCGTCGTCCCGCACATCTACGCGGTCGGCGATGTCATCGGCCCGCCGGCACTGGCCAGCGCGGCGTATAACCAAGGCCGCTACGCCGCCACACACATCCTCGCTGGTGACTGCCGAGGAAACGAGCAAAACGAGCCGACACCGTCGCTCGACATCCCCACCGGCATTTTCACCAGCCCGGAGATCAGCTCGCTCGGCAAGACCGAGCGGGAACTGACCGAAGGCAAAGTCCCCTACGAGGTCGGCCACGCGCATTTCAAGAGCATCGCTCGCGCCCAGATCACCGGCCAGACGACCGGGATGCTCAAACTGCTGTTTCATCGCGAGACGCTGGAGATCCTTGGCATCCACTGCTTCGGAGCCAATGCCAGCGAAATCATCCACATCGGCCAGGCGATCATGTCACAGCCCAAGCCGCACAACTCGCTGATGTATTTCATCAACACGACGTTCAACTATCCGACGATGGCCGAGGCGTACCGCGTCGCGGCGCTGAATGGGTACAACCGGCTGTTTTGAGCGGAACGGTCAGCATTGGAAATTGAGGATTGGAAATTGAAAAGTGCAAAATGTGGGTTCAGCATTTTGCACTTTTCAATTTCCAATCCTCAATTTCCAATCCTCAATTTGTCACCTGTTTTGCCGCGATTCAATCGATAGGCCATATTCATGCCACGGATTCTGAGCATCTCCGGCCTGCGAGGCGTCATCGGCGACGGCCTCGATCCGCAGTTCCTGGTCGAGTTCGCAATGGCCATCGGCACACTGGCGTCCGGCGGCTCGGTTGTCCTGTCGCGTGACGGACGCTCGACCGGCGAGATGGTGCGGCACGCCGTCATCTCCGGTTTGATCGCGACGGGATGCAAGGTGCTCGACGCCGGCATTGCGACGACGCCGACCTGCGGAGTGCTCGTGCGGCATCACAACGCCGCTGCCGGTTTGCAGATCACCGCCAGCCACAATCCGATCCAATGGAACGGGCTGAAACCGTTCTCACGAGCGGGTGCCGTGTTGAATGCGGCTCAAGGTGAAGAACTGCTCCGCATCCTCAACGACAAATCGTTCAAGCAGGTCGGCTGGGAGAAGCTCGGTACGGTCGAACTGCTCGACAACGCGGCCGCTCCGCACATCGCACGAGTTCTCTCGCTGGTCGATGTTGCGGCCATTCGGAGTCGCCGGTTCAAAGTCGTGCTCGACTGCAATCACGGCTCCGGCGGAGTCGCGACGCCGCAGTTGCTTCACGCACTCGGTTGTGAAGTAACTGTCCTCGGCGGCACGCCCGACGGACGCTTTGAGCATGTCCCCGAACCGATCGCGGCCAATCTCACGGGACTGTGTGACGCGGTCAAACAACTCGGTGCGGACGTCGGCTTCGCTCAAGACCCGGACGCCGACCGTCTGGCAATCGTCGATGAGACCGGGCGCTACATCGGCGAAGAATTGACGCTCGCGCTGTGCGCCGACTTCGTGTTGGCAACTCGCAAAGGCCCGTTCGTCGTCAACGGCTCGACCAGTCGAGTGACGGCCGACGTCGCGGCGAAACACGGCTGCCCGTACTTCCGCTCGCACGTCGGCGAGGCCAACGTCGTCACCAAGATGAACGAAGTCGGAGCCGTCTTCGGCGGCGAGGGAAACGGCGGCGTCATCGACCCGCAAGTCGGCTTCGTCCGCGACAGCTTCGCTTCAATGGCGTATGTGCTGAATGGACTCGCTCGCGATACACGCAAACTGTCGGCTTGGGCCGATTCGTTGCCGCAGTACACGATTATCAAAGACAAACTCGAATGCCCACGCGAGCGAGTCGGTGCGGCGTGTTCCGCACTGCGGTCAACGTTCGGTGACGCGGTTGCTCAAGAGGGAGACGGTCTGAGGCTCGATTGGCCCGACCGCTGGGTTCAAGTTCGTGCGAGCAACACCGAGCCGATCATCCGCGTCATCGCCGAAGCCCCGTCGAGCGAGGCTGCAAATACTCTGTGCTCGCGAGCCATCGAAATCGTGAAACAGGCCGTGCAATGATTTCTTTATTCCTCTGGCCCCATTCCTCTGGCAAGTCTTTTCGGCAGAGGAATAGGGCCAGAGGAATGAATCACGAGGAGTGCCTCATGCGTGGGATCAAGTTGCTGGTTGGGTTGTGGATGGTTTTGGGAATCACAGCGGCGTCGGACGCGCAAGAGGAGCGGCGGTTGTTGTATGTCGCGGTGCCGGGGATTCGGAATCTGCTTGAATATGGCGGGCACGGGGTGTTGGTGTTCGACATCGACCACGGGCACAAGTTTGTGAAGCGGATTCCGACCGGTGGGTTGGATGACGATGGCAAGCCAATCAATGTGAAGGGGGTCTGTGCCAGCGTGGCGACGAAGTGGCTCTACATCAGCACGATCAAGACGCTGCAATGTCTCGATCTGATCAGCGAGAAAGTGGTCTGGGAGAAGGCGTATGACGGCGGCTGCGACCGGATGTCGATCTCGCCGGACGGGAAAGTGATCTACCTGCCGTCGTTTGAGAAAGATCACTGGCACGTCGTCGATGCGGCCAGTGGCGATGTGCTCGCGAAGATCTCGCCGAAGTCGGGCGCTCACAACACGGTTTATGGGCCGAGCGGTCGCGCCGCGTATCTCGCAGGTCTGAAGTCTCCGCTGCTGACGATCGCCGATACGAGCAAACACGCCGCCGCTCGAACGTGCGGCCCGTTCGCGGCCAGCATTCGCCCCTTCACAGTCAACGGCCGCGAGACGCTCTGCTTTGTGAACGTCAACGAGTTGCTCGGCTTTGAGATTGGCGACTTGAAGACCGGGCAGAAGCTGCATCGCGTGGAAGTCACCGGCTTCGAGAAAGGTCCGGTCAAACGGCACGGTTGTCCGAGCCACGGCATCGGCCTGACTCCCGACGAAAAAGAAATCTGGGTTTGCGACGCGACCAACCAGCGAATGCACGTCTTCGATGCGACGGTCATGCCTCCCAAGCAAGTCGCCAGCCTGAAAGTCCGCGATGAGCCGGGCTGGATCACCTTCAGCATCGACGGCAAGTTGGCGTATCCCTCGACCGGAGATGTGTTCGACGTGGCGACTCGCAAGATCATCACCAGCCTGACCGACGAAACGGGCCGAGCCGTCGCCAGCGAGAAGCTGCTGGAGATCGACTGGCGCGGAAGTGAGCCGATTCGTAACGGCGATCAGTTTGGGATTGGCCACGTGAAGTAGATCGGACGCCTACGTCCGATCGCCCGGACGTCGGCGTCCGGGCTACGAGCGCCGCAGCCGCGAACGGGATTGCGCGTGGGGCGAGAGTTTCCGCGGACTTAGCCGAGTGATCCGCAGCTCGTGGCGGCGAATCTTGAGCGTCAGGCCGTCGAGTTCAGCGGCGACCTCGGCCGGGGTTTGCGGGCGGTCGTTGGGGTTGGTCCGCAGCATATTGGTGACCAGATCATCGAGGTCCGAGTGGGCTTCTGCTCGCAATGCACTGACGGAGGGTGGAATCGTTGTAATGCGGGCCATCAACTTTTCCATGACGTTGTTGCCTTGGAACGGCAGCTCGCCGGTGATGAGTTGGAACAGCGTGCAGCCCAGACCGAAAATGTCCGAGCGGATGTCGGCGTGCTTGGCGCTCATCGCTTGTTCGGGCGAGATGTAATCGGCGGTCCCCAACACTGCGCCGGTTTGCGTCACGTCGCGCAGTGAATTGGATTCGGCGGCAATGTGGGCCAGGCCGAAGTCCAGGATGCGCGCGTGAGGCGTCAGGAAATCCGGCTCGGGAGTGACCAGAATGTTGTGCGGCTTGATGTCGCGATGCACGAGACCTTGCTCGAAAGCGTACTGCAAGCCGAGCGCCGTCTGGCGAATGACCTCGCACGACCAACTGACCGGCAGCGGCGACTGGTCGCGCATGATCGCATTCAGGTCGCGGCCCGGCAGAAACTCCATCACCAGAAAATGGCAGCCGTCGGCGATGCCGGAGTCCAACGTGGTGACGATGTGCGGATGATCGAGCGCCGTCGCGGCTTGAACCTCTTGCAGATACCGCTTCACCCCCTTCGGGTTTCCGAGTTGGGTCATCACCTTGAGTGCGACGAGATTCTGCGAATCGAAGGGAGCACTCCTTGAGCGGTCTGTGGCAGACGGTTCGGGAGTGGCTTGAGGAGGCGTTGGTTCGGCCAGGAATACCAAGCCCATGCCGCCGCGGCCGATCAAGTCCAACAGCCGGTACTTGCCAACTCGCAGTTGCTCATGTCCGTCGAGCAATTGCGTCGCTTGCCAGCGTGTCAGCCAGTGCTGCTTGACCAACCAATTGGCCAGCTCACGCGGAGTTTGCTGCGAGTCCGAGAGGGTGCGCAGGTCGAGCAACTGTTCGAGCGAGAGCAGTTCACTGCGTTTGAGCAACGTCAGGAACGCTTCCACCGATTCCATTCGTGGCATCGACTGATCCTTGGCCCGTGGTTGTTCGTGAATTGATGCGGTAGCGTACCGCCGACTTGATCGTTTCCAAGCTCGGTTGGTTCACAGTTCCGTCACCACGAACGCTTCTGACCATCAGGACTCGGCCAATGGCTCGGCAAACATGGGACGAAGAGGACGACTGGGACGCAGGCGACGTTGACGACGACGACTCAACGATTCCGTGTCCGTACTGTGGCAGCGAAATCCATGAAGACTCACCGCGCTGTCCGTCATGCGAGAACTATCTTTCGCTGGAAGACACACCGCCGAGGCCGAACCAAAAACCGTGGTGGGTGCTGCTTGGTGCCGGGCTGGGCTTGCTGGTGTTTCTGCGTTGGTTGTTCCTGTGAACCGACCGCGATAAACCGTGCGGACGGGGTCGGGAGTCTTTTTCTCGTGCCCTGAATCTTTCACGACCGAACATCGGTGCCACGTCGCGGGCACGAGAAAAAGACTCCCGACCCCTTCTCTGGAGACCCTGATGAGTTCGCGAATCTCGACGATGTTTGTTTTCCTCCTGACAGCATCCCTGGCCTTGGCGGACGACGCCGACCCGCGCAAGCCGGCGGCGATTCATACTCAAGACGTGCCGGTCGTTTCGGCGGAAGTCGTGGCCAAGCTCTCGCAGTATCAGAACACGCGAGCGGCGTCGTTTCGCGGCTGGGCGCCAGATGGCAACGGCCTGCTGATCTCGACTCGATTCGGAAACGCGGCGCAGTTGCATCGTGTGTCGCAACCAGGCGGGCGGCGTGAGCAGATCACCTTCTTTGACGAACCAGTTGCCGGGCGATTCATTCCCGGCGTCAGCGACGGAGCGTTGCTGCTGTCGGTCGATCGCGGCGGCAACGAGAACGCTCAGTTGTGGCTGTCGGATCAGCAGAAGTTTCAGACGCGGCTGTTGAGCGACGGAAAGACTCGCAATCTTGTGGGAGCTTGGCGAACTGACGGCTCGGCCGTCATCGTGGCCAACAATCGCCGCAACGGAAAGGACATGGATTTGTACCGCGTCAATCCGCGCAAGCCTGATTCCTTTGAGCGGCTGATGGAGGTCAACGGACAGACTTGGGAAGCGGATGATTGGTCACACGACGGCAAGTGGCTGGTGCTCCGCCGGTACGTTTCGGCGAATGAGTCGTATGCCGCGCTGTTCGATGTCGAGAAGAAGGAACGCTCCGACTTGACGTTGCCGACGGAAGGAAAGGTCGCGATCGGACAGTTGGCGTTCTCACCGGATGGTCGCGCGGTTTATCTGACGACCGACGCGGATTCGGAGTTTCTGCGATTGGCTCGGCTCGATCTGGCGACGCGGAAATGGTCGTGGCTGTCCGACGGCCTGAATTGGGACGTCGATGAATTCACCGTGAATCCGGACACTGGACGAGTCGCGTTCCTCATCAACGAGAACGGCTTGAGCCGGCTGTTTGTGTGGACGCCGGAAACCGGTCAACGCAGCGACTTCCAATTGCCGTTGGGCGTGGTCAGCGGCTTGGAGTTTTCGGTCGATGACGGTTCGCTGGGCTTCACGCTCGCGCGGCCGGAGGCTCCGGCCGAGGCGTACTCGCTGCGGTTGGCAGATGGCGAACTCACGCGTTGGACGTTCAGCGAAGTTGGCGGACTCAATCCGGCTTCCTTCGTCGCGCCAACACGAATCCAGTTCAAGTCGTTTGATGGGCGACAGATTCCGGCGTACCTCTACAAGCCGCGTGCAGCGACGAGCGGCAAGTTGCCGGTGCTCATCAGCATTCATGGCGGTCCGGAAAGTCAGTACCGGCCGCTCTTCTCGGCGGCGACGCAGTTCTACGTCAATGAGTTGGGCATCGCGGTCCTGCATCCGAACGTGCGCGGTTCGGCGGGATACGGGAAGACGTACTTGCAGCTCGATAATGCGGAGAAACGCGAAGACAGCGTGAAGGACATTGGCGGGTTGCTGGATTGGATTGCACAGCAACCAGAATTGGATGCGTCGCGAGTCGCCGTGATCGGCGGCAGCTACGGCGGCTACATGGTGCTGGCGACGCTGACAAATTTCGGCGACCGCATCAAAGCGGGCATCGACATCGTGGGCATCGCGAACTTCATCACGTTTCTGGAACGAACGGCTCCGTACCGAGTCGATCTCCGCCGCGCCGAATACGGCGACGAACGTCAGCCCGACATGCGCGCGGTCTTTGAGCGAATTGCACCGCTCAACAACACGGACAAAATTCGCTCGGAGTTGCTGGTCATCCACGGCAGGAACGATCCGCGCGTGCCGTTCTTTGAGGCGGAACAGATCGCCGCGAAGGTCCGGGCGAGCGGTCGTTCGGTCTGGACAGTCTTCGCCGACAACGAAGGGCACGGCTTCGCAAAAAAGGAAAACGCGGATTATCAGCGTGCGGTCGAAGCGATGTTTTTGCGAAAACACTTGGGCGTGAAATAGATGTGACGGCAAGCCGGGGTCAGGTCTTCAAATTTCATTTTTGGCCTTCCGATCCACCCCTGACTCAATTCTCGCGCCGCCATTCCAACCCACATCGCACCCAATTCCCGACGCCAAAAATGAAATTTGAAGACCTGACCCCTGACGGATTGAATCCGACATTTCATCCTGTCGCAGACCGTGAGCCGGGTACAATGCCGGCGTGGTCGCGGCTCTGATGGTCGCGGGCCGGCTTGCTCGTGAAGCAAATGAAATCGTCGGCATTGTCCACTTGCGGCATGACGCCTGTTAGCTCGTTGTTTCGCTGAGAAGGAGGTCATCATGATTAAGTTGAAGCGCGTTTTATGTCCGACCGATTTCAGTGAGTTCAGCCACAAGTCCGTGCATTACGGGTGTGAGCTGGCGGGAGCGTTCGGTGCGGAGTTGCATCTGCTGCATGTGTTGCAGGATTACAACGCGGTCGCGCCGGCAACTGGCGAGTCCTTCGCCGTATTTACCGATTGGTTACCGCAAATGACCAAGCACGCCAAAGAGGAAATGGCCAAGATCCCCGGTCCGGAATGGGAACCACGTCTGCGTGTTGAGCGGAGCACCCGCGTTGGAGGCACCGTTGATGAGATCGTGAAATATGCCAGGGAGCACGACATCGACTTAATCGTTCAAAGCACGCATGGCCGCACCGGACTGACGCACTTCTTGATGGGCAGCGTGGCGGAAAGCATCGTGCGCTACGCGCCCTGTCCGGTGTTGACCGTCCGTCATCCTGAGCACGAATTTGTCGATCCGTAACTCCCGCTCAACGTTCCTGTCGTCGAGCAACCGCCTTGATCCATCGAGTGACCACCAACAATGCCGCGAGTCTTTATTCCTCCGCTACTGCGTCCGTTGACCGATGGTCGCGAGTCGCTCGATGTCGTCGGCCACACGGTGGCCGAGGTCATCGAGTCGCTCGATCGGCAGTTTCCAGGAGTCCGATCTCGGCTGGTCGAGGGAGATCGCATGAAACCGGGCTTGTGCGTTGGCATCGGAACGAAGGTGGCCGCTCGCGGGTTGTCGTCTAAGGTCGGATCTGATGACGAGGTTCATTTCCTGCCAGCCATCGGTGGCGGTTAGACTGCCGTTGCTAGCCGAGATTATTCATGGCCTACTCATTGTGGAGAGCAGCTTGCTGCGATGTAACCCAAAGCGTAAGTGAGGGAGAGTGAGATGACTCCCTCGCTGACGCTTCGGGTTACATCGCGGCCATGAATAATCTCGGCTAGCGCCTTCGCTCTCAACGAAGATTTCAACATCAACAAGGATGCGCACAATGTGTCGGAATTGGTCAGCTCATTCGGTCTGGTTGGTCGTGTTGGGATTCGCAGTCGTGGCGGGCAGAGCCAACGCGGCAGACGACAGTAAACGAGGCTTCATCGAGAAGGTCTTCAAAGATGACGCGGGCGAGCACAAATACGTTGTCTTCGTGCCGCAGAATTACTCTCCCATCAAATCCTCGCCGGTGATCCTGTTCTTGCACGGTGCCGGCGAGCGCGGTACCGACGGGCGAGCACCTCTCAACATCGGACTCGGCGCGTTGGTGAAGGCGCGCGAAGCGAACTTCCCAGCCATCGTCGTGTTTCCGCAGTGCGAGAATACTCGCGGCCGAGTTCTCCACGGTTGGACGGCGGGAACGGACGATGCGGATCGCGCACTCAAGATTCTCGAACAAGTGGAGCAGGATTATCGCATCGATCCCAAGCGGCGGATTCTGACCGGCTGGTCGATGGGGGGCTTCGGTGCGTGGTCCCTCGCGGCGGCCGATCCGTCCCGTTGGAGTGCGCTGGCCCCGATTGCCGGTGGCGGTCAGGCCGAGTGGGCCGAGAAGCTCAAAGACTTGCCCATCTGGGCGTGGCATGGCGACGACGATCATGCGGTGCTGGTGAATCGCTCGCGAGAGATGATCGAGGCGTTGAAGACGGCCGGAGCCGCGCCGCGATTCACCGAGATCGCCGGTGGCGATCACGAATCCTGGCGAGTCGCGTATGCCGACGATCGGCTGATCGCCTGGATGCTCGATCCGGCCCACGTCGATCCCGACAAACTGCCGGCTCCGAAAGAGAAACTCGTTCCGAAACAAGTCTTCGTGGACCAGTTCATTCCGGCGCTGGAAATCCCCGGTGCGATGTACGCGCGGCTGGGCAATCAAATGCTGGAAGCGGTGGCGTATTCCGCTCCGAAGCAAATTCCGCAATACCTGCTCAGCGGACGGATCAACGACATTTTCGATTCCACCAGCTCCGACGGCTACAACTTCAGCGTTCAATTCTCCGGGATCTCGTACAACAGCCAGTTGAATCAAGTCCGCGTGAAGGGGACCGCGAAGGACCGCTTGAATCTGCAAATCGGACTGTCAAACGCCACGATGACCATCGGCAATACCTGGGTCACCGGTGAAGATCACTCCGCATCCGCCGGAGCCATTCAGGTGGTCATGGGACATCGGCGGCCGGTCTGGTTGGACATCGACGTGCAGCCCTACATCGAGAATCGCCGCATCCGCTTGAAGCCGATTGCTTCGCGGTTCGACATCGCGCAGGACAACTGGTACGTGACTTCACCGGCTGGCGTGTCGGTGCGCGGCTTCGGCATGACCCGCGAAAAAGTGTCGAGCGGATTGGTCAGCGGCCTCTACGGTCAGAAGCAGCGCATCGCACGCGAAGTGCAAAACGCGGTTCCCAAGATGATCGAAGCGATCGAAAAGAAGATGGCCGAATTCGGTGAGGCCGGGACATTCGCCGATCGCTTCTGGCCGATCCCGGTTTACAAGCCGCGCACACGCATTTATCCGCAAGAGATCAGCACCGACGAGAATGGCATCACCGTCATCCTGGGCCTCAGTGCCGCCGCGATGGACCTCCGCAAGCCGCCGTCGAAGCCTGAGATCGTCGATCTCAAAGCGTCGCTGCCGGACGATTTGCCAACGCTCAGAAGCCTGCAAGTCGGCCTCGCCCCCGGAGTGCTCGAACCGCTGACCGAGTTGTTGGTCAAGGCGGATGTCGGCCGCATTCATCTGCTCGACATTCCGGAGAACACGTTCGCCAAGCTGGCCGACCGAGCTGCGTTGACCGCAGCGATACCGGATTTGAAACGTCACGCGAACATGGAGCTGTGGACGGAACTGTCGCTCGCTGGAGGCATCGGCACGAAAGACCAGATTGAGAAAGACGGCCAGACGCGCGTGCAATTCCACGCTCCAAAATTGCTGATCACGACCTCGATCCTTCCAGCCGGCGCTCGGCGTGGGGCTCCCGACCCCGCCGCCGATTCGGGGAGTCCTGCGGTCGGTGCAGCGGCGGGGTCGGGAGACCCGCGCCGAGCACAGCCAGTGGTCATCTTTGAGATTGACCTCAAACAAAACGGCTTCGCGGAATTGGTGAAACCCGACTCTCAATCACGAGGCATCCGCTTCGGCTGGGATGGCGATCCGCTGATCACCACCAAGTGCCGCTTTGCCGACGGCTATCAAGCCGAAAACCAGTCCATCAACAGCGACCAGATCGACGGCTGGGTGAAAGAGTGCTGGCAGGCTTGGACCGGCCTGGCCCCCGTCGCGACGGCCAACGTGCCCGACATCGACTTCGGCATCTCCAGGCTACGTCTGTCGAACGCCGGCTGGGCCTCACCGCATCTCTTCGCGACGTTCACTCCGCCAGGGGTCAAAGTCACGAACCTCGCCGAAGTCGATTTCGTTTACGAAACCAAAGGCCCGTACTCGGACTGGAGCAACACGAAATACAAACTCGAAGCCGGCAAGTCACACGAGTTCGAAATCTCCTACCCGCTGACCTATCGCCGCAACGGCGAGATCTACACGCTCGCCCCCGGCTCGCACTCGGAATTCCGTGTACCACTCAAAGGCGGTCCGCCAAGTTTGTTCCAAGCGAGTGAAACCCCGTAGCACAGTCGGCTCGCCTGTGCCCTCCGTTTCCACGCTTTCTCGTTTTGCCAAGCCTTGCCAGGCCGATCATCTCGAAGTGTGGGGATAACAGAATTAGGCTGCACGCAGTGCTAACAGAGTTAGGCAGCATTCAGCCTAACACGGGAACACGATCTGATGATTTCTCAACCGATCCGATTGACGAACCGCATTTTCCTTGGCATTCTGCTCGACTACCGGATTGAACAGCCGCCAGTGCAGGATCGAGTTAGGCTGCATGCTGCTCAATAAGACTGTTGGGCGGTCAAACCGCAGAACCACAATTAACCGCAAGTTGAGCGTGAGTTCCGAATCGGATTATTGAATGTGTCTCCGTTCCGCTGGTTCATCGCTGCCTCGAACATGCGTTTGTCTCCAATCGCCAATTTGAAGGAAGGCACTCATGACGCTGAGAGAGTTCCTTGAATACGTCTCAAAATGGCTGAAAGTAATTGGCGACGTATTCGCGAAATACCCGTTGGCTGCTGCGATTGTCACCATCGCCGCAGTTTGGGTCTTTCTGTTGCTAATTAAGCACTACGAACTCAGTGATTTGAAGAGCATTGAAGTCAAAGATTGGGCAAAGGTGGCATTAATTCTGTCTTGTGTGCTGGTGGGCTGGTTGATTCTTGTGCCGCTTGTTGGCTTGGTCCTCGATTCGGTTGTCGTTCTCGGACAATTTGTCACCTGGCTTTATTCGCGTTATGAAAAGCAGCCGTTGTTTGTAATCACCGTAACAGGCATAGCAATTACTATTGGATCCTTTTGGGTTTACCATCCGCGTTGGCGTGATGCCAGCCCCGAACGCTCAATGCGTGTTCTAGCAACGTCAGCAGTCTGGCTAGCGCTAATTCTCATAGGCGTTCCGGTGCTGGAAGTATTTAATCCGTCACAAGCCACGGTAAAAAAGGCGGCTAGTGCAGCGCTGAATGCAACATATAGAGCACAAGCACAAGCGACTAAGCACAACAACCTCACCACGAATGTCCGTCACCTCATCACAACCTCCTCTTCGTTCGAGGCAAAAGCAAAACAAACAGTTGCCGTCTGATCGTCAGTTGGCGAATTGAATGCGGTTCGGCGATCGAAAGGTCAATGAACCGCAGTTGAGCAATCGCCCAACAAGGCGCTCAACCGGAGCGGCGGACGGCGCGTTTTCTGTCTTCCAGCCGTTTTAGCCGCCGCCCGGTTACCTTGGTCGTTGGGCGAAATTCGGGCACTCCGATGAACCGAAACAAATTCGTCTTGTTGATCACTCTCTGTGCTTTCGCTCTCTGCGCTTTCGTTGTCGTCTGCACGAAAGAGCCGACGGTTGGCGGATATGCGAAAGTACCAGTCGCTGACAGCGATGTGATTAAAGCGGCAGAGTTCGCAATCAACGCGCAATCTGAAACGATCCAGCAGCCAGGCGATCAACAGCCAAGCAAGCTGCGACTGTTGAAGATTCTTCGAGCCGAGCAACAGGTTGTCGCAGGCACAAATTATCGACTTACACTCAGCGTGAAGGAAATTGGCAACCTCCAACGGACGGCGGAGGCCATTGTGTGGTGGCAGGCCTGGAGGCCGAATCCATACGAGTTGACTTCTTGGACTTGGAAGTGACCATAACTCACGTTGGTCGTCGTTCGACTCATCGAATTCCGCTCGACGATTAAAGTCGCAGGCAAACACAAACCGATTGACGGTCAACCGGCGAATCAAAAGTCTGCCGGCGTTCGAGAAGTTTTTTTCACCGCAAAGGCAACTCACGCGATCGCACAACGCGAGCAGCGGCTCGTGCGTTTTCTGTCTTTCATGTCGCTGGCCGCCGCCCGCGTTACCTAAGTCGTTGGGCAAACCATCGAATTCAGTTCCGTTGCCAAATACGGTCAGTAAGCAAGATTCGGAGCCAACCAGCGTTCGACTTGCTCGACCGGCATTCCCTTTCGCTTCGCGTAGTTTTCGACTTGATCGCGGGTGATGCGATCCACAGCGAAGTACCGCACGTCGGGATGCGCGAAATACAGGCCGCTGACCGACGCGGCGGGCCACATCGCGAAGTTTTCGGTCAGCGTGATGCCGGTGTGCTGCTCGGCCTGCAACAGGTGGAACAGCGTTCGCTTCTCGGTGTGGTCCGGACAGGAGGGATAGCCGAAGGCCGGACGGATGCCGCGATACTTTTCTTCGATCAGATCGGCGGGCGACAGATTCTCGCTGCGGCCGTAGCCCCATTCAGAGCGGACTCGCTTGTGCAAGCACTCGGCGAACGCCTCGGCCAGGCGGTCGGCGAGGGCTTTGGCCATGATCGACTGGTAATCGTCGTGAGCCTTGTCGAACTTCGCGCAGAGTTCATCGCAGCCGAACCCGGTAGTGACTGCGAATGCGCCGATGTAGTCCTGTCGCCCCGAATCCGCCGGCGCGATGAAGTCGGCCAGCGAACGGAAATCTTTTTGGCCTTGGCGTTCCCATTGCTGGCGGAGCATTGGGAATTTGAAATCTGAAATCTGAGATTTGAAATCTGAAGTCTCCGATTGCACGACAATGTCATCTCCCACCGAGTTTGCCTGCCAGAAGCCGTACACGCCGCGAGCGGTCAGCCAGCGATTGGCGATGATCTCATCCAGCAACCGCCGAGCGTCGTCGTACAGTTTCCTGGCTTCGGGGCCGACCGTGTCGTCCTCGAAGATCGTGGGGAATTTGCCGCGCAATTGCCAAGTGGAGAAGAACGGCGACCAGTCGATGAACGGGACGAGTTCCGCCAACGGAAAATTGTCGAGCGTCCGCAGACCAAGAAACTCCGGAGTGGGAATATCGACCGTCGCCCAATCGGTTGCGAACCGCCGAGCCAGTGCGTCGGCATACGGCACGAGTGAGCGGGCTTGCCGATCGGCGAAGCTGGCGCGGTCGCGGTCCTGATCGGCATGAATCTTGTCCATGAACGCCGGCTTGCGGTCGGCGTCCAACAGGCTTTCGACGACCGGCACCGAGATCGACGCATCGTTCACATGCACGACCGCCTGACCATACTGCGGAGCGATCTTCACCGCCGTGTGCTTGGCCGAGGTCGTCGCGCCGCCAATCAACAGCGGAACTACGAAGCCCTGCCGCTCCATTTCTTTGGCGACATGCACCATCTCGTCGAGCGACGGCGTAATGAGACCACTCAACCCGATGACGCTCGCGCCTTGGGCGATCGCGGTTTCCAGAATCTTCTCGCACGACACCATCACGCCCAGGTCGATGACCTCGAAGTTGTTGCACCGCAGCACGACGCCGACGATGTTCTTGCCGATGTCGTGAACGTCCCCTTTGACCGTCGCGAGAACGATCTTGCCACGCGAAGTGGAGAGTGGGGAGTGGGGAATGGGGAGTGAAGACGATTGCGATACCCCTCCCCCCTCCCCACTCCCCACTCCCCCCTGTGCTGCCGCCTTCTCCGCTTCCATGAACGGTTCGAGGTACGCGACGGACTTCTTCATCACGCGGGCGGACTTCACGACCTGCGGCAGGAACATCTTGCCGGCCCCGAACAACGCGCCGACAACGCTCATGCCGGCCATCAGTGGGCCTTGAATCACGTCGAGCGGGCGTCCGTATTTCTGCCGAGCTTCTTCAGTGTCCTCGTCGATGTGGTCGGTGATCCCCTTGAGCAGCGCGTGTTTCAGACGGTCCTCGACGGTGCCGTTCCGCCACTCTTGAATCTGCGCGACGGTCTCGACTTTGCCGACGGATTTGAATTTCTCGGACAGCGCGATCAGCCGTTCGGTCGCATCGGGACGGCGGTTGAGGACGACGTCCTCAACGTGCTGTAACAATTCCTTGTCGATCTCTTCATACACCTCAAGCTGCCCGGCGTTGACGATCCCCATGTCGAGGCCGGCTTGGATCGCGTGATACAGGAACACCGCGTTGACCGCTTCACGCACGGTGTCGTTGCCGCGAAAGCTGAAGCTGACGTTGCTCACGCCGCCGGAGGTCTTCGCGCCGGGGCAGGCCAGTTTGATCCGCTTTACAGCCTCGAAGAACTCGACCGCGTAGTTCGCGTGCTCGTCCATCCCCGTGCCGATCGTGAGGATGTTCGGATCGAAGATGATGTCTTCCGGCAGGAAGCCAACTTGCTCGGTCAATAGTTTGAACGCGCGCTGGCAGATCGAGACTTTGTGATCGGCGGTCACGGCCTGGCCGGTCTCGTCAAAGGCCATGACGACCACGGCCGCTCCATACCGGCGGATCAAGCGAGCCTGTTCGAGAAATTTCTCTTCCCCCTCTTTCAAGCTGATCGAGTTGACGACCCCCTTCCCTTCCAGACACTTCAGGCCGGCTTCGAGCACGCTGAACTTCGAGCTATCGACCATGATCGGCACGCGGCTGATGTCGAGGTCGTCGTGGATCAGGTACAGGAAGTGGGTCATCGCCCGCTCGCTGTCGAGCAGCCCTTCGTCCATGTTGATGTCGAGCATGTTCGCGCCGCTCTCGACTTGCTGCCGCGCGACGGCCAGTGCGTCGTCGAACTGTCCCTCCTTGATGAGCCGCGCGAACTTCCGCGAACCGGTGACGTTCGTCCGTTCGCCGATCATCAGGAAATTTGAGTCGGGTCGAATCTCCGTCCGCTCGCGACCAGAGAAGACCGACCAGCCGTTCCCTTGTGGGATACGGCGCGGCTTCAAGCCCTCGACCGCCGCGACGATCTTGCGGATGTAATCCGGATTCGTGCCGCAACAGCCGCCGACGATGTTGACCCAGCCATTCTTGGCGAACTCGTGGATGTGCCCGGCCACTTCATCGGCACTGGCGTTGAAGCCTCCCATGCCGTCGGGCATCCCGGCGTTCGGGTAACAACTGATGAACCGCGTTGAGAGATCCGACAACAGTTCTACATACGGCCGCATCTGCGCCGGGCCGAGCGCGCAGTTCAGCCCGATGCTCAGCGCCGGGTAATGCGACAACGAAGTCCAGAACGCCTCCAGCGATTGCCCGGTCAGCGTCCGTCCGCCGGTGAAGATCGTGCCGGAGATCATCACCGGCACACGGCGGCCTTTCTCGGCAAATGCGCGTTCGATGGCCACAAGGCAAGACTTCATATTGAGCGTGTCGAACGACGTCTCCGGCAGCAGCAAATCGACGCCGCCGTCGAGCAATCCGCGCACCTGCTCGGCATACGAATCAACCATCTCATCGAACGTCACTGGCCGCTCGCCCGGTTTGTCCGCATTGAATGAGAGCATCACCTTCGTCGGCCCAATGCTGCCGGCCACGAATCGCGGCTTCGACGGGTTCTGCTTCGTGAACTCATCCGCGACCGACCGAGCCAATTCGGCGGCCGTGCGGTTCAACTCGTGCGTAAGCTGATCCAACTGAAACTCGCGCAGCGAGACGATGTTCGAGTTGAACGAGTTCGTCTCGATGATGTCCGCACCGGCATCCAGATACTGCCGATGAATCTCGCGAATCATCTGCGGCTGCGAAATCACCAGCACGTCGGCGGCATTCTTGAGATCAATCGGATGCGACTTGAACGGCTCGCCGCGATAAGTCTCCTCGGTCGGCTGATACCGATGCACCATCGTCCCCATCGCGCCATCGAGGATCAGGATGCGGTCTTCGAGAAGATTTGGAAGAGAATCACTTGGGTCAGACGCCATTAACAACTCGCGGATCTTGGGATAGGACGTTCAACATCGAGCGTCTGCTCCAACAGCCGGACGCCTCAGACGGAACATAGCAAGGCCATCAAAAAGCGGCCAGACGCCGATTTAGCCAAGATCGCCCTTAGTGATGCGGGCGACTTCCTCGACGCTGGTCGTGCCTTTGAGCACGAGGTCGTAACCGCATTGGCGAAGCGTGATCAGCCCATGCTTCAAAGCGACATGGCGGATTTGGGTCGAGCTGGCCCGTTCGATGCAAAGTTGGCGGATCGCGTCGTCAGTGCGCATCATCTCGAAGATGCCGACGCGGCCGGAGTAGCCGGTTTCTCGGCAGTCACGGCAACCAGCCGGTTTGAAGAGCGTTTCGGGGAGCGGGCGCAGGAAATCGTTCGGAACGTCTTCGTCGCCGGGACGGTACGGGACTTTGCATTTCGGACAGAGGCGGCGAACGAGACGTTGAGCGAGTACGCCTTCAACGGTGCTCGCGCAGAGATAGGGTTCGACCCCCATGTCGATCAGTCGCGTGAAGGCGCTGGCCGCGTCGTTGGTGTGCAGCGTGCTGAAGACGAGGTGGCCAGTCAGCGAAGCTTGAATCGCGCTCTCGGCGGTTTCGTAATCGCGGATTTCGCCGATCAGGATCACGTCGGGGTCGTGACGCAGGATACTCCGCAGCCCGGCGGCGAACGTCATGCCGATCTTCGTGTGGACTTGGATTTGATTGATCCCCGCCATCTGATATTCGACGGGGTCTTCGATCGTGATGATCTTCAGCGTCGGGTCTTTGATCTCGTTGAGCGCGCTGTAGAGCGTGGTCGATTTACCAGAACCAGTCGGGCCAGTGACGAGCACGATGCCGTGCGGCATGTTGATAAGTTCGTAGAACGGGATCTTAATCATGTCGGGCATGCCGACGTTGGCCAGATTGAAGACCATCCGCCCCTTGTCGAGGATACGCAACACGACACCTTCGCCGTGCAACATGGGGATGATCGACATACGGACGTCGATCTCGCGGCCGGCGACGCGGAGTTCAATACGGCCGTCCTGCGGCAGACGCTTCTCGGCGATGTTCAGCCGCGCCATGATTTTCAAGCGTGTGATAATCGCCTTGTAAAACTGATGGATTTCTTGCGGCACCGGTTGCACGCGGAGCAGGCCGTCCACGCGATACCGGATCATCAGCCCCTTGTCGGCCGGTTCGACATGCACGTCGCTGGCCTGTTGGGCGAGGGCTTCCAGCAACAACTCGTTGACCAGCCGGATCACGGACGCGGCCTGAGCCTGCTGGGCCAACTCGCTGTCCGCGCGAGCGACCTCGGCGAGGTAATCGGCATCGACGTCGTCACCACGCTGGGCGACCAGTTCGTTGATCGTGTCGCCACCGACTCCCAAATGCTCCTTGATGAGCCGCACCAGATCATCGCGCCGCGTGAGGACCGGCTCCAAGCGGAAGCCGCTGAGCGAACTGAGTTCGTCCAGCGCTTCCAAATCAAACGGGTCGGCGGTCGCGATTTCGACTCGGCCATTGTTCCGTCGCAGCGGCAACAGCGAGTGACGGAAAATCGCCGTCGTCGGAAACTTGGCCAGCAGTTCGCGGTCGATCGGAAAATCATTCAGTTCGACGAATCGCATTCCCAGTTCGTCGCCGAGCGCTCGCAAGGCTTGCTCTTCAGTGAGCATCCCCTGCTCGACGGCCAACTGATCGACCCGCTTGCCGCTCGCCTGTGCTCGGAGCGTCTCCAACTCCGGCAGGCTGAGCAGCCCGCGATCCATAAGAACGTCGCCGATGTCCATCTGAAGAGACCTCGTTTGAGGCGTGAGAATCTGCTCCGCCGAAAGCCGTCCGTCGTGGCGGGCATGTTACCTAAGGTCACCGTTCGATCGGCGACCGGGACGCGGAGTTTGGCGACGGGCATTCAATTTGTCGTCGCCGGATTCCGGTCGTAACTCCGTGGGGCAGGTTTTCAACCTGCCAGATGACGGGCAGGTTGAAAACCTGCCCCACGCTACCGGCCGCCGCTGGGTGGGCTGCCACCAAAGGGCGAGCCTCCAAATCGGCTCGAACCACTGGAACGGCTGCCGTCCGAGCCTCGATCGCCACCAAACGGACTGCCACCGAAGCCCCCGAACGGAGGCATGAATGGCATTCCTGGTGTGAAACCGCCCGAACCGAACGGCGGCGATGTGCTCGATCCGCTGCTGCTCGACGAACTGCCGCGCGAGGACGACGATGATCGAGTGGACGAACTCGTTTTGATCTTCGAGTACATCGCGGTCAACGCAGCTTGCACCGCCGCCGAGTTGCTCCCTTTGATGTCCACGACTCGCACCGTGCGATTCGCGGCGCGGGCGTCGTCATCGACTGCTTGCACGAGCGCTTCAATCTGGCGGAAGAGGGACTCGCTGGAGGAGACAATCAACGTATTCGTGCGGGCATCCACGCTGAGCGTCAGCTTTATGGTGCGGGCCGGTTGTTGACCGCCACGGCTGCTGCCGCCGCGGCTACTTCCGCCGCCTCCCATGAGCATCGCGAACGGATTTGGCTGCTGGCCGGGCTGTTGGCCTTCGGGTGTCATATCGTCCTTGTAAATCTCGCGGACGATGGCCGCGACATCCTCAACTTCCGCGTGCTGAACTTGAATGCGATGCGGAGTTCGATCGCGAAGTTGTTCCGGCAATTCGGAAGCGTCGAGGACTCGCAGCATCGCTTCGACCTCGCGCACTTGATCGGCGGGGCCGGCGACGTACAGAGCGTTCGAGCGCATGTCCGGGATGATTCGCAACGTCAGCGAGCCGGCCATCGCGCTCGACAAGCCGGTCGCGTTCATCAGGCTGCGGCCCATCGAACTCATGCCGCCGGTCAATTCGCCGAGCATCCCGGTCGAACTACTGGTGCCGGAAGAGACCGAACTGGTCGGGAAGAGCCGTTCGAGCATCGCCGCCGTCTCACTGGCGTCGGCCGAGCGGAGATAGAAGATCGTCCAGCGCGGCTTCGAGGGGGTGGCTTCCTGCATGAGTTCGATCAACCGTTCCATGTCATCGAGCGCGCCTTCGTCCTTGGACGTGATGACCAGGTTGCCACCGCTGGAGAAAACACGAATCGGCTCGCCGTTCGCGTCCGTGGCAGGAGTCTCTGTTGCCGGTTCGACGGACTTCGGAGTCGTTTCAACCTTGGGAGCGGCTTGTGCCTTCCGAGCCGCCTTCTTCTGCTTGTTCGGGTTGGCCTGCTTGTTGGCGTTGGTCGTTTTCTTCTTGGCCTTGTTGGGCTTCACCGGCTCGGCAGCCTTTTCGGTGGTCTCTTCGAGCAGGCTGACGGTGAAGATGGATGCTTGCGTGGACTGAGCACGCGGCTGCGTAATCGGCGTCGAGTCGGCTTTCGGCGCTTTGCGTTTCGCACTGGTCGGCTTGTCCAACGGGGTGTCGGCTTGTGGCCGGCTGACGGCTCGCGGAGGCCGCGTGGTTTCTCGCGACGGAGCAGATTCATTGGAACTCGGTGCCGCCGACGGGACGCGCTGATCGCGGACCGGCTGGGAATTCGACGGAACGACAATGATTGGATTCGAGTTCTTCGCACCCCAGAACTGCTTGAGCATTTGCGAGAATTCTTCGGGGTCTCGACCGCCGAGGGGAATCGTGCGCACATTCCCTTTTTGTGGATCGCCTTTCAGCGCGTTCGGGTCCATCTGGGTGAGCAACATTTTGATTTGATTCACTTGGTCGACCGTGCCGCGGACGATCAATCCGTAACCGGTCGGATGCGGCGTGATGCTGGGAGCGGCGTCTTTTTCGGCGAGGAAGACCGCATGCAGCGTCGCGACAGCCGTCAAGGAGTCGATGCGCCCCGTTGGAATGACGGCGACCGAAACGCCGCCGCTCATCCCTTCACCGTCGAGCTGCTTGATCGTGCGTTCGATCAACTCGTGCTGAGCTGGAGTCGCGAAGATATGCAATCGCCGAGCGCGGCCATCTTCGTTCACAACGCAGCCGGGATACAGGACGTTGAGCGTCTTGGCCACCTCCTGCACGTCGGCGGTCTTGACCGTGTAGACATGCAGGTACGGTTCGCGACTGCGCGGGCGACGGACCGCACCGGGTAGCTCTTCGACGTCGATCGTCTTAAGTAACTCGTCGATGATCTTGAGTTCGGGGGCGTTGGCCGTGACCAGCAGCCGATTGGTGCGCTCGTCGGAACTGACTTGCACCTTCGGCTTGGTGTTCGTCACGACGGGGACGATCGGACGACCATCTCGATCTCGCATTTCGCCACCTCGTCCGTCGCTGCCGCCATACGAACGGGACCGCGTCCCTTCAGCGACTGATTCGACACCACGTTGCAGGCCGAACATCGCGCGAACTTTGTCTTCGGCCTCGGCAGCATCAATGTGCTTCAACTCGAAGGATCTGAACGACAGGTCGGTCGGAGAGGCGTTGAGTCCAACCAACAACTCATGAATCCGCTGAAGATTCGAGCCAATGTCCGTGACGCTGATCGCGCTCGACCGCTTCAGAGCGGTCACAGAACCTTGCGGGCCGATCAGTTCTTTAGCTTCTTCCGCAGCCTCTTCGGCGGTGATGTTCTCGATTCTGAGGATGATATTCATCAGCTCGTTGCGGCCGCGCTTGGGCAAATCGGACACGGTCACATGCGGAACCAGATTCGGCGGGACTTTGTCGTCGATGTTGACGACGACTAAAAACTGATCGCGGCGGACGAGCACATAACCCTTTTGCAGCAGATAGCCGTTGATGACATCCAACGCTTCGGTCGCCGTGTATTCCTTGTCGTCGAAGTAATTGAACGTTCCCGGCGGCACGACATTGAGGTCGAGCGTCAGCCCCGCGAGTTCCGCGAACGTCTTGAGCACGTCCGCCCACGGCGCGTGCCGGAAGTTGAACGAGATTTTTTCCGGTTTGGTGGGTTCGGCCTTCGCAGCTTCGCCTTCCGCCGGTTTTTCGGAGGTGAGCGACGCCGTGATCGCCGCGGACTTGGCGGAGGCATATTCATCCGCGGACTTACCGAAGGACACGACCGGCTTGCGCGGCTTGTCGTCCCCGATTGCTTGGCTGCCGACCGCATCGGGATTTTTCAGCGGAGTCGTCAGACGCACGGGACTCGAAGCACTGCTGCCGGGACCGGCTGGCTTACTGGCAGCATCCGCATCGGCAACCGGCTCTGGACCTTTCATCGCCGTCCATTGCAGGCGCTGAGCGTCGGTCAGGACCGCAAGTCGCTTCTCTTCAATTTCTTTGCGCAGCTCTTCGCCTTTCGTGCGCATCTCTTCAAAGTTTGCACGTCCGCCGCCCTCTCGCATTTTCTCGAACATCTCGGTGCGGCGCTTGCTGCTTTCTTCGGCGATGGATTTTAGTTTTGCGATTTGTTCTTCGGTGAGCTTCAACTCACCGGCGATATCGTTGTCCGCCAACGCACTGACACCACGAGATTGCGTCGCCAATTGTCGATACCGCGTGAACTGCTCGGCGGACAGCACCGGTTTGAGGTCCGCATCGGATTGCTTGCGTTGCTCCTCGACGATCTTGGCGATGTCGGCTTGCAGAGCCGTCCGCTCTTCCTCTGAGGCGTCCCGCATTTTCCCCAGAATGTCGCGAATTCGCGTGTCTTCTCGCTGCTTGTCGCTGATCTCGCGAATCTTGGTTTTCTGCTCGTCGGTCAGCTTGAGTTCTTCAGCGTTCGACTCGCGCAGCAGCAGGCCCAACGTGGAGCCACCGCCGCCCCCACCTCCGAAACCTCCGAATCCGCCGCCAGGCGCACCTCCGCCGAAGCCCCCACCACGGTTGCCGCCGCCAGGGCGCTGAGCCACTGCGAAGGACGAACCCAACAGCATGACGACCACCGTCAACGCGATCGCCATTCGGTGTGAGGAGAATTTCATGACGAGACTCTCTGCTAGAAGTGGAGCAATCCCCGGTCATCAAAACCGGTTACGAACGGCGGATGCTACCCTTGTCCTGATTCAGAACTCAATAAGTCACTAAAATCACCGGCGGGGACGGGGAGCCTGCGGTGACAATATCTCTTGTCACGGTTAGTCGGCACATCCCGCCGGGGACTGTGTGGAATCTTCCTGACGAACCGGCAAAATCGGCCGCTCGTTGCGGCCAGTTCGGTCGTGAGGAATTGACGGCTGATGCCTGCCTGATCGCTCGGTATCTTGCGTCCGCGTCGATAGAACTCCAGTCCGTCGGCTTTGGCTCGATTCGAGGAGTGTCTGACCATGAATCGCCATGTTTTGGGAATTCGCGGCGCGATGCGAGCGACCCTCACGTTGTTGTTGGCAGTAACCTGCACGACGGCGATGGCTCAGGGCTTTCGAGGCGGTGGACCTCCCGGCGGCGGCGGTGGTGGCATGCCCTCGCCAGAAGACTCGTTCCGCCGGATGGACCGCAATCAAAACGGTCAGATTGATCCGGACGAAATCCCCAGCTTCTTTCGAGACATGTACGCGAAAGCCGGCATGGATGTTTCTCGTCCGATCAGCCAGCAGGATTTCCTGCAAGGCTCGCAAAAGCTTCGCGAGCAATTTGAACAAGCTCGCACGAGCGGCGACTTCTCTCAATTCCGTCGCCCCGAGAGTGGCGGCGGACCTCCAGGAGGTAGCAGCGGACCTCCGAGCTTTCCGTCCCGTTCCGAATCCGATCGCGGCGACGGTCGGCGTCCCGAAGAATCCGGTCGAGAGGAACGCCGGGACGACCGCGACCGAGGCCGTGATGATCGCCGTGAATCCTCCTCTTCCAGCAAGTCCACGAAGAAGTCTGCGAAGCCCAAGACGCGCGTCACTCAGGATCTGCCCGCTGACTATCGCGAGAAGGACAAGAACGGCGACGGCCAGATCGGCTTGTACGAATGGGACCGCAAAGCGTTCGCGCAGTTCTATGCGCTCGATCGCAACGGCGATGGTTTGCTCACGCCGGACGAGTTGATCGCAGCCACGAAGAAGAGTTCTTCGAGCGACAAATCGTCCTCGAAGTCTGCCACGACCACTTCAACCGCCGCGCCGTCCGGAGACACATCGAGCTCCCTCAGCGCGAGCGACTCCTCCAAGCCGAACGATTCGTCGTCGATGAAGACTGCCAGCGCATCGGCGACGACAGAATCGTCTCCCGGCATCAAATCCTTCGTGGGACTCGACAGCAACCGCGATGGCAAGCTGAGCGAGGACGAATGGCGTCGCTCACGAACCACTCGCGGGAAGTTCGAGAAGGCGAAGATCGAACTCAAATTCCCCGTCGAACAAGCTCAATACGTCGAATTATTCAACAAGGCCGAGGCTCAGTAGTGACTGCCTCGGACAGGATGACCGCGTGAGCCTGCTGACACTAGGCGTGGAAACGTCCGGACTGATTGGAGCCGTCGTATTACGTCGCGACGGCGAGTCCATTGAATCGGTCACGCTGCAACAAGCCGGCCGTCGGCACGCACAGACGCTGGTCTCCGAAGTCGATGCTCTGCTGCGGCGAGCCAACGTGAAAGCGAAGCAGTTGCAAGTGGTCGCCGTCAGCATCGGCCCCGGCAGCTTCACCGGCCTGCGAGTCGGTGTTGTGTTCGCGAAGACGCTGGCCTACGCGATCGGTTGCCGCTTGATCGCCGTCGATACGTTTCACGCGATCGCCGCCGCCAGCCCGCACGATGTCACTGAAGTCTTCGTCGTTTCCGACGCTCAACGCGGTGAATTGTTTGTGGGACGCTACTCCCGCGCGGACACGGCGACCGTTGACACAAGCCCGATTCGACAGGGCGAAATCCTCATCGAACCCGCTGACTCCTTCTGTCGCCGAGCCGGTGAGATCGCCGTCAGCGGCCCCTCAGCGGCGACTCTGCCGCCAACAATGCGGGTGCTCGCGGCCGAATTCCATCTGCCGCGAGCCGAACTCATCGCCGCTTTGGGCGAGCAACAGGCTCTCGCGGGAGAGCAATCCGACTTGTGGGGACTCGAACCGTTCTACCTCCGTCGCAGCGCCGCCGAGGAAAAAGCCGCCTCGTGAATCGGTTGTGCGAGCACAATGGCAGGCCACTTTGCCCGTAACTATACTCCCGCGCCGGTTTCGCTCGTCGTATCGGAATCACCGATCACTCGTCGCAGGGACGGCGGCGTTCACAGGATGCTGCGGCAACGATTCGCCGCCGAATAATTCACAGGAGTCTGAATCATGGCCTTGTACGAAATTGAAACCAACGCACACATCATGATCGGCTGGGCCGACTCGCAAGAGCAGGCCGCTCAAATCGCGAAGGAGCATTATCCCGGCGAAGACGTCGTTCGCCTGACCAAGCGGCCGCGCGACATTTGGGTGATCTCCAAGCGACTGCTCGGCATCGCCGGCAACGCCGAGCCTTGCGATGTGGCTCGCGACTGTCTCTCCCGCGCGCATGGCGACAAGGTTCACGCCATCCGCCTCTACATGCTCGATACCGGCTCTGATCTGCATGAGGCTCAGCGGGCGATAGAAACCAACATGTCGCTCGGTTGGTGAAGCGAACTCTGAGATTTGAATTCTGAAATCTGCCGCCCGGTCGTTCGCGCGACCGGGCGGCTTCGTTTTGTAATTCCTACTTTGTGAATGATTCAGAACGGCTGCGGTTCTGAGTGCAACGGCTCACCGCAACGCTGCGGCAGTGTTTGCGGATGGATTCCCAACTTCAGTCGGCTTGCCGAGATTGAACATCGCATCGCGACAACGACGGGAGACACTCACGCGATTGGCACACGACTCGCTTCCACCACTCCCTCACGGCGAGCGACGGAAACTCGCCGATGACGGAGCAGATTCGCGGCTGCTACTCAGATTTCTGGTACAGCCTTGTGACACCCACGACGCACGTGGCCGCGACACAATGGGGGAGACAAAATCATGTTGGTCCTGACTCGCAAGAAGATGGAAACCATTCGCATCGGAGATGACATTACGATCCAAGTGATCCAAACTGGCCGTGGCCGAGTGAAGCTCGGCATTCAAGCCCCCGCGGACTTGCGCGTGCTGCGTGGTGAGTTGGAATTGCTCGAAGGAGCGCTCGCGGGACTCGCCGACTCAAGCTTCCGCCGAAACGCAGGACGCCCTTGGGAATTGGTCCATGAATTCGGAAACAACTAGCACTGATGATCGTGCCGCGATCAGCGAAGCGGATCGTCCGACGAATGTCGTTTACTTCGACGGTGTCTGCGGGTTGTGCAACCGCTCCGTGGACTTCATTCTGTCCCGCGACCGTCGAGGAGCGATCCGCTTCGCCCCGCTGCAAGGCGAAACCGCGAAGCTCCGGCCGAATGCCGAATGCCGAGAGCCGAAAGCCGTCGACTCAAACTTCAGCACCGTGGTTTGGTCTGATTCGCGCGGAGTGGAATTCCTTCGTTCGGCAGCAGCGGTGCGTATCCTCTGGCACCTCGGCGGAGCGTGGTGGTTGATCGGCTGGCTGCTGTGGCTGATCCCGCTTCCGCTGCGAGACCTCGGTTATCGCATCATCGCGGCGAATCGCTATCGGCTGTTCGGCAAGAAGGAATCGTGCCGGATGCCGACACCGGCCGAGCGTGCGCGGTTCCTGCCGTAGCGCGTAGGACGGGCACTCTTGCCCGTCACGGAGTATCTGCAGCATGACGACGAGCAAGAGTGCCCGTCCTACATGCTCCGCTTGCGACGACCAAGACCGCTCATCATCATCCGCGCGACCTTTCATACACGGAGATTGAATGATGGCATCGGATGCTGCTGCAACCCCTTCCCAAAACGTGACTCCCGCGCGACACCTTCGCTGGTGGCCAATCGCCGCCGCCTTGGGAATCGGAGCCGCGTTGCAGACCGCCGCGACATTCTTCTTTGGTGAGAACCGGCCCTACCTGGATTGGGCGTGCGTGTTCGTCATTTGGCCGCTCACCGTATTTCTGCTGCTGCTCTGGTGGACCTTCTGGTCGCGACTGCCGTGGCGAACTCGCGGGCAAGGATTGATGGTGTTGGCCGTCATTGGCGGAACGAGTTTGGCCTCGTTCCGTTTCGATGAATTCGACGGAGCAATGATCCCGCGTTTTTCACGCCGCTGGCAACCAACCAGAAAAGATCGCGCGTCTGAGTTCTTTAAGAACGTCGAGACGACAAGTCCCGTGACGGCACAGGACGACTTCGCCAACGAGAGCTTGGTGCCCACCGCAGGTGATTGGCCGGGGTTTCGCGGGCCAAACCGAGATGACGTCGTCGTCGGTGAATCACTGCGAACCGACTGGGACTCGAAACCACCGAAGCAACTCTGGAAGCATCCGATTGGTTCCGGCTGGGGCGCGTTCGCCGTGATTGGCCGCCGGGCATGGACGCTGGAACAGCGCGGCGAGAACGAGTTGTGCGTCTGCTACGACATCGAGACCGGCCGCGAGTTGTGGACGCACGCCGACGCCGTGCGCTTCAGCAGTCCGCAAGGAGGCGTTGGCCCCTGCTCAACGCCCACCGTGCATGACGGCAAGGTCTTCACTCAGGGTGCGACCGGAATCTTGAATTGCCTCGACGCCGCGACCGGCCAGCGCGTGTGGACCCACAACACGCTCGAAGACGCTGGATCGCCGAACATCTCTTGGGGTCAAAGTGGATCGCCATTGATCGTTGATGATCTGGTCATCGTCAGTCCGGGGAGCAACGACCAGGCAAGCCACGCGAACAAGTCTGCCGTCATCGCTTATTACCGAGACAGCGGCGTGAAAGCCTGGGCCTCCGGAAGCCGAATGGGAAGTTACGCTTCTCCGCACTTCGCGACATTGAATGGCTTGCGACAAGTGCTCATCTACGATGGCCTGGGGCTGATGGCTCTGTCTCCCGAAAACGGACATGAGCTTTGGAAGTTTGATTGGACCAATGGCCCACAAATCAACGCGGCTCAACCCATTCTTGTCGATGACCAGCGCGTGCTGATTGGCTCCGGTTACGGGCAAGGCAGCGTTCTGATCGGCTTCGATCAGAATGAAAAGTCTGGATCAGAAGTCGCCAAATCACGCTGGCAGTCCAAACAATTCAAACTGAAGTTCAACAGCGGAGTCCGCTGCGGCGATTTCCTCTTCGGACTGGATGAAGGCATGCTGACATGTCTGAATTTGATGACCGGGAAACGGCTCTGGAAGCAAGGCCGATACGGCTACGGCCAGATGTTGCTCGTTCAGGACAAGCTGCTGATCCTGAGCGAAGAAGGCGACGTCGTACTCGTTCCAGCAACGCCGGAAACTCCGCGTGAGTTGGCTCGGTTTCATGCGATCGACGGCAAGACCTGGAGTCATCCCGTGCTATCGCGCGGCCGATTGCTCGTCCGCAACAGCGACGAGGCGGCGTGCTTCGATCTGCGATAGGAGCGTTTGTAGTTCGGACGCCTGCGTCCGAATAAATTGACCGGACGTGGGCGTCCGGTCTACGCCAACTGATCTGGGCCGATCATGCCGATCTCGAAGGCATAGCGGAACAACTCCGCGCGGCTCTTAACGCCGAGCTTGCGAGTCAGTCGAACTCGATACGTTTCAGCGGTCTTCACGCTGAGCGACAGTGCGTCGGCGACCTGCTGATTGGTAAAGCCTTGAGCCAACATCTGGAGCACTTCCGTCTCGCGCTTGCTGAGGAAGGCGGGCGACTTTGATCCGCTGACCGCGTTCTGCATCTTGCCGAGCGATACCGAGCCGGTGCGATCGGCGATTGAGGAGTCGATGAAAGTTCGGCCTTGAGCGACCTCGCGCAATGCGGCACGCAACTCCGAGACCGACGAGCGTTCGCAGACGTACCCCGCCGCTCCCGCCGCCATCAACAGGCGAACGAAAGGCATCTCATTGCGCGGCGAGATTGCAATCACGCTCGCTTTCACATCTTGCCGATGCAGAGTTTCGATCAGCGAACTTCCCAAGCCCGCACGCGGCGAGACCGTCATCAGGATCACGTCGGGGTGATGACCCCGCAGTTGCTCCTGAAGTTGCTCCGCATTTTCCGCTTCGGCAATGACCGTGACTCCTGCGTCGGATTCCAACAACGAACGCAGAGCGGCGCGCGGCAAAGCCAATTCGTGGGCCAGCAACAGTCGAAGAGCACTCATGCGATGATCCCTCATTCAAACGGCCCGGCGGGGCGAGAGGGATTATGTGAAAGCGCCAGCCACCGACTACCGATGGCGGTTACAAGTCTGCAAGGGAAACCAGTAATCGCCAGCGCGCTCCGTGTGCGGAATCGTCACCGCACATGGATTGCGCGGTCGACTATTTCGCGGCCGCAACCGGCGGGGCGTATCCCGGCGCGGCGATGATCAGCTTCACTTCTTTGCCGTCGTCGGTGTTCCAAAGTCGGACCTCGCCCGTGTAGCTGCCGGCGGCGACCCGTTTGGTCGCGGCGTTGAACGCGACCGAATAGACCCAGTCGGTATGACCTGCCAGTGAGAAGACTTGGCCGGCGTCCGCAAACTTGTGGATGCGAGCCGTCTTGTCCGCGCTGCTGGAGTAGATCAACCCTTCCTTCGTGGTCACGATGCGGAACACATCTCCGCCGAAGCCGCCAATCGCGCGAACCGCGGCGGCGTCGCTAACGTTCCACATGCGAATCTGCTTGTCGGCTCCGCTGCTGATGACTTGAGCGCCGTCGGGCGAGAAGCCAACGCCGAACACCGGCTGAGCGTGCGCATTAAACGTCACCAGCGAGTCACCCGTTTTGAGATCGAACACCTTCGCCGTCTTGTCGCGGCTGGCTGAGGCCAACTTCGTTCCATCGGGCGACCAGGCAATATCCATCACCCAGTCGGCGTGATCCTCAATCGCGAGCAGTTCTTTGCCGGACGGTACTTCAAACACGCGAATCGCTCGATCCGCGCCGGCACTGGCCAGCTTGGTCCCATCTGGACTGAGAGCAATCGCAAAGACCGCATCGTCGGTGCTCACCCAATCGCCGAGCAATTGGCCGTTCTCGACATTGAAGACCTTCACTTCGCCGAGCTGTGCCGGAGTTCCTGCCGCAACGAACAACGTCTTGCCATCCACACTGAATTCGAGGTCATAGACTCGTTCGGCGACGTTGCCGATGCGGCGCACGACCGCACCATCAACCGGATTCCACAGCACAACTTCGTGATAGCCCGACGTTGCCAACAGTGATCCGGCTGGGTTGAACGCAACCGCCGTGATCGGCACCGGCACGGGATACTTCTCCGGAGCGGGCTGCTGCACTTCTTTCGGGATGATGCGGATCAGCGGCGAGTTCGGTTCAAAGCCGGCATTCAAGTTCGCACCGGTCGCGATCCACTTTTCGATGATCGCAATCTGCTCTGGCTTGAGCGGATCGGCGTCCTTGGGCATCGAGCCATCTTTGAGCAAGGCGAGCAGGTTCGACTTCGCGTCGCCCGCTTTGACCGCTTCGCCACTCTCGCCCCCTTTGAGGACGGCGGCGAACGTTTCCATGTTGTACCGCCCCTTCGCCGTGCGAGCGTTGTGACACGCCAAGCACCGCTTCGCGAAGATCGGCGCGACCGAGTGCGAGAACGACACCATGCGTCCCAGTTCAATCAATCCGCTTTCGACCACACGCTGCTTCGTGACCCATTCGGTGTTGATCATCGCCAGCGCATCCACCGACTTCTGTACTTCCGGCTGGAACGCTTTCACGTCGGTGTCGAGCTTCGTCAGTCCGGCCGTCGCATCGGTGATCGTCTTCTTGGAGACTTCAATCGTCTGAGTCGTCGTCGTCACCAGCGCGACCGCATCGGTCGCCACCTTCAGAGCCGCCGCCGCTTTGGCTTCTTCGTCCTTCGATTTCTTAAGAGCTTCCTCCGCGGCCTTGGCCGCCACGTCGGACGCTGTCTTCGCGGCTGCGAAAACCTTCGCGGCTTCAACCTTGGCCGCTTCCGCCTTGGTCGCCGCTTCCTGAGCCGGCTTGAGTTTCTCTTCGCTGGACTTGAGCGCCGTCATGGCCATCGTCAGCGAGGTCTTCAGCTTGGCGATCTCGTCGGACAGGGACTTCGCCTTGTCCTGCACTCCCTTGAGCTGCGTCGCCGCCGCGTCCTTACGTCCCTTGGCCTCATCCGCCTGAGCCTTGAATTGATTCAGTTGTTCCTCGGTCGGCGGAGCAAACGCCGACGCGCGTGTCGCCACCAGATTCGCCAACGACACGGCCACGAGACAGGCCACAAACGAACGCACAGCAAAGTGAGTCATGAGCATTCCTTTCCGGGAAAGCGAACGCCGCACAAAGCGGCACAAAACCGGAGGTTCTCCAGGCGGGATTGTTTCAGGTGGGAGAGTTCTTCGATGGCAGGATTGGAACAGCTTCCCTCGATGCGTGCGGGGTGTCAAGCAGCCGCTCAATCGAGGGCGTCTTGAAGCCGGAACTTTTTCCAAACAATCGGAACGACCGGGATCGTGAAACCTAATCCACAAACAAGTACTCGTTGCTGTTAAGCAGCACTCGGCAGGCGTTCGGCAGGCCGTGTTGGCGAGCGTAATTGGTCAGCACGATTCGCTCGCGGTCGTTGGGTTCGCGTTGCAGAACAAGGCGGACAGCGGCGGTGATTTGGCGATCCAGATCGCCGCTGGCCTGCGAGGATCGCGTAGCGAGGTGTTTGCTTTGGCGAACTACGAACGGGTTGTTGAGCATCGACAGTGCCTGTAACGCCGTGACCGATGAATTCCGCACTGCCGTGAGCTGCGACGCATCGGCGAAGTCGAGCGTCTCCATCAGCGGATCGGGGAGCGTGCGGAAGATGAAGCGATACACGCTGCGCCGCCCGTTCTCCGGGCTGTCGGGATCGAAGTTGGCGTAATCGACGTTCGGAGTCACGTGGATTCCAGGCGTCTGAATGAACTGCTTGACCGATTCGCCTCCCATGCGCCGATCCAGCGTGCCCGTCGTCGCGATGAGCGCATCGCGCACTGACTCGGCATCCAGTCGATTCCGATTCATCCGCCACAAAAACCGATTGCCTCCGTCGATCGCCGCGTTGCGTTCGTTGACCTGCGACGACTGTCGGTATGTCGCGCTGGTGACAATCAGACGGTGCAGACGCTTGAGGGATTGGGGATTCGAAATTTGAAATTTGAAATTTGAAATTTCAGATTTCAAATCGCCGACAAATTCCATCGCCAGCCAATCGAGCAATTCCGGATGCGTCGGCTTCGCCCCCATCTGGCCGAGATCGTTGGGCGTGTCGCACAGACCGCGGCCGAAGTGGTGATGCCAGATTCGATTCGCGATGCTGCGCCACGTCAGCACGTTGCGACGGTCGGTCAACCAGCCCGCGAGAGCCGCTCGGCGAGCGGCTTCATCCGTGGCATTCGCCAATTCAAACCGCGCGGCGAGTCCTGTCACACATTCCAGCGATCCAGCCTGAGCGACCTCCTTCGCCTGCTTGATATCACCGCGAGTCAGCAGATGCACCATCCGCACCGGCCGCTTGCTCGGCGGCATGAGCGCATCCGATTTCGTTTCTCCCGACGCCGTGAAAATCATCTGCGGGGCCGGCAGCGCGACCAAGTCTCGCTCGACCTGCGACTGCCGCACGTACCGCGCGAGTTCCGCTCGTTCGAGGTCGCTCCGTTCGGCGGCCGGCTTCTTCAGAATCGCGATGACCTCGGCGGGAATGAGATCGCCATCCAATGCCAACGATTCCGTCGCCGTCGTCACGGAAATCCGCGGTCGGCCAATCAAGTGCCCTCCGCCATGAAGCTGTTCGAGCACTACGGTCAGCACAGTTCCGCCATCGAACGACACCGGCTGTGCGAATTCATAGACCGCGCGATGATCCTCGCCGACGCGCGGATAGATGCCCCACGCCGTCCCTGGATTGCCGTCGATCGTGTGCGAGATCGTCCAACCGTCCTGATTGAAGTCCGCTCGCGGATTCTTCAACACCAGCGGCTTCGCATCGTTGTCTTTGCCTTTCTCCCCCTCTCCCCCTCTCCCCTTCTCCCCTTCTCGCGAAAGCGCCGCAGCAAACACCTTGAACTCGCTCAGATGCAGGTTCCCATTGTCCTGCCGACCGGGACCGCGTTTCGACAGCGAATCGTCCGCCAATACTTCGAGTCGCACCGCCGTGATGCCTCGCAAGGGCGTGTGATAGGTCAAAGTGTAGGTGTCTTTCTCCGGCCGCTTCTCGCTGGCAAGGACCGAGCCATCCGACTGCTTCGTGAGCGTCGATCCCTCCGCCGACTTCGCTTCCACCGGTTCGAGCGTTTGCCACACCGAGGGCCTCGCCGCTTGTTTTGATTCCCATGCGGCCGCGAGTTCCTGAGCGGCCGGCGTCAACAGCCACGGATCAGCCTGTCCCTTGAGTCCGCGAAGCCGCACCAATTCACCGCGCAACGCATGCCGGCGGCGGCCAACTTCCGGATCGGCGTCGTAGGTTCGCTCCCCTTTGTCGACGCCGGCGAAGACCGCTTGCAGAGCGTAGTAATCCGCTTGCGTGATCGGATCGAACATATGATCGTGACAGCGAGCACAATGCACCGTCGTGCTGACGAACGTGCTCATCACCGTCGTGACCATATCGTCGCGGTCGAGGTATTGCGCGATGCGGCGGTCATCGGTGTCGTCTTGAATGCTTTGCAACGAGCTTTCATCAAACGGCCCGGTTGCGAGGAACCCGGTGGCGACGACCCCCTGCGGATCGTCCGGAAAGAGTGCGTCCCCCGCAACCTGCTCCGCCACGAATTGCGAGTATGGCTTGTCGTCGTTGAACGAGCGGATCAGGTAATCGCGATACGGCCAAGCGGTCGGTCGCGGCCGATCCTGATCGTGCCCGTGCGACTCGGCGTAGTGAACCACGTCCATCCAATGCCGCGCCCAGCGCTCGCCGTAATGCGGACTGGCCAGCAGTCGATCCACCAGCCGCTCGTAAGCGTCTTCGTTTTGATCGGCGACGAATTCGTCCACTTCGTTCAATGTTGGCGGCATTCCCAACAAATCAAAGGTGACTCGCCGAATCAACGTGCGACGATCCGCGGGTGGCGAAGGAATCAAGTTCTGTGACGAAAGTTTTTGAAGGACGAAGTTGTCGATCGGATTTCGAATCTGAAATTTGAAATCTGAGATTTGAGATTTGAGATCCGGCACCGACGGTCGCACCAGCGGACGCAAGGACCACCATCTGTCATCCGACGCAGTCTCAGATTTCTTCGCGGAGGCCACGACGGGCGAGGTCGCCACCTCCTCGACAGCCCAACTCAGCCAACGACCGGCTCCGATCGCAAACAAAATCAGCACGGCCAGAGCCGCCGTTCGCCAAAGTCGCAAGAGAACCATCCGGAGAACCCCACGCCAGGAAACGCACCAAAATTCAAGCAGCGGATTATGGTCACAGCCGAGCCACGCTCACCGAACGGGCCGTCAGATCCTTACGGCACCGGATAGACTTTGAGATTGTCTTTCTCAGCGAAGTCTTTGGTGGTGAGGATCGCGACTTTCTTCCCTTCGTCGATGACCAGCGCCATCGGGACTTTTTCCGTTTGGTATTTTTTCAGGATCACTCCGAGCGCTTCCAAACCGGTGACTTTGCCCAACGAAAACTTCTGCGGCATATTCTTGGTGTAACCGGCGGCCTTGAGCGCGTCGCCGTCGATATCAATGGTCACCTTGCACTCGTCGGCGACGAATTTGATGTAGCCTTGCAGCGGTTCGCGCTCGAATTCAATTTCACATTTGAGCTGCTTGAGCCGGTCAGCCACGAGGTCCGGCAGCTTCGTGGCAGTCTCTTTCGGTGGTGCCGCATTACTGGATGCTTTATTGAAGTCCGTCCGAGTCGACTCGTCCCAAGTCAGCAACGCACCGATCGCGAGATTCGGCGCGGCATTGACCGGGAGAGAAGTCGTCAACGAGGCATAGCGATCTCCAGACGTGCCGTGCGTGGACATCGCAAAGACTTTCGTCATGACCGGGAAGCGTCCAATGATCTCACGCGGGCCGACCTGCTTGGGGTCCATGAAACCGCGAATCGCGTCCTGCAAGTCGCGCGGCAGCTTGTCGAGCCGCTTGCTCAAATCGGTTTGCAGCGTGGTCTTCGCCACGGACGAACGATTGCGGGCCAGAATCTCGGAATGAAACTTCTCGTCGCTGACGTGCAGGCTCCAGGCGACCGACTCAATCTGTTTCGGCTCAAAGAATTCGACGGCTCGGTCGGCCACCCGATGCAATTCCGCTGGCAGAATGAACTGCGCGTGAGCGGCCATCGTCGTGGGATCAAACATGATCACGATCTGCCGCTGCCGATCGGTCTTCTTGATGAGCGCTTCCATTCCCGGACCCTGCGCGTTCGGACGGTTGATCGCTTCGACCATTTCCGATTGCTTGGCACGCGGACAGAACGCAAACGTCTGCAGGTCTTTGATGACGTAGGCATACTTGTCCGACTCGTAGACGGGGTAGTCTCCCTCGGTCTCCTTGAGTTCCGCTTTCATTTCTCGGAAGACCTTGATGAGTTCCGTTTTTTGCGCCGCCTGCTTGAGCCGGACGACACCGCAGACTTGCATCGGTTCGCTGACGACGCCGGGAATCAATCCGAACGTCAGTTCGTCGATGGCCGCCGGTTCGTGGTTGCACAGCGCTTTGATTTGCGCTTCCAGCCATTCCCCCAACGGCCCAAAACAGAAGCGGAACTCTTCACGCTTGGGATTCTTCGCCCAGAGATCGGCCGGTCGCAGATGGACCACGGCACTCACGCCGTACGGCATACAGACCAAAGTAATCGGATCGCCTTTGGTCGGGCTGACCGGCAGCGGTGACTCCCATTTCGGAGCCTCGTTGCTGGTCCCCTCATCAGTCGGTTCGGTGTTTTGAGCAACGGTTTTGCTCTTCGCTTTCCCCGTCGCTCCCGATCGACCACCCAACGTCGCGAATGCAATGCCTCCCACGACCAACAGGCCAATGGCGATGATCGCCATCAACTGCGTCTGCTTTGCCTTCTGAGCTTTTTTCGACTTCGATTTCGATTTGGCCTTCGAGGGAGCTCGCGAACGTTCCGCCAACATTTCGGATTCCGACGGCAGCGCGCTCGGACTCGCCTCAGGCGTGCCGAACACCGCGAAGGGATTGTCGTTCGCCACCGATGCGGCCGGAGGCGGCGCGGCGGGCGGCGGTGCCATCATCGGAGGAGCGGCATACTGCGGCATCCCATAAGGCATCGGCGCATAACCCGGTGCCACCGGATACGGCATCCCCGGTTGCGGCGGATACGCGACGACATATCCCGGCGGATAGCCCGGCGGAACTGCATACCCCGGCGGAACCGCCCATTGCTGCGGAGCCATCGGCATCTGCGGTTGCATCGGAACCGGGTACGGATAACCGGGAGGAGGCACCGCTGCTGGTGCTGGCGGCGCAGACGCGACGTCAGCATTCGGTGACGCATCCGGCACCCAACGAGCACCCGTCCCGGCCGCAGGCTGCCCTCGCGTCGGCTCCGCAATCTCCATTTGCACTTCATCAGGATCGGCCGACAAACGACGTTGCTCAATCTGATGCAACTCGTCGTACAGATCCTCGGCGTCAAACGATTCCGTCTCCGGCTCATCGTGTACCGCGTCAGCCGGCTCAGTCATCACGAACGCATGCCGGCACTTCGGACACTTCCCTTTTCTGCCGAGCAAGCTGCGATCCGGCAGCTTGAGCGTCTTACCACACTGCGGACAGGGAATCTGCAAACCAGCCATCATGTCACCCTATCTCGTTAACACCGGAAACGTCGCCGGATCGCGAGCAAAGTAGACGAGTCACTCCGTGACTCGAATCGAGTCACGGAGTGACTCGTCTACTTTGCAGCTTCCCCGCCCTACGCTTTCGACAACTCCGTACGCACTCGTTCGAGCAACTTTTTCGTCGCCTTGATCCCTTCGGGTTCGCTGAGCTTACCACCTTCGTACTCAATGCCAAGATAGCCGTGGTATCCCGCCGCCAACACGATCTTCATCATCTTGAGATAGTCGGTCTGCGTCTCCTCGCCCGCCTCGTTGAAGTCATGCGTCTTCGCGCTGACCGCTTTAGCGAACGGCATCAACTCGGTGACTCCTTTGTAGCGATCATACATCTCGTCCTTGCTGACTCGGAAGTTCCCGAAGTCCGGCAGCGTCCCGCAGCGTTTGTGATCCGCCTTCTTCATGACCTTCGCCAGCCACTCGCCGTTCGAGGACAGCCCGCCGTGATTCTCGACGATCACGTTCAGCCCATGTTGATCGCCGAACTCAGACAGCTTTCGCAAGCCATCGGCCGCGCGCTCCACCTGCTCATCGTAGCTGCCAGAGCTTTGAGCATTCACGCGAATCGAATGACAGCCGAGAAACTTCGCCGCCTCGACCCACTTGTAGTGATTCTCCACCGCCGTCTTCCGCTTCGCTTCGTCAGCGTCCCCCAGCGCCCCTTCGCCGTCGCACATGATGAGCAGCATCTTCACCCCCTCACCATCCGCCCGCTTCTTGAGTTCCGTGAGATACTCGCTGTTCTTCGCCTTGTCCTTGAAGAACTGATTGACAAACTCAATGGCATTGATGCCGTAGTCGTGCTTCGCCGCCTTCGCGAAGTCGAGATTGTCCAGCTTCCCACCAAAGATCGTCCGATGCAGCGACCACTCGGCCAACGAGATCTCAAACAACGGCTTCTTGTCCTCAGCCATCGCCAACGGCCCAACCAGTCCAGCAGCCGCCAGCGCGGCAGAGGCTTTCAAAAATTCACGGCGTCGAATCGGGAGTTGCATCGCGTATCCTTGTTCAATGGGGAATGGCCAATCGGTCTGGGCGTCAGTGTCCGTTGAACTTTTCCGAATTGCAAAGGCAGTGATCCCGCACCTGACGGAGTCGTCGCGGCCATCGGGAGAACTCTGGACAAAACACATTTCCGGGCACACGCCCGCCGGCCAGCGTGCCACGTTGCTGAAAGGCTTAGGCCACCTGCCGGAGGACACGCGCGGCATCCTCTCCAACTGCGCCTGCCTGGGCGAAGGGGTCGATGTTCCGGTGCTCGACGGCGTGGCGTTCAT
>CAMDEA010000037.1 GCA_945893045.1 Planctomyces sp. SH-PL62
TGTAACGATGGCTGTGTGCCAATAACTGTGTCCCAAATCGGTCGGCGGGCCAGGAACTGTGTCCCAACTGTGACAAGAACTATGTCCCACGACGACATAAGTTATTATCCGGTAGTAATGTGTGTGACACATACTGTGTCTAACACCATATCTGGTTTGGGACACAATTCCTGTCATTTGAGACACAATACTTGGCCAGAAATCACACAGCCGTAGGTACGCGCCGTTTGATTGGAAAAGTCGGCGGTCTGCGGAATCTCTGATGGCTAAAGAAATCGGACGGAGCGCCCGGGGTTGTCCCGGACGCACCGTTCTCGATTTTGTGGTCAGGAATTTCATCAGCGGCGACGTCGCCGGCAACGGCAGCCAGCATGGAAGCCACGGACGCTGCCGAGTCTCTTGCCGTGCTTGAAGAACCAATAGGCAAGAAACATCAGCAGGCCGAGGGTGATCAGACTTTCCAAAGAAACCTCCTTGTGAAGAGGTTGAGCGAGAATTCGTCGTCGCGACCGTTGGTCACACGAGAGCGGAGGAATCGGAGAGCATTGGCGGCACCAGCCAGTGATCGCGAAGCCAAGCGACCTCGGCGCTGAGCGCGTCGCTCCGACGAGGAAACGGCCCCAAGCGGGGGCCACCGACGGGGGACATGTCGGCGAACCAATGACCGACGAAATCAGGTTCAACGTGCGAACCGCGCTGAACGTTGGGGTAGATCGCAATGTCTGTCGACTCAATCCGCTACTGCTTGGAACGCGCGACGGATGACAACAATACGGCGGAGTACCTCCAGGAGGTTCTCCGAAGTGCAACAAGCTGCTGCGAGATACCAGCTCGGACTGCCGCGCATACCGGTGTCGGGGCGATCTGAAGAACTGCTGGGACTCGGCACAGGCAGTTCGCTCGAATTTCAGGAGTACCACGAATACCAACACGGTGACTAAACGTGCGAGCTATTTTGCTCCCACCTTGTAATAGACTTGGATTTCATTCGCCCAATCGGGATTCGCGAAATTCGGGAAATGGTTTTTGTCGAATCCCGGTGCCTTCTTGAGCTTCTCCTTGTCGACGTTCAACACGAAGTGGAATTTGTCCTTCGTCTCGTTGTCGTATCGGAGGTTCAGAGATTCCCAAGGGATCGCAAACCACTTGTCACCAACACCGAGAAAACCACCAAACGACAAGACGCCGTAAATCACCGTCCCTTCGTGCGGGTTCAAGACGATCTCTTCAATCTTTCCGAGGCTCTCATTCTCTTCGTTCATGACCGCGGCACTAATGAGTTTGCTCGCTCGTGCGGAGGCCATACTGCTCTGCGAGTCGATCCCGTCCTTGTCTTTGACTTTCTTGATTTCGATGCCGTCCTTGTCTTTCTTGAAACGAATTGTGTCCGTCTGAATCTCAATGCCGGTTTTGTCTTTGCTCGAACGGGCGGCGAGTTCCTTCGCCACTTGTTTGCCCGCTTCCTCGCCGAGCGTCACCGCCACGGTGTCCCCCTTCTTGAGATCGTCCAGCTTGGCGGTCTTACCGTCGCGAGTGATCTTGGCACTCGCCGCCACTGTGAGGCTGTGCTGATTCGTGCCGTCCATGTCGGTCATGACCAGCTTCCCTTTGCTGGCTTCGACTACTTTGCCTTCGTGCTTGTCGGCTGCCAGTGCCAGCAGCGTCGCGCAGCCGATAACGGCCGTCACCGCCAAAACTCGATAAGTCATTCGATAAAACATGGCACACTCCTTTTTTGGAGACAGAGATTGCCGCTCGCGACTCCGTCGAACTCGCGATGACGGCTGAAACTGGAAACACACCGCAGCCATTAGGCTCAAGCGAGCGCGGCGTCCAACTGTTTTTGATCGAAGCCCACGATCACTTTGCCATCGACCACGATGGCTGGCGTGCTGTCGGCTTTGAGCCGCTTGAATTCATCGAGCGCTTTGGGCTCATGAGAAATGTCTCGCGAAGTGAACTTCACATGCTGCTGGGACAAATAGCTCATGGCCGCGCTGCAACTCGAACAACCAGGGGTGTGATACACCACGACTTGTTTGGGCATGGTTCAACTTTCAAATGGCCCGCTGCGCCGGCGAGGGCGGGCGCTTCGGGCGAGGGTGGTTTTGAGATCGCAACTCGGTGAAGCGGATGCCCTCGCTCACGCTTCGGGTTGCCAAGACGATTAGCTCACGGGGCTGGGACTCGGCCGCCGACAGTTCAAGATAAACTCCTCCAACTGTCGCTCGACCTCCTGCTTCTTCAGGCCGTAGCGGACTTGAAGGCTGCCGATGAGTTGATCCCACTCGCCGTCGATGACTTCCAGTTCGTCATCGGTGAGGTTGGTTCGCTCGGACGGATCGGCGGCCGTGTCGAACAGCATCAGCGGTGCGCCTTCGACCAGTTGTTTCACGCGGGCCTGAATCTTCGCGTCGGTCGAGGCGTTCATCGCGGCGAAGCTGAGGCCGCTCATGGCTTCGACGCGGAACTGGTTGGGGCCACCGACCCACGCATGGAACATCAGCGCGCGGTCCTTCGTGCGAATGCAGCGCTGAGCGAACGACTTTCCGCTGCTGACCGTATTGACGTGCGTGACGACGAAGTCGCGATCGGGCTGCGTCTGCCCCTTGAGCAGCGGCACCCACGAGCGACCGTCCATCCCCGCCGGCGGCCGCACGGCGAGCAACTCCAGCAGCGACGGCATCACGTCCACGCTGCTGACGAACTCGGTGCGCGTCTGCGGCTTGGTCGTGCCGGGAACGCGGATCAGCACTGGCGACCACGTTCCGTTGTGGTACACGGTCGCCTTTGAGAACGGGAACGACATCCCGTGATCCGACATGAAGACCACGATGGTGTCCGCGTCGCGACCTGCGACGGTCAGTTCCTTCATCACGAGACCGAAGGCGACATCGAAGCGGCTGACGTTGGAGGAATACTGCGCGATCTCTTCGCGCACGCGCGGGAGGTCTTCGAGGAACGCCGGGACCGTCACTTCGTCCGGTTTGAAGACCCGCACGCCGTCGAGCGGTTCATCGGCCTGCGCCTTCCGACCGACGCCGCTGATAAACGGTCGATGCGGATCGCAGAGATTTGCGTTGATGAAGAATGGTTTCTTCTCGGTCGCGGCGGCGGCGAGCATCTCGCGGAATTTCTCGGCGAACTTCGTCGGCTGCTTGCCGAGCGACTGCTCGCCGATCGCGTGCCACGGAAACTTGTCGGCGGGAGCCATGTGGACCGCCTTGGCGATGGCCCCGGTGAAGTAGCCGCGCTCGCGAAGAATCTCGACGAGCGTCGGCACATCGCGCCGGATCGGGTTGAATCCGAGCGCTCCGTTGCGATGCGGGACGCGACCGGTCATCAGCGCCGAACGGCCCGGCTGACAGATCGGCACGGAGACGTGACTGTTGACGAACCTGTGCGCCGTCCGCGCGAACGCATCCAGGTTCGGCGTCGCGCCGAGCTTGCTGCCGTTCCAGCCGCCCGAGTCCGCGTTCATGTCGTCGGCGGTGATGACGAGCAAGTTCAACGGCTTCTGCGGTTCTGTTGCCCGCGCCACGACGGGCAGGATCAATGCCAAAGTAATCACGATGAGACGCACAGGAGGTTCCTTTTTTGATGTCGGATCGATTGTCGGCTGTTTTCATCAGGCCACGAAAGACGTAAACACTTCCCGCTCGATCGCCTTACTGGAGGTCTTTCAGCCGTTCCGTCGCCGCCTGACGATGACGTTGTTCGGCTTTGGGGTCGTCGAGGACCGCTTGGAAGGCGGCGCGGGCGGCGGCTTTGTTGCCGGCGGCCAGGTGAGTGTCGCCGCGAGCAATGAGCGTGCTGTGACGCCAGGTGCCGATTGGCTTTTCGGTGTCGATGAGATTGAGTGTGGCGAGTGCCTCGTCGAATTTCTTCTGCCGCATGAGGATGCGGGCGACCGATTGCACGGCGGCGAATTCGTCGGCTCCGCCAAGTGGCTTGATGTCAGCGAAAACTTGGCGATAGGCACTGAGGGCGGCGGTGTCGTCCCGGCGATTCGTTTCACGATTGTTGCCGAGCGCGACCAGGATCGCTTGGCGGGTGCGGGCATCGCTGGTGAAGTCGAGTGCGTCGCTGAGGTCGGACTCGGCTTCGTTCGCGGCTTTCGTGATGGCGTAGGCGCGGCCTCGCGCGTGGAAGGCGTCGCCCCGTTTCCAGAAGGGCCATTGGCTGATGTCTTCGTTGGCGAACAACGCGATGACTTGCGGCGCCTTTCGCTGGTCGAGCAGGTTTTCCATCTGCCTAAATTTCTTTACGGCGGGAATCGGAATGCGCGCGGCGAGTTGGTCGGCGAGCTCGGGTTTCTGCAAATAGCCGGCGAGGTAGGCGGCTTGTTCCAGAGCATGGGACTTTTGCTGGTCGGTGATTTTGCGCTCGGCGGCGGCGGTGTAGGCGGTGAGGGCTTCTTCACGTCGGCCAGTGCGGGCGAGGTTGCCAGCGACACGAATCGCCTCCAGAAAATCGTCGTCGGGCGGGTCGTGGTCGAACTCGAAGCTGTTGCCCTGGTGAAACGTCGCGAACTTCATCACGTCGTGAAACGCATCGCTGCCAGTCGGTGAAAACGCCGAGTATTCCGCGCCGTCCTCGCGGATGCGCTGGCGGCAGACGTTGATGTGCCACGGCAGGCTGTACGTCGGAAGATGGCCGACGACTTGATTGAGCGGATCGTTCTCGTCCTGTCGGATCGGCAATCGCATCTCGACGATCCAGTGATCGTCCGCGATCTGCGTGGCGATCTCGGCCTTCGCGTCCCAGGAGAACCACTTGTCGGAGCCGACGCCGCGATCCAAGTCGCAGACGGCACCGCCGGGATTCACCGCGATCTGGTAATACGAGTGCGACTCGGTTTCGAGGAGCACCTCAATGGCGTCACCCGACCACAGCGCGCTGTCGTCTTTGCGCGTCGAGGTGATGTTTGGCTTTTGGCTACGGCTGTCGTCGCAGCGGATGGCGAAGTAGAGATTGTTGCCCAGCCATGCCGACTTCACCGTCGTGCCGAAGATTGGCTGACGACCGGTTTGCAGTTCTCGTAGACGCACAGTGGCGCTCGTGTAGGCGTTCTTCCATGCGTCGTCATCGAGCTTGCCGTCGATCACGATCTTCTCGCGCGCGGGGCTGACGAGCCGCAGTACCGGCACCGGGCCGCGCTTTCGACCGAGCTGCGCACTCTTGTTGCGCAGGCCCTTGAGAAACACGTCGATCATCGCCAACCGCCGGTTGTAGATGCTGGAGGCGTCGGCTTTGGACTTCGCCTTCTCAAACAACGCGAGTGCGGTGTCGGCCAGCGCCTTGTCCTTTTCGATCGCCTGCCAGTTCGCCTCGCAATGCGCGAAGAAGGCGAGCATTTCCTGCTCCGCCGGGCCGTAGAACAGGCGGCAGTATTCGCGGAACAGCGCATCCACATCGGCAGCCTGCCCGCCCCAATACATCCGCTGCGTGAAATAGACCATGAAGTGATTCAGCCCCAGATCGGGCTGCTTCTCGAACTGCTGCAACATGCTCAGCCAGATGTCCTCGCCCTGCGAGACCCCCTTCGTCGCGTTGATGCTCTTACCGAGCGAGTGCGGCGTGAAGGCGGGCAGATACCAGCCACGATCCGTCAGCGGATAGTTCTCGAAGATGATTAGCGGATTGCTCGTCTTCGCCAGCCAGGACTCACGCAGCTTGCGGCAGTCCTCCTGATCATCGGGCTTGTTGTTCATCGGACGCCGACCGCCCACGATGCTCACGACGACGTTGGGCTCCAGCTTGTCGATCGTCAGCGGCGGCAGCGTGTAGATGCCGTAAGCGCAGTTGAGCACCTTCTTGTCGGGATGCGTTTTGCGCACCTCCTTCGCCACGCGGTTGACGAAGCCCCAGATGTAATCGGAGGCGAGGCCGCGCTGCTCGCGCTCGGGCGAGTCCTTGCCGGAACAGAGCGGGCACTGGCAGATCGAGGAGTAGCCGTCCGGCGGCATCACCGAGACGACCTCGATTTTGTAGTGATCGAATACGGCGCGAACGTAGCGCACGGTCTCTTGAACCAGCTCCTCGTTCGAGTAGCACAGGTGATTGTTCGCACCGCGCTGGAAGACACGTTTGCCGCCGACGAACGCGTACCAATCCGGGTGTTTCGCAAAAACCGCCTCGTTGTCCGTGATGGTGTCCATGCCGTGCGCGGCCTCGATGCCATAGGGATCTCGCAAGCCCAGCCGCATCGCCCACAGCGTCACGTCCCGGCCATGAATGCCGAATCGCACGTTGAACCGCCGAATGGAAAAATCGGGACGCACGGTTTCATCGAGCTTCGGCAGCGGTATCGTTTTCAGCGAGGGCATCACCTCGCCCAACTCCCCCGGCGAGTACCACCTCGCGCCGAGCTTCATCAACAATCCACACACCGCGTTGAACGAGCCATGCTCATCCTGCGACCACAACTCAAAGGGCTTTGGCTTCGTCGCAGTACGCAACGCATCGGGCAGGCCGGTGTCTCCTGGAAACGTCAGGTGGTCCTTGTAGATCAGCAGGTTCGGCAGACCCCACATCGAGCCGGTGATCCGTTGCCATTCCTGCTGCGCCCGACCGCTGACGATGTCGCTGTTGTTCCTCGCCCACGGCTCGATGGGCGCGAACTCCGAGTCCTCGCCGATGAGCACCAGCCAGTCGTCGCCCGACACCAGCCGATACGCACCGTCCTTCAATCCGTCCGTTGTGACCTTCAGCTTGTCCGTGTGTTCGCTGCGCCCCACGAACAACTTCGCCGCCCGTCCGCTCGGCTGAGTGACGATCGGCAACCGCGCGCCGCTGATTTTCTGGATGCCATCCTGAAGCTCCTGCGCCGCCAGTCGCACGGTGCGCAGCGGCATGTCGCTGATGACGATCTCTGCTCGCGGCAGACCGCTCTCGACAAGGTGCGTTTCGGCACGCAGCACGGCGAGTGGAGTGACGATGATCGTCGCGAAAATAACGAGCCACAGTTTCCTGTGAATTGTCGTGGTTCGCTCCGCGAACCGACGCGTTTCGCAAATCAATGGCCTGACAGCCCGACTCAAACACAACGTTGGTTCGCGGAGCGAACCACGACGATCTCGACGAATTCGTCCCGCGCCAGTTCCGATTGCTCTCAGCATTCTTCACCCCTGTGATTTCAATTCCCAATTCACACAACAATCGATCGTCTCGTTTGGTCTCACCTAAGGGCTCAATGGCTTCGCTGAATCGAATACTTTGACTTTGGAGGCTCCCGCCAGCTCGATCAGGTCGGGGAGGTCGTAATGTTGCAACGCTCCGTGAACGATGTTCACGGCTTGATCGCGGCTCTCGGTGGCGGCGGCGAGGTCTTCCCATGAACTGAGCATCTGGCGGAGCGTCACCGTGCGGAACGAATCGGAGTCGAGCGCGGCGGCGTGGAGGGCTGGGATGGCGGCCTCACCAATGGCAATGAGGTGCAGTTCGTTCGGCTTGTTCGGAGTGGTCTGAAACGTCTTGAGAAACTGAGTCCAGGCAGCCGTGTCCTCGACTCGCATTCCGACAAACGAACGGCCCAGCAGGTACGCGAGGAAGACTTCTTGAATGTCTTGGCCGAAGTGGACTCGGCCCCAAACTTTCTTGTGGTGGCCGGTCTCGGTTTCTCCGATGCCGCGCAGCTCGGCGGCGAGCACGATTTGTCCTTGCTTCACGAGAGCTTCGATCGGGCCACCCGGAGCGGCGTCGGCTTTCATGCTCGTGCCGTGCAGGTAGAGGGTCGCGACTCCGTTCGGTTTCGCCGGCACGAAGGCCAGCGCGGCGAGACGCAAACCAGGCTCCGGGGTCAGAGCCAGTTTGTGAATCGTGTAGCCGTCACGCTCGATGCGGCCGGTCTCAACGTAGCCGTGTCGCTCCGCGACACGAACGCCGAGCGTTCCATTCGGCGCGGAAGTCGTGGCCCTCACCGGATTGGAAGGGTCAGTGGCCTTTCGGCTTTCCTGTCGCGGAGCGACAGGGCTACTTCCGATCGTCTCACGCACGAGTTGGCGTTTCTCTTCGGCAGAGCGTTTCCTCCAAGAGTCGGCCCGTTGTGTCTTCAGTCGCGCCGCGATCTCGGCGTTGAACTGAAACACCGAGCGTTCGCCCGGCATCAGCAGCACTTGCCCGCGCGGAGTGCATTGCAGTTGCTGCGCGGTCCAGTCGCCTTTGCTCAGTTCGCGCGATTGCTCGTCGGTGAGCGGATCGGGAAGCGATTCGACTTCGCGGATCGGTTTGTCGGTTCTGAGCAGCCAGCGGTGCAGCCAGCGCGCGGCGGCTTCTCGCTGCTGGATGCCGAAGCCGTGCGGCGCGTCCGCTTCGTGTATCTCAACACGCTCGGCGTGACCGAGTCGCGAGTAAAATCGCTTTGCCTCGCGGAACACATCCCATGTGCCGCTGATGTCGAACGTCGCGTCGCGCGTCCCCGCGCAGATCAGTGTCGGTCGCGGAGCGCGCATCATGAGGTAGTCGGCTTCGTCCATGCCAAACGCGAGCTGGCCGAAGATGTTTTGCTCGGCGTCTTGCGGGCCGGACGTGTCGATCAGCCGGCGGAAGCTGGTCAGGTAGCAGACCGGCGCAGCGGCGACGATGCGATCATCGAGGGCCATCAGATAAGACGTCAGCGTTCCGCCGCCGGAGTTCCCGGTGCAGCCGATCTTGTCGGCCAGAATGTCGTCACGGCTTTGCAGGTAGTCGATCGCTCGCATTCCGTCCCAGATGCGAAACTGAGCGACATTCGATCCGAGCAGAATGCAACTCAAACCCATCATGGTGTGCTCGTCGGTGCAAAGGCAGCGGACGTTCGGATGGGGCACCGGCACATGCGGCGCGTCATCGAAGTGCGTGCGCTCGCGAGCCAGGTCGAGCATCTGATAACGCTCGCCTTGCCCGACGGGGTCGTAGCACATCGCGGCCATGCCATGTCGCGCGAGCAGAATGCAGATTCGCTGATACCCGCCCGCCGCCTTGCCATCGTGGCTGTGTCCGCACGGCACGATCACTCCCGGCCACGGTCCAGGTGTCAGCGGCAGATAGAGATTCGCGGTGACATGAAACTCCGGCCGACTTTCGAACAGAATTCTCTCGACGCGATAACCCTCGCCCTTCAGCGTGCCGACGATCTTTGGATTCAGCGGCGTCCGCTCGGGCAACCCGCCGAGCTGTCGCAGAAAGAACGCTCGCCGTTCGTCCTGCCACTTGCGGCACTCGGCCTGACTCTTCAGCTTCTCGAACGCCGCTCTCCGCCGATCGATCGCCGCGTAGGCTTGCTGCTTGAGAGAGACCTCCAGCATCGCCCCCGGTGCCGGCTCTCCCGGCAACGCCGACAAGACGCCGAGATCCTCCGCGGCCGAAGTAGCGAGGGATGCGACGAGGAAGACGGTGCCAACAGCGAGGCTGAATTTCATAGGTGCCACTGATTCAAAAGTGAAAGGTCGCGGGTTCGATTCATTGCTAGTGACTCACTCCGCCAATCGCGACTTCAGCCAGCAATAAATCGTCGCTCCAATCTGTTGATATCCGGCGGTATTCGGATGGACGCCGTTGTTCTCAGGGTAGCCGTCAGTGACATCCAGATTGAGCTCGGTCGGGACGATGCAAACTCGTTCCGCCTCGCGATTGCCGAAGTGGGTCAATTGGCGTTCGACAAGCCGATGCTGAATCCGCCGCCAACCCCAGCGCGTGTAGCGATCTTTGTAGTTCGCAACGAAGGCCGCATCGCGACTGTTGCCCGGAGTCGTCAGACAGACGCCGATCGTGGCGTGAGGTGCCGCGCGGCGGAACTCGGCGATGAGCTTGTCCGCTTCCTTGAAGACGCCGTCGATCCGCTCTTCGAGCTGCTTGGCATCGCCCGGATTGAAGCTGAAGCAATCGTTGATCCCCAGCATGACGGTGATGAAGTCCGGCACTTTTCCTCCCGCGCGTTCGGCGAAATACCGCGCACAATCGAGCTTCCCTTGGGGCGGGTCGCCGGCCGCGAACACGAACGGGCTGCTCCCTTTGTAGCCCGGTTCGGGGTTCTTCGGATCAAAGCGGGACGTGAACGCCGCCCAGGTCCATCCGCCGTAGCCTTCATGCACAACGCCCGCCGCCACTCCCGCCGGTTTGTGAGTGCCGATCATTTTCCATCCTGGATTGCCCGGCAGTGCGAGCAACCTCGCGATTTCATTCGGATAGGCCGAAGCATGAGTCAGGCTGTCTCCGACGATCAGCAACGTGATGTCCTTGCCCTTTCCCGCCTCCGCCGAGACAACTCGCACTTGAGTCGCCGCTTCCTCAACGGTCTTTCCGGACTCGTCTTTGATCTTCAGCTTGAGCGGCACGCTTCCGACCTGCTGCTCGGTGGCGTTCAACGTCCAGCGCCGCGGTTCGACCTTTCCCAGCGGGCACTCGACATCGAACGCGACCTTCTTCCCCTCGGCAACGAGCACTGTGTTCTCAAAGTACAGACTCATCTCAACGCCGGGCGTCGCGTAAACCGTCGGCGGCAAAGTCAGCCGAAACCGCCGCTCCTTGGTCGCCGCCGATACGTCGTCGCCGATTGCCGTTTGCAGAGTCAGCAGCGCGAGTATCAAGAACCAACAGGTTCGCAGAATCATGAGTTGTTCCCCTTCGCACCAAATCCAAAGACGTTCGACATCCGGGAATTCTCCTCGGCCAAAGGCACCAGCGAGTCCGCGCCTCAGACCGTAGCCACGCTCGCCAGAGCGTGGGTGAACTTGCACAACGCCCACGCTCTGGCGAGCGTGGCTACGTTTCATCCTCGGTCTCGTCTTTTGATACTGTCGTGGCCTGACTTGGACAACTCAACGAACCTCTTTCAGGAACCGTCAACTCATGCCAGCACCCAAACTCGGCAAGGCGCTCAAGGACAAGATGCAGCGTGGGCAAACCGTCTACGGCACCTTCTTCCAATACACGGTCAATCCCGCCATCGTCGATGTCCTGCCGGACGATGCGCTCGACTTCGTGATCGTCACGGCCGAGCACAACGCCCTCGACTTGGCCGAGTTTCTTCCCGTTCGGTACGCCCTGGCCGCCAAGGGAATCGCCTGCTTGGCGCGAACTCATAGTCGCGAACCGGATGATGTGTCGAAGGTGTGCGATTCGTTCGACGGCGTGGTCGTGCCCTACGTCGAGGACGTGGAACACGCTCGCCGCCTCGCCGCGGCCGCGGTTTATCGGCCGCTGAAAGGACAGGCTCTGGAGCGCGTCCTGGCCGAAGGCAAATGGCCCAGCGAGAAGACCCGGAAATACGCCATCGAGGAACGCTGCGCGAACACGGTCTTCGTCCCGATGATCGAATCGGTCCTAGCGGTCGAGAACCTCGAAAAGATCTGCTCGATCCCCGGTGTGAACGCGGTCTTCGTCGGACCCAACGATCTGACCACCAACATGGGCATCCCGAACGAGTACGACCACCCGGACCTCGTCGCGATGATCCAGCGAATCATCGACGTCGCCAATCGCTCACACGTCGCCGCCGGAAGCTGGTTCGGCAAACGCGAGCAAATGGAACGCACGATCAAACAAGGCTCCCGGTTCGTGGTCTATTCCAACGACGGCTCATTGCTTCGCGAGTCGCTGGAGCAATCCTTCACGCAACTCCGCAAACGCTGACGAATCTGGAACAGGGCAAAATCGTGACCACAAGACGCGAGCTCTAATTGTCGCGACCGCCTTGGATGGCTGATGCGAGCCAACTCGCCAACCTGAGAACGTCTCGCTCCTGGGGACGTCCCGGCAAGCCCCGAGCACCCCACTTCCTCTCCACCCAATCGAACGCGAGGCTGTCCACTTCATGGTCTCGAAACAGGCTGGACGGCGGCCAATGCAACGTGTCCTCAATGATAGGCCACAACTGCTGAAGCTTCTCAGAGTTCGATGCACGACCAATGTATGATCGATAGGCTTCGATAATCTCGGCTTGCGTTGAAGTGAAAACGTGGACGAGTAACTCGCCGAGCGTGAATGTCGTCAGTTGAAGCTCGCCACTGAGGGTACTTGGCTCGTCACCGGTCCGTGGCTTCGAGTAAGAGATCGGAATATGGTAGTGGCCCATCGGAGCCCACCACTTGCCCGTATACCTTGCAACCCAAATCGACCACGAGAGTGGCGGGGCCTCCGTGTTCATGAGCACCGTTCGATCCTCATGCGGAATCCGACGAGCACCTTGGCGATTTGCGAACTCTTGAATGATTGTGGTGATACCGATCCAAGCGGCTAGGTCGGTCTGCTCCTTGCGATCGATCTGGAAAGCTTGACCGAGAATCATTCGCTCGACGTGGCGTTTGGCTCGGCCAACGACACGGCTCATCCATCCATTGTTACAGCGTCGCTCGCAGACGATGCGTACCTTTCTTTGCAAGACGCTACCTTGGCGAGCAGAACTACTGCTTGGCTCGGTCCATTCCACGTCCTTCATGCCACTTTTGCGGTGCATGCTGCCCCAATATTCGCCGTGTTCGCTGTTTCCTGGGATAAGGTCTTTTAGCCAGTCAGACCAAATGTGTTCTTTGCTCAAACCCGTCCCACCACAAAAAATGCAATGGCCTTGGGACCGGAAGCGTTTCTTTGTTTTCTCGACCATGGTGACCTCTACAGTGAATTGGCGTCTCTTACGAATCCGCGAACCCACTCTAACCTATTTGGTTACCCTCTTGCCGCATTCGTTAGGACTGATCGACGGCAGTTTCAGACTCATCTGAACTCGCCTCGGTCCGACACACCGACGTAGCTCTGGCGTTGCTGCCTCGGTTGGGGATGGGATTGATGGGAAGAATGGGATTTATGACTTTTGTGATTTCCATTTTTCCGATCAAGCCCATGTCTTTGGTCACCGTGTCGCGACCACCGCTTCAATCTTTCGGACGTTGGTTGCGGTAGTTGCGTCTGGCCCGCGTCATTCGTTCGCGCAGACCGCCTTGTTCGAGGAATTCCTTTTCCAAGGTCTTCAACTGTTGATCCAGCAGGTAATTGGCCTGGTGAATCAGACAGATGGCGATGTTCGCGATCACCTCGGCGGGGCGGGTTTCGACGAACTCACGATAGACCTCAAACGTCTGTGGCGTCTGACGACCAAGCTCGCGAACAAACAACGCTTCTTTGGAATCCTTGTCCCACTGCCGTAGGTCGCGGACTCGCAGGTAGTCGCGGTAATCGGCCAACAACTCTTCCAGACTGGCGCGGCCGACGTTGGTCAGTTTGATTTCTGTTTCCTTCGATGTCGTCCCGGCTTTGCTGCCTTCCAAGATGTTCTGCTTGCCCGACCGAGCCGACTGAATCATCTGATCGACAGTGCGATCGCCCCTGGAGAGATTCTTGTGGGCGAAGCGAAAGGTGATGTCGTAGACGACTTCTGCTTTCTGGAAGGACAGCAGCGTTTGATAGTCGCCGCGCGGCGGTAGCACGCGGTTGGGGTCTGTGGGTGGTGCTGGTTGATGGGATTTATGGGAAGCATGGGAATTATGATTTTCATCATTCCCATGCTTCCCATCATTCCCATTGGGGTTCGCCTTCTTCATTGCAGCCTCCGGTTGGTCGCTAGCACTTCAGTTCGCTCGCAGCTTGGCCAGGAAGATGTCGTTGCTGCCTCGATTGGGGATCGAGTGGCTGCCGAACTTGGCAGCTCCGCTGCAAGCTCCGGAGAGGTACAGGTTGCCTTGGCTGTCCGACACGATCGTGTAAGCGTGATCGGTCCTGTCGCTGCCGGCTTGCTGGAACCAGCGGAGCGTTCCGGCTCGGTCGTACTTCACGAGGTGGATATCCGAGGCAGGGCTGCTGCTGGCGTGGGGTGTTCCGTCAAATTCGACGCGGCCCGTGAACGAGCCGGTGAGATAGCTATTCCCGTGTCCGTCGGTGGCGACACCCAGGCCGTAATCAATGCCCGCTCCGCCGGCCGTCTTCGTCCAGAGCCTCTTGCCCGCTGAGTCGAAGCTTGTCAGCAGCAGGTCGTGTTGTCCTTGATTCGCGACGTTGCGATCCGCGAGTTTCAGTTCGCCCTGAAACATCCCCGACGCCCAGACATTCCCGGCGCTGTCTGCCGTGAGTTCATGAATCATCGCGTTCGAGCTGCTATGTCCCTCGTGCAACCAGCCGAGTTTGCCCTGCGCATCGAACTTGGCCACGAGGATGTCATGCCCGGTCGGAGTGGTGAGTTTCTGCCCGCCGAACGACGCATTGCCGCTGGCGTAACCGCCGACATAACAGTTGCCTTGCTGATCCGCCGCGATGCCATGACCGGAACTGGAACCCTGGCCTTCTGCCGTGCGAGTCCAATTCACCTTGCCGTCGGGATTCAACGCGAGGCAGAAGACATGAGCCGGGCCGGGATGTCCGAGTGGATCGGTCCCGATCGTGCCTTCGCCCACGATGGCTCCGGTGACGAAGACGTTGCCGAGCTTGTCGGCCGCGATACCGTGCCCGTAGTCGTAGCCGGTTCCGCCGCCGCTCTTGATCCACGCGAGCTTTCCCTGCGTGTCGTACTTGGCGACGAAGAGGTCGTAGTCGCCACCGGTCTTGATCGTGAGCTGATCGAACTTGGCTGCGGAACTTTGAAAGTGCCCGGTGACGTAGCAGTTCCCCTCGTGATCGCTCGCGACCGCGTAGCCGCGATCAATCAAGTCTCCGCCGCCGCTGCGGACCCACACAAACTTACCTTGCGGATCGACCTTCGCCACGAAGAAGTCCATTGCCCCGACCGCCGTGAGCGTCTGCTCGCCAAAGGTCGCCGTGCCGGTGAACTCGCCCGTGAGCAAAATGTTCCCAGCCGGATCGACCGCGATGCCGCGCGTCTTGTCGTGCAAAGTCCCACCCGCCGAGATCGCCCACTCAAACGACGGCGGCGTCTCTGCTTCATCAGCCATCGTGTGAGGAGCAGCCATCCAACTCAGGCAGGACAACAACACCAAGCAGGCGGCGGGTGATTTCATGAGAGTTCTTTGTTCTTGAGTTGTGTCGAACCGTCAACGAACGGGATCGCCGGCGAGCGTTGGCCAAGGCAGGTGGTTCGTGCGGAACCTTTTGACCAATTCGAGGACGATCAACTGATTCGTCCGGAGTAGAGCGGGGCAATCACTTCGCCGTTGAGCAAATGATTCGGCCGCTGCAACGGGTCCATGAGCACTGCGTGGTGATCGACTCCGAGGGCGTTGAACAACGTCGTGCAGACATCGGCTGGCGACCACGGTCGCGAGACCGGGTAGGCCGCGTTGGCGTCGGACTGCCCGACGACTTGGCCGCCTCGAACGCCGGCTCCGGCGACGAGGGCCGAGTACACATGAGCCCAATGGTCGCGACCGGGAACCGTTTGGCCGGGGAGCGTCGAGATGCGTGGCGTCCGGCCGAACTCCCCCATGACGAGCACCAGCGTTTGATCGAGCAGTCCCGTCGAAGACAAGTCGTCCATGAGCGCCGCAAGACCTTGATCCAACTGTGGCAGCAGGCGGTTCTTCAGAGCTCCCCAGTTGTCGACATGAGTGTCCCACGTTTGCACGATGCCCATCGCCGCTTGCACGATCGGGACTCCCGCTTGCAGCAATCGTCGCGCGAGCAACAGCGACTGGCCGAATTTGTTCCGGCCATAACGATCGCGAACCAGAGCCTCTTCGCGGTGAATGTCGAATGCTTGAGCGACTCGATCGGACGTCAGCAGCGAGAACGCCAATCCTTGCTGCTCGGCGAATGAATTAGCTCGGCCTTCCGCGTCGAGCGACATCGGACTGCGATTCACCGTTTCCAGCAGCCCGCGCCGCGACAGCAGCCGAGGAGAGGTGACTCCCGGTTGCAGGCTCAGAGAATCCATGCGGAAGTTGGGATCGTTCGGATCATGGTTGATCTGCCACGGATCGTGCTTTGGGCCGAGGAACCCGGCATGTTGTCCGGGCCAGGTGAGTGGTCCTTCGATGAAGTAATTCGGCAGCGAAACGCCGGTCGGCACGCCGTCATTTCGAGGCCGGACGTAGCTGAGTGCCGCCGCGAAGTTCGGGAAGTCGTTGCGAGACTCGACGCGATCCAGATCGCTGCCACCGCGCGGAATGGGTGTCGGACGTCCGGTTAGCGCGACGTGTGTCGCCAGCAGGTGATTGTGTTCGAGATGCGCCAACGAGCGGAGCACCGACCAGTGTTTCAGTTGCTGAGCCAGTCGCGGTAGATGCTCGCAAACTTGCACGCCCGGAACGGCGGTGTCGATCGGCGAAAACTCGCCACGAATCTCCGCCGGTGCATCCGGTTTTGGATCGAGCATATCCAATTGGCTAGGCCCACCGCTGAGATGGACGATCAAAACCGACTTGGCTCGGCCAGTGGCCGACGATGCGGCGGACGCTGAGTTCCGGATCAACGGCAACGTCGACCCCAAGACGCCAGCCGCGCTGACTCGCAGCCATTCACGTCGCGACACACCGTCACACAGTCGGCAGTCACTCCGGCTACGGGACAGGAACTCGCGACGGCTTGGTGAAGTCGGTGGTGCCGGAAGCATGCGGCGATCTCTGTGAACGAGTGACCGAGATTAGCGGGGATGCGGGGAGGGTCGAAGCAGGTAGGACATTCAATCATCGGGCAATTCTAATGTGTCGAGTGACATTGAACTGCCAGAATCTCTCTGGGTCAACGTGACCATTCATCAATGTTGGGATACCCGTGGCATCGCTACTCCGGTCCCGGCAACCTCCCGCAGTTGGACATTTCACTCTCCACGCTGCTCGACGATCTGGACGAGCGCGGGTTGCTCGACACCACGCTGGTAGTCGTGATGGGTGAGTTTGGCCGCACGCCGCGGATCAACAATGACGCCGATCGCGATCATTACCGCACCTATTTCTCGCGCTTGCCACGTCCCACGCTGATCGCCGACGGCCAAGCCCGTCGTCAGAGTCGCGGTGCGATATCATTCGCGCGTCCGTTTCCCCGACCAGGAGGTGAGCCATGTTGCGTGCTGTGTCGTTTCTCGTTCTCGGTCTGGCGATGAGCCTGTCGAACAGCTCCGCTGACGACGGTGCGCCTTCCGGTTCGTTGCGAGTCGGTGTCTTCCAAGTGGACGCCACGCCGCCGCTCGGAACGCCGGTGGCCTATGCGCCGGTACGCAAGATTGAAGATCCGCTCACGGCGCGTGGTGTGGTGTTGCTCGGAGCCGGCCAGCCGATCGTGCTTTGTGCGGTCGATTGGATCGGCATTGCCAACGGCGGTCACGATGCGTGGCGTGAGAGCTTGGCTCAGGCCGTCGGCACTTCGGTGGATCGTGTGGCCGTGCATGTCTTGCACCAGCACGATGCCGTTCGTTGCGACTTCACCGCGGAAGAACTTTTGGCTCCGCATGGTCTGGCGGGCAAGCGGTTTGATGTCCCGTTCGTGCGCAAGACGATTGCCAACGCGGCTCAGGCGGCGAAAGCGTCTCTCGAAAAAGCTCAGCCGGTGACGCACTTGGGAGTCGGCCAAGCGCGCGTCGACAAGGTCGCGTCGAATCGCCGCATCCTCGGACCGAATGGCCGCGTGGCGATTGCGCGGTCGAGTTCGTATCGCATCCCTGAACCGATCTTGTCGCGATTGAACGAAGAGGCCAAACGTCAGGGCTACGAACTGAGTGCCTCGCGCGTGGATGAGGCATTGGCCGCGCCGGAAGGGGTGATCGATCCGCAACTCAAGCTGCTGACGTTCTTCAATGAAGATCGGCCGCTGGTGTCGCTGAGCTACTACGCCACGCATCCACAAAGTTATTTCGGGAAGGGAGACGTGACCTCGGAGTTCGTCGGACTCGCGCGGGCCGAACACGAGCAAGCCCACAATGGCCTGAGGCTGGTTCATTTCAACGGTGCCAGCGGGAACGTGGCCGCCGGCAAATACAACGACGGCACTCCCGAAATGCGGGTGACGCTCACCAAACGCATGGCCGACGGGATGAAGCGAGCTTGGGACGCCACCCAGAAAGTTCCGCTGACCGCCGCCGACTGCGAGTGGCGTGTGCAACCCGTCCGTCTGCCCGTCGCCCCGCACTTGGATGCCGACAAGCTCCGTGCCACTCTGGAAAACAAGCAGGCCCCCGAAAGCGAGCGTCTCACCGCCGCCGGCAAGTTGGCCTTTGTGCTCCGCCGGAAGCACGACGTTCCGATCGAACTGTCTTGCTTGAAGCTCGGCAGCGTTTACATCCTGCACATGCCCGGCGAGTTGTTCGTCGAGTATCAACTCGCCGCGCAGCAAATGCGTCCCAACGACACGATCTGCATGGCCGCTTACGGCGACTACGGCACCGGCTACATCGGCACCGAGATCGCCTATTCGCAAGGGGGCTACGAGACCCAACCCAGCTCGTCGAACACCGCACCGCAAGTCGAGCGTGTGCTCATGGACGGCATGCGCGCCTTGTTGAAGTAACGCCTGAGCCACGCTCTTATTGGCATCGATTCGTGGGATAGGCTTCCAGCCTGTCGTTTTTTCCGACAGCCTGTCGGTGTTTCCGAGAAATGACAGGCTGGAAGCCTATGCCACAACTTGACCGGGATGATCACCAATCACCGACCCACTTCCAATCCCTTGAAGTCTCGTGGAGACATAGAACAAAAGTCAGCGGCATTGAGTATGCTGCAGCAAATTCGACGTCGTTTCCTACTGAGTCCCGCCACAGCCTCACCTTGGAGAAAACATGAACACAATCTGCCTCGGCCGCTTCGGACTTTCGCGTTGCTCCGGCTTCCGTCTCGGTATGGCGGCTCTGACGATATTTTCCCTGGCCGTGGTGGCTCACGCGCAGAATCCTCAGAAGCCGGCCTTTCAGTATCAGTTGGGCGACATTCGCGTGAGTATTCCCTCGGCGGACGAGCCGCGAGTGAAAGCGTTTGGCTCGGAATCGCTGAAGGCGGCGGCGATGTACTTAGAAACGGGAGCGGTGAGCTGGGTGCGCGAGCGGTCCTGCGTGAACTGCCACACCACCGGCCCCTACATGACTGAATTCACCGCCTGGTCGCGGCAGTTCGGTAAGCCGAGCGAAGAGGTGCGTACGAACTTCGTCAACGCCGTGCCGAAGGAAGTTGAAGCCGTGAAGGAGACCGATAAGAACGGGCACAAGTTTTATCCCGGCGCGTTCTTCAGCGTGTGGCGCAGCGCCGGGTTGGCCGAGTGGGATCGGCACAACACCGGAAAACTCTCCGAAGCCACGGACCGCTCGCTGCGCGACATGTTCGAACGCCAATCCGAAAACGGTGCGTTCGTCAGCCACGGCGAAGTCGAAATCCCGCACATCACCACGGACTTCGAACTCTCGCTGCAAGCCGCTCGCGCCATCACCGCCGCGCCCGAGTGGCTCGCGGGGCTCAAGGGCGAAGCGCTGCTCGCTCGCGTGGAAAAGCTGAAGCAGTGGCTCCGCACCGCGCCGCCGAAGAACGACTTCGACCGCGTCCTGAAACTACAACTCGCCCACTACCTGCCGGAGCTGGTCCCGCAGTCCGATCGCGACGCCGCGCTGACCCTGCTGGCCTCGAAACAGCACGCCGATGGCGGTTGGAGCACGCGCGACATGTCGCCGGTCGATGATTGGCATTTCGAAATGAGTGCCACCGTGCTCAACCTCATCAAGAACCTGCCCGATGCCGACAAGCCGGAGAGCGACGCGTACATGACTTCGCTGGCCATCGTGTTAATGCGGCAGAACAACGTCCCCGTGGCGGACGCTCGCATCCAGCAAGGCTTGGCGTGGTTGAAGCGAGAACAGCGCGAGAGCGGACGCTGGTGGATGCACTCGCTTTACCGCGGCAACTACCACTACATCACCTACATCGCCACCGTGGAAGCGATGAAGGCCCTCGATCTGTGTGGGGAACTGGACACGATTTCTTTGGAGAAGAAATAGAGAGTTTCGGTCACCGGATCGTTGAGTCTGGTTTGATTCGGGTGGCATGCCCAACAAGTCAGACTTTCATCCACAGTGTCATGCAGCCCGGCCGCGACCTCTGAATCCGTTGGCAAGAACCAAGGACTCACACGGGGCGAGATGATGATCATGCGACGCACGACACCGTGGCGGTTGTTGCTGGCTGCCGTCTGGCTTTCCGCGTTTGCTGGAACGGGTAGAGCCGACGAATTCTCCGCTGTCGAACACCAACGAGAGACGATCTATCACTCGCCGCAGAAGCCGGGGTTCACGAGTTGGGTTGGTGCCTGGACGATGCCGGACGGCAGTCTGATGGTGAGTTTCACTCAAGCGACGGGGCCGGTTGAGGGGCGTCCGCAAGCGCCGAAGGAAGTGCAACACAAATTGACGTGGCCACCACCGGGACATCCCGGCTACGACATGACCGGACTTGATCTGCGCAACATTCATCTCCACTCGACCGATGCGGGGAAGACTTGGCAGCAGGTCAGTGCCGACGGGTTCAAGTCGTGCATGAACGGCGTCACGAATGAAGCTCAAACGGCGTTGGCCGATGGCACGATTCTTCGCGGCGTGTTTGGGTTCTACCTGCCGTACGATCCCGCCCTTCCACAGACCGGATTCTTGCAGAGATCGACCGACGGCTCGAAGACGTGGGGTCAGCCGGAAGTGCCGCTTGATGCCGCGAAGTACTCAACTTGGCCGCGGCGCATTCGCGTGTTACGCGACGGTCGAATCGTGTTGCTGGCTGGCATTGCATCCGCTCCGGCCGGCAGCCAGACGCGGGCGGAATTCAGTGCGATGGTAGCACCGATGCTGCTGATCTCGTCCGATCAGGGCCGCAGTTGGAAAGGCCCCGTGCCTGCGACTTTTGCCGAGCAACGGGGCGGCTGGACCGAAGAGTTCGACATCGCGGAACTCGCCAACGGCGATTTGCTGACGATCTACCGCCGCGCGAACGACAACAAACGCTGGCAGAGCACGCTGAAGAAATCGGACGATACATGGATCGCGCAACACGCCGGGCCGTCGGTTCTGCCGCACAGTGGCCAGCCGGAATTGCTCGCGACGCGCGAAGGCCCAATCCTGCACGTCGCGACCAACGGCATCCACTGGACCAGCGACGCGGGCGAGACCTGGAACAAGCTCAACGTCCCCGGCACGGCCTACTATCCTCGCTCGGTACAGGCGAAGGACGGCCGGATCTTTGTCTTTGGCCATGTCGGTGGGGACGACGCCTACGGCAAGGCCGATCAGTCGATCGTGATGGACTCGTTCCGACTGGCCGCGGCCGACATCGCTGTGACCGATCGAAAATCACTGCTGATCGACAAACTGGTCGCCGAGCGAATCCCGGTGGGCGAACCGGACGACTACAAGCCCTGCATCGCGAAGTTGCCCAGCGGCGAACTGCTGCTGACCGCGTTTCATCAGCACAAGCGCGACGGCAACAAGGTCATGGAGCAGACGCTGCTGTTTCGTTCGCCGGATGGCGGGCGAACGTGGACCGGTCCTCAGCCGCTCGATCTGCTCGGCCGCGAACCGTATCTGACGGTGCTCAGGAACGGGACGGTCTTCATCACCGGCCATTTGCTGGCGCAGGACGTGCGAAACGAATGGGGCTACACGACCGGCTTCCTGCATCGCTCGACGGACGGCGGCCGAACGTGGCAATCGACGCGGGTCGAATCGGAGCAGGTGAAACCGAAGGCCAGCAATCACACGACTCGCAACGTGCTGGAGCTGGCCGACGGGACGCTGCTGCTGGGTGTTGATTACGACGGTGGAGGCGGACCGTATTTTGTGTGGCGATCGACCGACGGCGGCGCGACTTGGGACAAGTCGCAGAAATGCGAGCCGAAGGATTTCAAAAGCCAGTACGGCTTCTTCGGCGGCGAGACGTGGTTGTGGCAGGCTCGATCGGGAAAGGTCTGGGCGCTGGTTCGAGTCGACAGCAACGAACTGCCGATCAAGGACAGGCCGATCAAAGCGGGGAACGACCAAGCAGACCACTTCATCTTGTTCTCGTCGGCCGACGGCGCGAAAACGTTCGACCGCATCCGCGATTTCGGCGACTACGGCGAGATGTACATGTCGCTGTTGCGGCTTCAAGACAAGCGACTGCTGCTGACGTTCACGGTTCGCGACCTCAAGCCGCCGCTGGGAGTGCGAGCGCTCATCGGAACCGAAACCGACGATGGGTTTGAATTCGATTTCGCACACGATCGCATCATGTTGGATACGAATACTCCGGTCGGCACGCCACAAGGCGGAGGCTTCGGGCCGACGGTGCAGCTTGACGATGGTAAGCTGGTGACGTCCTATTCTTTTCGCGGCGCAGATGGAAAGTCGCGTTTGGAGGTCGTCCGTTGGGAGTTGCACAAGTCACGGTGACAGGCTGGAAGCCTATCCCACGGAATTGTTCAACGGTCAGCTCGCAGAGATTGGAACGCAACCGGTCAGAGGCCACGAATGACGAATCACAACTCAGTGCATCGGAACGGCTGCCGGCATGAGGATCATCCGCGGATCGGACGACGAGACCTGTTGCAGGTCGGCGGTCTGAGTCTCATCGGCATGGGGCTGGCCGATCTGTCGCGACTGGAAGCCGATGCCGCGGCCAATGCTCGGTCGGGAACGGCGAAGTCGGTCGTGTTCATTTTTCAATCCGGTGGTCCGTCACCCTACGAGACGTGGAGTCCAAAACCGGAAGCGCCGGACACCATCCGCGGCGAGTACGGCGTCACTCAAACACATGTGGCCGGCGAAGTCTTTTGCGAGTACCTCCCGAAGCTCGCGGCGCGGAGCCAGATGTTTTCGGTCGTCCGGACCATGCACCATGTGGCCGAGCGGCAGTTTCGCAACGAGCACAACAGTTGCTCGTATTTGATACACACCGGAACGACCGAACTTCCCGTCGGTGACACGAACGCTTCGATTGCACAGCCGCGAGCGGGACGGATCAGTTGGCCCTCGATGGGATCAATGCTGGCCTACGCCGCGCCGACGGCTGCAACCGTCGGCTTGCCCGCCGTCATTGAGCTGCCGCGAACCAACTTGATGAAGTATCCCGGCCGCGAACCGGGAATCCTCGGACCACAGTTTGATCGCTTCGGTGTCGATCTCGCGCCGAAGTGTGGTGCCGAAGGGGGCGCGTGTCCCAATTGCTTTCGACATGCCGATCCGAATTTTGCACCCGATCGTTTGCCCGGTGCTCCGAAAGCGTGGTGGGACAATTCGAGTTGCCGCAAAGCCGACTTCCACTTGCCTGATTTCGGACGCACGGCGGGGACGTCACTCTCGCAGTTGGAAGACCGAGCCGCATTGCTCCGGCAACTGGACGTCATGCGGCGAGGTCTCGATCGCGATGAGCAACTCGGCACACTGGCGGCGTGGGACGCTCATCGTCAGCAGGCGATGAGGTTTGTTCTCGCGTCGCGACCCGGCAAGCAGAATCCCTTCGACCTGACTCAGGAATCGGATCGCACGCGCGACTTGTACGGACGCCAAGAGTGGGGGCAGGGTCTCCTGGTGGCTCGCCGGTTGGTGGAGGCCGGAGTGCGGATGGTGCAAGTCAATCTCCGTGGCTGGGACACTCACCAAAACGCCTTCCGCGATCTGAAGGGGAAGCTGCTGCCGTCACTCGACCTTTGCTTGAGCGGCTTCCTCGATGACTTGGCCGAGCGAGGATTGTTGGACGAAACGCTGATCGTGATGTGTGGCGAGATGGGCCGCACGCCGCGCATTTCACCGATCACTCCCAACGGAAAAAATGTGTTCGGCGAGGTGTTCACTCCCGGCCGTCATCACTGGGGCGATGTGTTTCCCTGTTTCTTCGCCGGCGGAGGCATTCAACCCGGCCGCATCATCGGACGCACGGACTCACACGGCGGCCTTCCCGAAACCGAGGCATACACGCCAGAAGACTTGGCCGCGACGATCTTCCACTGCCTGGGCATCGGCCCGGATCGCGAGTTCCACGACACCACCGGCCGCCCCTACCACGTCTATCGCGGCCAACCGATTCGACCGCTCCTGTGAACTGAATCTCCGGCCGCATTGAAATGGATGCACCGGACAGAGTGACGGCCCAGGTGATCGGGTTCACTTTCATCGAACTGGTCCCTTTGAGTTTGTGAGTTGTTGAATCGCGATCAGCCCTTCGGCCACCATCTTCGCGCCGGCGTCCGGGGCCAGGAAGCTGCACTCGGTCGCGCCGTAGCCACCTTCGCGCACGGCTTGCACCGTCGGGATGTAAACCACGAACGGCGTCCCTTGCCCGTGATAGGCCAGGCCGAGGATGAACGTGTTGGCGATCGGCGATTTCTCGGTCAGGTCAAGCTGATGTTGAACGAACGGCTCGCCGGGGATCGCGACCAACGCGAGATCGCGACCGATCAGAACCGTGAGCAATCCAACGTCGGTCTTCTTGTTTCCATTGCGATTGGGCAGCGTCAGCAGACTCTCTCTGACCTGTAGCTTGGGACTCTGTCCCGAGCCTTTGAGTTCCTCCGCGACTCGCAACGCCCCCTTGGCCAGCGAGATGCCGGATTGCCGAGCGATGTTGAATCGATTCTCACCGCGCAGATTGTGGAGGTCATACGGGTCGAGATCCCCTTGCGCTCCTTGCAGGAACATGCCCAGGCAATCGTCGCCGAGTTCTTGTTCGAGGTAATCGACCATCGTACCAGGGAAGTCGCGCGAGACTACTCCGGCTCCCATCAGAGCGACCGGGTGACAGGCGTAATGGACGGCGAACGCTCGCGGCTTGCCCGACAGATCGTCGACGCGAATGACGCCGACCGTTGGATCAATCGGCTGAGTCGGCCGACGATCGGGATTCTCCCACAGCGCACTGACGCGGCCGTCGCGCACCAGCCGCCGGTTGTGAGCCATGTACGCGCTCTCGAACGGTCCTTTGCCCGCCACGATCCGAGCGGCAAAACGATTCTGCATCGCTTTGCCAATCGCCGCGACGACCTTCGATTCGGTCTCCGCGTACCACGGATCGGCTGAGAGTCCTGGCCAATCGACCGACTCCGCCGGAGCCTTACCGCTGCGAGTCCAATCGGGAGCGGCCGGCGGCTTGATGAGCATCCCTCGCGGATTCATCCCCGCATGAGTGTGCGTCGCGCTGAGGATCACATGATCGACACCCCACTTCGCCTTCGCTTCAGCAATCACCTTTTGCGACGCGAAGACGATCAAGTCCGCTGAGACAATCGCGATCGAAACCTTTTCATCATTGAGCACCAGCACTCGCGCGAACAGCGGATCGCGCAGTCTCAACGGCTGGCCGAACAGATCGACGGCATTCTCGGCAGTCGGTGTGATGTCGACCTTCGATGTGCCGGCAGAGAACGGTGTGTCGGAATCCGCGCTGTGGCTTTGCCGAAAACTGAACAACGCCAGAGTCACACTGAGGCAGGCGGTCACAAGCTGTTGCTTCATTCGACTCTCTTCTGTGGTTGTGAACGGGGTCTGACTTCGTGATGTAGACCGGTCACTCCGTGACCGGAATCTTCGAGTCACGGAGTGACTCGTCTACTTTGCGGCTTCGCCGCCCGATTTCTTCAACGCGGCAACCGTTTCTTGATGCTGCGCCCACGCGGTTTCTTGCAGAGCCTTGGCGACATCCGCCGGAATGGCCTCGGGCGCAGCGAGGCCGAGCGGGCTGCGATCGGTCATCGCGCTGTAGATCATGCACGAGTAGAGATACGAGCCCCACAGACCCGGATGCGCGCGGTCCTTCGCGAACAGACTTTCGAGCCGCTCGGTCGAGGGCTTTTCGCCGAAGTACTTGATGTAGGCATAACTGGCATCGACGATCGGGACGCCGAGTTCCTTGCCCATCGCGAAGTGCAGACTGTGCTGACGCTCGAAGCCGTTCGGGTAGTCGCTGAGGATCGAGGCGGTGCCGAACAACACCGTCTTCGAGCCGCTCTCTTTGATCAATGTGTGAAACTGCCGAGCGTACGGTTGGAACGCCGGCTCTTGGACATGGTAGATGTCTTGCAAAACGACGAAATCCCACGAGCCGCTCGCAATCATCGCGCGAGCAGACCCTTCGCCGGTCCCGGCATCCCAGTGCGAACGCAACGATGCGCCCCCTTTGATGCAGCCGCCAACCTTGATGTGCCGTCCCCCTTTGTCCGACGCGGCCAGCTTCTCCAGCAATTGGTTGCTGACGATCGTCGGGCATTGGCTGTTGCCGATCAGCAAGACGCGGATCGGCTTCGGGACGTCGTCGGCCCAAACATCGTTCATCGCCAGACCAGCCATTAACAACGTAACGGCCCACGTGATCGGTTTCATTTTCAGGTGATGTTTCATCGGACGCCTTTCTTGCGTGTGATTTTCTTCTTCGTGGGTGCTGGTTTGGGCATGAGACTCTCAATGCGGTCGCGGTCGGCTTCGAGAAACGCTCGCAGTTTCTCGGCAGACGGGAGTGCCGTGAGATACCGCGAGACAAACAGTTTGTTATCAAGTCCCGCGGTCGCGAACTCGACGACGACGTTTTCGCGATCGCTGCACAGGATGATCCCGATCGGCGGCTGGTCTCCCTCCGCCATTTCGTTCGCCTTCCACCAATTGAGGTAGAAGTTCATTTGCCCGGCATCAGCATGTTTGAACGGCCGAATCTTGAGATCAATGATGACATGGCAGCGGAGCCAGCGGTGATAGAAGACGAGGTCGATGTAATCGTGCTGACGTCCGACCGTGATCCGTTTCTGCCGAGCCTCGAAACAAAACCCTTCGCCCAATTCCAGCAGGAACGTCTGCAAGTGATTGAGGAGCGCGGTTTCGAGATCCGACTCGATGTACTCCGGCCGCTGAGCCAAGCCGGTGAATTCCAGCACATACGGATCGCGAATGAGATCGGCGATGGTCTCTCGCGGCTCCTGCCGGCGAGCACGTTCGATGACCGCTTTCTTGTTGGTCGAGAGACCGGTGCGTTCGTAAAGCAAGCTGCCGACCTGCCGCTGGAGTTGACGCACGGACCAATTGCCTTTGAGGCATTCGTTTTCAAAGAAGGCTCGTTTCCAGGGATCGTCGATCGCGAGGAGTTCTTGGAGCTTCGTCCATGAAAGGCAAAGAATGGCCGACGCCGGAAGCGGAGTTGGCAATTCGCGGGTCACTGACCCGCGAATTGTGGTTGAAGCTTTTTCGACAATTCGACAGACAACGTCTGTCGAATTGCTGTCGCTTGAGTCCATCAGCAATCCGATGACCTTCGTCTCCAAAGATTTTACGGGCGCGGAGTGCCGTTCCAATTCGCGGGTCACTGACCCGCGAATCTGAGGATAAGTCAGGTACAACGAACGGCAGTCTCGCAACACGCGCGGATCACCCAGTCCTTTGACCTGCCGTTTTTTCAGGTCGGCAGCGAGTGACTCCAGCAGCTCTGTGCCGTACTTCGCGCGATCCTTTCCCGCTTGCTCGTATTCGACGATGTAAGCTCCGACGAGCCAGTTGCGCAGGACGAGCGCTTGATTGACCGCCGCTGCCGCGCGGCCTTGTAGCTCTGCGGTCGTGGCCTTGATCGCTTTGACGAGATTCGAATAGTTCAGGCGGCGAGATGGTTGAATGGTCGGCTTCGGCATGATGGTTCGCCTCGATGGATTCCTTCGCTTTCAAAAGTTGTTGCGAACGAGTCAAGTTCTTGGGCCGCGTGAACGTAGCCGTCATCGCTCCGCGTGACGAGCCGAATGGCAAACCGCGTCGGTGAAGCGCTCGGCTCGTCACGCGGAGCGATGACGGCTACGTTGGCAGCAAATCATGGCCGCGATGGCTTATGGCTTCGACTCCAGTTCCAGCGCCTCGCGGAACTTCGCGAGCGATTCCTTCTCGTTGCCCTGCGCTGCGTAGGCGTGGCCGTAGGCTCGCAGCATTTTGATTTTCCACACCGGAGCCATCCCTTTCATGTCGCCATATTGCTTGAGCATGGCGAGAGCCTCGTCGGTCTTGACCTGATCGGTCAGTAGCCGAGCGATCGAGATCGTTGCGGTCAGCGGTTGCCAGCCGTTTCCCTTCCCGCTGATCGCGAACGCTTGCCGATACGCGGTTAAAGCCTGCTCGTCGTCCTTCAGGTTGTTGGTGTAGTTGTCGGCCAGTGTGAGCCAGAACGCTTGGTTCTTCGGAGCCAACTTCAACGCCGCTTTCAGATCGGCTTCCGCTTTCGGGCCGTTCTTGAGGAACGAGTAAATCTGACCGCGCAGATGAAACGCTTCGCTGGCTTTGTCCTGCATGTCAGCGGGCCAAGACGAAAAATCTTCGGATGCGAATTGCTCGATCAGCTCCTTCCACTTGCGGTCTTGATGGAGCACCTTCATGCGGCTCAGCGTTGCATCGGGATCGGACGTGTAATGGCCGTATTGCTCCGCGACCTTTGCGGCCGTCGGGTCGCCGTGATGGAAATAGAGGCGATGCCGCAGCGTGATGCTCTTGCCGGCCGGGATCGTGAAATCGCCTGAGTGCGATGCACACGCCGGACAAGCGTTGCCGGCCGGGCGGCACACGACCGTCTTGTGGTCGTTGTAGTTCCCTTTGAAGTGATCGGTGCCGAACCGATTCGTGGTGATCAGCCCGTAAGTTCGAGCGTGCCAGTGCGTCGGGAAGCGGACGTTCGAGGGGTGATCGAACATCGCGATGCCGACGGTCTTGCCGCTGGCGTCGGGACCGAAGTAGTCGGCCCACTCGGCCCGCTTGCCCCAGGCATCGGCGTTGCGATCGCCGCGGCTGTTGAGGATCGTGCCGGCGAACTTGTTTCCCTTCTCGTCCTCGACCTTCATTGAGCCAGCCACTCGCACCAGCAGTCCGCCGTCGCGCTTGTCGCCCATGTGTACCGGCGCGTCGGCGGCTTTCAGTTCGATGTCGTAGTCCATCAGCAACTGCCGGTTCTCCAGCGGGATGAATCCGAGCCGCACTCGTTCACGTAACACGAGCTTGCCGTCGCCGAGCCATTGATTCCAGAAGATGACCTCACCGGTCTTGCCTGACGCGATCTTCTCGATCTTTTCCAGTTGGATTTCCGCCGAGTGCCCCGCCTTCTCCTTGCCGGGAGCCCACCAAAAGTTGAAGCCGTTCACATCGCTGTGCGAAAAGCGAATCGAGCGATGATGCGGATGATCGGGCTCTTCGCCGGGGACTCCCGCCCGCATCGGGTAATGCCGAGTGACGTTCTCGCCATTCGGCCCAATCACCGGGTACAGAAACGGAGCCACCCATTCCTTGTGCCGCCACTCGGTGAAAACCTGACCGTCGATCTGCACCTGAATGCGATCGGCAAGTTCGGTGATCGTGACCTCGGCAGAGAGCCCCGCCGTACACGCCAAGAGACAGAGGATGCTGGACAGAGAAGCGATTTTCATGGACGGCTACTTCTTGAAGTTCGGATGTGTCGAATCACCCAGCGATTCGAGGTAGGCCAGCAGGTCCAAGATCTCTTCCTTGGTGAGCGTGTTGAGCAAGCCGGCAGGCATCGGTGAGACCTTGGAAAGCGAGCGTGATTCGATCTCCGACTTTTTGATCGTGACGGTTTCAGGCTCCAGCGGATTCTTGCGAAGGACGACCTTCTCCGGAGTCTCCTCGACGATTCGTCCAATGACCACTTGGCCCGCCACCGTTTCGATCGCGGTGTTCATGTATTGTTCGGAGAGGACTTTGGAGGGCTCGGTGGACGATTCCAAAATGTCCTGTCGCTTGAAGCGTGTGGCGACCGCGGTCAGGTCGGGACCGATCATGCCCCCTTGATCGCCATAGCGATGGCAGGCGGCGCATTGCGCTTCGATGTAAATCTCTCGGCCGCGCGAAAAGCTGCGTCCCTTGCTCACTTGATTCAGCAGTGGTTGCAAATCGGCCGTCGTCCATTCTTGGACCACCTTGCGCGGCGGCCCCTTGGGAAGCAGCGGCTTGTTCGAGTGCGTCGCGGTGTACGTCGACAGGACGTCGTTGAGTGCGACGATCTCTTCCGGCGACATGGTGAACTTGGCCGCTTCGTGAGCCTGCGACATGAAGTTGGCGAAACTGGCACCGTTGTTGAACCGAATGCCCGCGTCTTCAAACCATTTCACGACGTGAGCGGGATGTTCGGTCGAGCGACCGGCGTTCCACCACAACAGGTACGTTTTGCGAAGCTCGACGTTCCATCCCGATCTGATGTTTCGCAAGTGCATGGCGTAGGTCACTTGCTCTTCTTGCGTTGGTGTCGCCTTCAGGAGTGCGACGGTCTTGGCAACCGCATTCGGCGCATTCAGGGCGAGAAGAATCTGAGATAGCTCGCGATTCACGAATTCGCTCTTGGCGGGATATTGCGGATCGAGGTTTGCGATCACCTGCTTCGCGACATCGCCGGTCGGAACTCCTTGCCGCGCGATCGAGACTTCAATCACCCGCAACTTGGCGAGCGTTTGCTCCTCCGTGAGCTTGGCGAATGGGATCGCCGTCAGCGTTTTCAGAATCGCCGGTTGAGTCTCCGCAACTCCCAGCCGGGCGAGTGCCAGCAGCGCGGTGAATACGGCGTGCGGCTGCTTCTCGGCCAGCGCTTTCGCCTGCCACTCGGCAATGGGATTGCGTTCAATCGCCAGCCGCGCCGCGTACCGAACGGAGCGATCCGCGTGATTCAAATGAGGCCAAGCGAACTCAACCGCCGCGGGATCGGCATGGCTATTCAACGACTCCAACTTGCGGCGCAGATCTCGCAGTTCGCGGCCTCCCTTTTCTTGAAGGTCGTTCGTGGCAATCGGTGTCGCGGGCTCAGTACCGGTGTAAGTGACGCGGAACAAACTCGCCTGAGTTCCCCGGCCGCCGATCGTGAAATACATCGAGCCATCGTCGCCGATAACGACATCCGTCAGATTGAACGGCGTCTTGCCACCCGTGCCCTTGAGCGATTTGGGAGCGACGAAATTCTCGAACGTGCCCGAGTAGCTCGCACCGCTGGGTGTCAGATGCACGGCGATGAGACGGCCGTACGTCCAATCGCAGATGTAGAACGCCTTCTGATACTTCGCCGGGAAATTCGAGCCGGTGCCGAAGACGACTCCCGTCGGACAACCGATGCCGATCGTCGTCGTTTGAGGCAGTCCGTCGGCGTAATACTCGGGCCACTTGGCGCTCCCTTCGCGGAAGCCATTGTCGCCGCCGCGGACGGAATGGAAAACGTGGACCGGACGATACCAAGGAGTACCCCAGTCCCATTCCATGTCGCTGTCGAAACCAAACAATTCTCCGTCGGCATTGAAGCCGATGTCATAGGCATTCCGCTGTCCGGCGGAAAACAATTCGGCGTTCTTTCCGTCCAAGTCCACCCGCGCCACGAACCCACCCGGCGGTTGCCGGCCAGCACCGAAACCGTTCCCGTCTTCCGCTCGCCTCAGCGCGAGATCGTCTCCATAGACGCGATGCGGAGAAGTCGGTGTCAGGTCATTGGGGACATCCACGAAGTTTCCGCAGACGATGTAGAGCCTCTTGTCCGGCCCGAGCACGATGCCATGAGCACCATGCTCACCCGCGCCGCCACGCCACTCGCGCAGGGATTCGACGTCGTCGTAGCTGTCGTCCCCTTTCGTGTCCTTGCAGCGAAACAAGCAGTACTTGCCATCCTTCCCGGCCCCGTTGAGATACAGCACATTCTCAACAAAGAGCATCCCCATCGTTTCGGTGACAGGAATCTGCAGCGTCTCCTCTTTGACGACCTTGCCGCCGTCGAGCGTCACACGCACGATCGCCTGACCTCGCTGACCACCCAGCAGCAGGCGTCCTTTGGGATCCTTCGTGAGGCAAATCCACGAGGCCGCTTTGCCGTTGGCTTTGAGCACGTGTTCGATCTTGAACCCCGGCGGCGTCTCCAGCACTTCCACCGGAGCGACACTCGCATCGAATTGCGCAGGCTTGGAACCATCCGCCGGCCCATAAACGGCTTTCGTGATCACCAGCTTCTGACCTGCCGGCACCACGATCTCAAGTCGCCCACCTTCATTGACCTCGCGTTTGAGTTTCTCATCACCGATGCGGTACTCGACCGTGAGCTTTTTCGGAATGCCCGGAGCCGTATCACCGAAGGTTGTGTTGTCTGCGTTAATTGTGAGCTTGTTCTCTTTAACCGCCACCGCAACCACCGACGTGACGTTGGTCGTATCCTCGGCGTGTGCTGCCACCGGAGCTGATACGAAGAGAGCGCCAATCGCGATGGCCTGAAACAGCACCAACATTCCGACTGATTTCAACATGGGTGTTCTCACTTAGATTCGATACTTGACGATGTTCCCAGCCACAAACTCGATCCGTCATTCTGATCTGTTGGCGAGAGAATCGAAATGGGCAGAGTCACAGCGAAGTCGCAGAGAGCGTGCGGAGCATTCGAGGACTCGTCCGCATTCGGCATGCAGCGCGAGGCCCCCGAAGCGTTCGACCTTTCACGCGAGACAGAAGCCACGCTGAAGCTCTACGGTCTGGAGCGGGGTGCGACGCAGGGCTTCGGCTGGCAGTGTCTCGTCGCGCGGCGGCTGGCCGAGCGTGGCGTGCGGTTCCTCGAATTGATTGATGTCGGGTCAAGCAACAACTGGGACTCGCATGGCAACATGGGAGACCACGAACGTCTGGCCAAGGCAATCGCCGGTCTGCTGACCGATCTCAAGCAGCGTGGGATGTTGGACCGCACGCTGGTGGTCTGGACTTCCGAGTTTGGCCGCACTCCGTTCCACCAAGATGCCAACCACGCCGGTCGCGAGCATCACAACTTGGTCTTCTCATCCTGGATGGCGGGCGGCGGCGTGAAAGGTGGCCTCGTCCACGGCAAGTCGGACGAGTACGGAATTCTGCCCACCGAAGGAGCGGTCCATACTCACGACCTGCACGCCACCATGTTGCGGCTACTCGGCATCGACCACGAACGTCTCACATACCGCCACGCCGGCCGAGACTACCGCCTGACAGATGTCGCGGGCCGCGTGGTCACGGAGATTCTTTCGTAACCCAGGCGAGCGGACGGGCGGTCACGCCAGAATCCCCTGCACCAGTGGAAGGCGTTCCTGTTCGATGCGAAGGTTTTCTTGTCGACAAAGATCGAATGCGATCAATTCGGTGGAGGTCAGGTGCGGAGGCAGTGAAGGTTGGCGGCCGGTGCCAGGAACGGCCAGTGAGCGGTATCGAGTGATCGTCGCGACGTCCATCAGCAGACTGACGACGTGCGGGAACTCGGCACGGAGCGCCGAAAGGATTTCGAAACCCCGTGTGGTCAAAAAACTCAGCCGCGTTGGAAGGTCTTTGGCAGTTTGATCTGGCAAGGGGTTGGGCAACAGAAAACTCGGCCGATCGCGTTGGGATTTGGGGGGAGACTTGCGGCGGCTCGGCGGAATTGTCGGTGATTTGTCGAGGTGAAGACACACGGCGAACGGTATGGCGAGATCGAATCGACAAGCGTTGGATTGAGTCGAACGATGTTTACGCGGCTTGGCGGCGGTAGTAACGCAGCAAGCCGCCCAGTCGCTCACGGCACTCGATGGTGCCGGTGGTCCTGCCGGCCTCATTGCCAGAGTCGATCGGTTTGTTGTCGAGGCCCTGGTGGTTTCGTTCTGTGTGATAGTGAGCCGTAAATTCGGCGAGCGCTTTTCGAAGCGAGGCTTCGCCGAAGAAGATCATTCGGTCGACACATTCGGATTTCAGGCTCAACAGGAACCTTTCCAGGTGAGCGTTGCAATTTGGACTTTTGGGCGGCAACAGAATTGTTTCTATCTCGGTACAGGTTTCGAGAAATTCACTCAGTGGCGAGAACTTCGTATCGCGGTCCATGAGGATGTGAGTGGATTTTCTCAGGAATCCGTCCTGCGAATCGGTCAGATTGCGGCCCATTTGCCGTATCCACTCGCTGTCCGGACTCGGGGTGATCCCAGCGATCTCGATGCGGCGCGACTTCAGTTGCATGACGACGAGTACGAAGAACGTCACGAGTCCGTGCTGTGTCCAAATCTCAGTGGTTGTGAAGTCGATCGCGGCGAGTGTTTCCCAGTGAGCCTTGAAGAACGTCCCCCACGAGGTAGAACGCTTCCGATCTGGCGCGGGCTCAATGCCGTTGTCTTTCAGAATGTTACCGACCGTCTGATCGCTGATCTCATGTCCGATGTTGGCCAACGCTCCTTGAATTCGATCGTAACCCCAGGTCGGATTCTCGCGAGCGAACTTGAGCACGAGATCGACAACTTCTTGCGAGACCCCTGGCCGCCCCGGCGATGTCCTCCGCTGATTCGAGGAATCCCATTTGCGAGCCACGAGCTGTCGATGCCATCGCAGAATGGTCTCGGGGGTGACGATCCCTGCCAGCTCCCGCAGCCGCTGAAGTCCCAGCATCTTCCCTTTGATCGCCAATCGTCTTCGCTGATCGTCATTGAGCGGAATCCGTTTCTTGCCGACGACCTCCCTCAGAATCTGGTTCTCCGTCCGCAGATACTCGATCGCCTCCTGCTGACTACGGTTGATCCACCCGGTCAATCCGATCAACAAGAGCTGCCACGGATGCAGGACGTAGTCCATCGCAATGTTCTCTTCGAATGGCGACCTCGGTTCGCCACGCTGCCGAAGGAATACCTCAAGACCAAAGACAAACAGGATTGAGATTGTCCCGCAGAGGCGTGGAGGCGCAGAGAAAATCGAATTTTAGTTGGCTTCAAACTATGCGATCTCAGCGCCTCTGCGGGAAACTTCCCCTCGAAAGAGTTTTGCAACGCCGCTGTTGGAAAACGGGACTCAACGACAACACGTTCTCGAATGGAAAAGGTCCAAACCCCATGAAACTGATTCCGCGAATCCTCTGCACGCTCCTGGTCGTTCTGCTGGCGGCGTCCAGTTCAGCGACGGCGCAATCAAAACCGTTGCGGGTCTTCATTCTGGCCGGGCAGTCCAACATGGAGGGTCATGCGAAGATCGAGACGTTCGATTACATCAGAGACGATCCCGCGACGGCTCTGCTGCTCAAGCAAATGCGCGGCGCGGATGGCAAATCGCACGTCTGCGAGGGGGCGTGGATTTCGTATTTCACCGGAGCGGGCGATGAGAACGGCGAGGGGCACGGCAAGTTGACGGCCGGGTATGGCTCGCGGCGAAACCCCAAAGAAGATGGGGGCAAGATCGGCCCGGAGTTCACGTTCGGAATCACGATGGACGCGGCGTTCGATGAGCCGGTGCTCCTCATCAAAACGGCTTGGGGCGGGAAGTCGTTGCATACCGACTTCCGCTCGCCCAGCGCGGGGCCGTATGTGCTCAATGATTTTCAGAAGAAGCTGTACTACGGGCCGAAGGGGCACGGCGTTCCCGAGGACATGGAGAAGTGGCTCGCCAACAAGAAGCGCGACACGGGGCACCACTACCGGCTGATGGTTGAGCACGTTCGTCATGTGCTGAGCGATCTCAAGCGGGTCTGTCCGGCTTATGAAGGTCAGGGCTATGAGCTGGCGGGGTTCGTTTGGTTTCAAGGCTGGAACGACATGGTCGATGGTCACACCTATCCCAATCACGGCAAGCCCGATCGCTATGACCTTTACAGCGAGTGGCTATCGCATTTCATCCGCGATGTGCGCCGTGATTTGTCCGCTCCCAAGCTGCCCTTTTTGATCGGCGTCATGGGGGTCGGAGGTACGAAGGCAGGCTCGGACGTCGTGGCGTTCCGCAAGGCGATGTCCGCTCCGGCGTCGCTGCCGGAGTTCAAAGGGAACGTGACCGCCGTGCCGACCGCGCCGTTCTGGTCTGAGGAACTCGGAGCGATCGACGAGAAGCACAACCAGGTGCGGCAGATGAGCTACTACCTCAATTCGAAACACAAGGAGCACGCCAACGCCGACGGCAAGATGACCGACGAGCAAAAGCGCGAGTACCTCAAGAACTACGAGGCAAAGCTCATCTCGTCCGAAGAGGTCGCGCTGTGGAAACGGGGAGCCTCGAACGCCGGCTATCACTATCTCGGCTGCGCGAAGACGTTCGCCCTCATGGGCCGCGCGTTCGCTGAGTCCAATCTTGCGATGTTGAACCAGCCGAAGGAGCAGTCTGCTGCGACTCCTGCTGCGGAGCAGAAGAAGGGGGAGATGGCTGGGTATCTGCTCGTGCCGAATGAGAAAGTGCCTGAGACTTTCAACGCGGGCTTCTCGATGTACATCTCGGCGTGGCCGTTGTTGAAGCAGTATCCGGGGCAGCGGTTTCAGTCGGGACTGCCGGGAACTTGGATGTTCGCGCAGCCCGTCGGGAAGCCGCTGGAGAAAGGGTACTCGGACATCGAAGGCGGGCTGGGTTGGTGGCGCGATACCGAGTACGCGACCGAGACACCCAAGTTCATCATGGGGGGCGTCGCTCCGAATTTCGCCGAGTGGGCCAATGGTCCCGGAGCGGGCAAGGGACGCGATTGGGCTAAACCCAATGGCAAGTATGCGGTCGCGCAACTCAGCCCGTGGGTGCTCTGGCCGCCGGACGGTTTGAACTTGAAGCAAGGGACGCGCGGCGAATGGTTTGGATACGGCTATCTGCCGCTGCCGCTGACTCGGTCAAAGACGACGACGGCTGGCAAAGACATTCCGACCGGCGATCAGAGTTGGACGCTGTTCCTCAACGCGGGCAACTTCAAAGGTCCGGTCACGTTCTTCACTCCGTACTTCTGGTCTCGCAACGCGGCCATTGATCCGCGCTTCGCTGGGCAACTGCTCGACAGCCGCCCGTCGAATCCGAACCGCGCGTTGCAGATGGAGACTCAGCACATTCCCAGCGTGCAGGCGACCGACTCAAAGGGCGTGACTTACGCGCGAGTCACTCCGACGCAGTTCCCCAGCGACGCGAAAGGGGACTCGGCGCTGGTGCATCGCATTACCTCTTACAACAAGCAGGCGTTGTGGGACTCCGTGCAAGCGTGGTTTGACGGAGGCCCTGTCGCGAGCGGTTCGATCAACTCGGACGGTGCGGCGCTGCACGAGTTCTCTGGTCGTGGCGGAGCGACATGGCGGATCTATCCCGACGGGACAGATAAAGAGGACAAGGTCTCGGTTGCCTGGACTTCGTTTGCGACCCCGTTCGCGCCGGATCGAAACACCTTCGGCTACCAATGGAACGCCCAGTGGGTGAAGCGCGACGAATCGACCGAACGTCATCTGGTCGTGCTGCCGGAGTACTTTCGACTCGGCCAAAACGACAAGCAGAAGCCTGTGTGGACGCCGGTGCCTGCGTCTGAAGTCCCCGCCGAGACGGGCCTGGCCAACGTGCGGTTCGACCGGAAGAGGAACGGGGTTCCGAAGACTTACGAGACTCCGGCCGAAGCCGACAGTTGCTGGAAGACGCCCGGTCCAAAAGCGGGTCCGTTCAAGGCGCATCCGGGAGACGGCAGCGTCGTGACTTATTACTGGTATCGCTTCGCGGATCAGCCCGCGTTGCTCAACGCCGACCTGACCGACGCCGAACGCGAACTGGTGCAAGCCCGCGTCGAGAAGCTACATCGCACATGGACCAAGGACCGCAACTACCTCACCCCGCCCGATCTCGGCAAGCTCGCCGATCTGGACCCCGCGCTGATCCTCACGCCACCGCCCGGCCTGGAGGCGGGCTACGTCCCGATCGCGACTCGGCAGGAATTGGAAAGCGATTGACGCGTGCGTCCGACCCGATGATTCCCACGGATGGCATGGCAATACTAAGGATAAGGCAGGGCTTTTCGTTTTTCATCCGTGGTATCGCTATGCCATCCGTGGGGATTTCCGGGCTTCATGACAGGTTATTTGCGATCTGTGGCACTCGGTAACTCAACGCTCAGAAATTCCGTCAGGAGACATCGTTCGTGAAACAGTTTGTTTTGTTCGCCGTTTTGTTGATCGCGCAGACTTCGGCGAGGGCACAGTCGCTCGATGCGGAGCTGCAGCAGGTTCCCGCCAAGCAACTCGCAGCGGCCGCGCATGAGTCGGGTGACGCGGTGCGCGGGGCGATCGTGTTCTTTCAGCCGCACATGGCTTGCTCGAAGTGTCATGTGGTTGGGAAAGCGGCGACGAATTCGCTGGGGCCGGACCTGACGACGCTCGGCAAAGAGGCGACTGATGAAGCGCTGGTCGAATCGGTGTTGTTGCCGTCGAAGGTGATTCGCAAGGGGTTTGATCCAATCTCGATCGTTACCGCAGACGGGAGGTCGCTCACGGCACTGTTGGTCGAACGGACGAATGAGAAAGTCGTCGTGCGGGATGTCTCTGCCGGGGGCGAGTTGACGACGATTGCGGCGGCGGACATCGAAGAATTGAAACTCAGCACGACGTCGATCATGCCGGCGGGGCAGATGAATCAGCTCAACAGCCGGCAGCAGTTTCTCGATCTGATTCGCTACCTGATCGAGATTCGTGACGGCGGCGCGGTGCGAGCGATGCAGCTTCAACCGTCCGCCGCGCTGCTGGTATTCACGGTCCCCGAATATGAAAAGCATCTCGATCACGCCGGCCTGATCGGCGGCTGGAACGGCGACGCACTGAAGCGCGGCGAAGCGGTCTATCAGCGAGTCTGTGCCAACTGTCATGGGACCAAAGACAAACCCGGTTCGTTGCCGACGTCGCTCCGTTTCGCGGAAGGGAGATTCAAGAACGGCAGCGATCCGTTGTCGATGTACCGCACGCTGACGCACGGGTTCGGGCTGATGGCTCCGCAGACGTGGATGGTCCCGTCGCAGAAGTACGACGTCATTCACTACGTCCGCGAGACGTATCTCAAGCCGCACAACCCGACGCAGTTCATGGCGGTCGATGCGGCGTATCTCGTGCGGCTGCCGAAGGGGGACACGCGCGGTCCGGAACCGAGCAAGATCGTGCCGTGGTCCGCGATGGACTACGGGCCGAGTCTCGCTCACACGTTTGAAGTGCCGGGGCTGGAACACAACCTCGCGTACAAGGGGATCGCGGTGCGGCTCGATCCCGGAGCGGGCGGCGTCTCGCGCGGCCGGCACTGGATGATCTTCGATACCGACACGCTCCGTGCAGCCGCGGCGTGGAACGCCAACGTAGCAGCGTCATTCCATGACGCTGATTCCGAGGCGGGGAGTGGCGTTGATTCCAAGCCACCGCGCCGGGCGGAATCCGAGTCACGGAGTGACTCGGCTACGAACTTCATCGACTGGCAGGGAATTCAATTCAACGGCGCTCACGGCGTGCATCCGCGCGTCGTCGGGCAGACGGCGTTCGCCAACTCGACCGGGCCGGGCTGGGGGAATCCGACGAGCGGCGAGTTCCGCGACGACCAGCGCGTTCTCGGTCGCGACGGAAAACGCTACGGCCCGCTGCCGCGCGAGTGGGGCCAGTTCAAAGGGCTGTATCACCACGGCCAGCAAGTGGTCTTCGCGTACTCGATCGGCACAACGGAGATTCTGGAGTCGCCGCGACTGATGACTCGCGAACCAGTGATTGCGTCCGAAAGTAGCCGAACTCGTGAGAGTTCGGACCGAAGTCTCACGACTTCAGCTACGCGCGAGCGGCCATCGTCGCCACTCTTTCTGCGAACCTTCAACATCGGCCCGCGCGATCGCGACCTCGTGCTGCAAGTGGCTGAGCATCCCGCTCGCGATGCGCGGCCGACGGTCATCAGTCGCACGGATAAGTCGGTCGTGCAGTTCGCGCCGCCGAGTTCCGCAACCGCTGCACCTCGTTCGCCGTCAGGTCCGCTCGTGGCCGGATTCGCGCCGCGAAACATCGCTGCCGAATGGACGGCCGCCGACGGTCGCCTGAGACTGCGAATCCCCGCCGGCAAAGAACCGCTGCGATTCACCGTCTGGCTGCCGGCGGATGCAGCCGAGTTGTTTAACCGCAACGCCAACGGCGTGCGCGCGAGCGCGGGAGCAGCGTCCACATCAGCACCGCCCACGCCGTTGGCGTTGGGGTTAAACGATCTGACCGACCAACCGATTCCCGACGCCGATCGTGATCTGACCGCGTTGACCAACGGCGGCCCACCGCGCTGGGCGCAGAAGTTGGAAACGCAAGCGGTGCTCGGTGCTGACACCGGGCCGTTCGCAACGGACATGCTGACGGCTCCGGAATCGAATCCGTGGTTGGCTCAAACGCGCTTCACGGGACTCGATTTCTTTCCCGATGGCCGCATCGCCGTCTGTTCGTGGGACGGCGATGTGTGGGTCTTGGAGGAGAAGAAGAGGGGGAGAGAGGGCGAGGGGGAGAGGGGGAGAAAGACAAAGCAAATCAACGATGCCACTTCTCTCACCCCCTCTCCCTCTCTCACCTGGCAGCGGATCGCCTCCGGCCTCTTCCAGCCGCTCGGTCTGAAGATTGTCGAGGGCAAAATTCATGTGACCTGCCGTGACCAGCTCGCGGTGCTGCACGATCTGAACGGCGATGGCGAGATCGACTTCTATCAGTGCCTCAACAACGACCATCAAGTCACCGAGCACTTCCACGAGTTCGCGATGGGGCTGCAAACCGACGCGGCCGGAAATTTTTACTACGCGAAGTCCGGCTGCCACGGGAAAGCCGCCGTCGTGCCGCATCATGGAACGCTGCTGCGAGTGAGCAATGACGGCTCGCGCACCGACATCCTGGCGAATGGATTTCGTGCGGCGAATGGCGTCTGCCTCAATCCCGACGGCTCGTTCGTCGTCACCGATCAGGAAGGTTTTTGGAATCCGAAGAACCGCATCAACTGGGTCACTGTGCCGAAAGATGGCCGCCCGAATTTTTACGGCAACATGCTCGGCTATCACGACGTAACCGACTCGTCGGATGCGGCGATGGTTCCGCCGCTGTGCTGGATCACGAATGCGTTTGATCGCTCGCCCGCCGAACTGCTGTGGGTCGAGAGCGATCGCTGGGGGCCGTTGCAGGGATCGCTGCTGAATCTGTCGTATGGCTACGGCAAGGTGTTTCTCGTCCCGCACGAACGCGTGCGCGGCACGATGCAGGGGGGCCTGATCGAGCTGCCTCTGCCGACGTTTCCGACCGGCGTGATGCGCGGCCGGTTCCATCCGACCGACGGGCAACTGTATCTCTGCGGCATGTTCGCGTGGGCCGGCAACGCGACTCACCCCGGCGGCCTGTATCGCCTGCGAGCCACCGGCCAACCCATGCACTTGCCGGTCGGACTACATGCCACGAAATCCGGCCTGCGGCTCACTTTCACCGAGCCGCTCGATCCGGCATCGCTCGACATCAAAAACCTGCACATCAAAACCTGGTCGCTCAAGCGCACCGCCGACTACGGCTCGAAGCACTACGACGAGCAACCGCTCACCGTTCGCGCCGCGACATTGTCAGCCGACACGAAGACTCTCACTCTGGACATCGCCGACCTGCGTCCGACCTGGTGCATGGAGATCAAGTTCGCGCTCCGCGCGGCGACCGGGACACCGATTCAAGGAACGATCCACAACACGATTCACGAACTGGCGGATTGAGCCTTTCGGCTGGCATCCCGTCCTGGTCCAGCGACGTCCCTGTTAGCACGAGCAAAAGTGGTTCATCGGGACTCTTGGGGCTGATGTTTGAAGAATGCGGACATGCTGAATTCCAATCGGGTTGTGTGGGGCAACACGAATCCCGAAAGGAGAGAGCAGCATGGCCGCGGAAGTGTTTTATCGAGCGATGGGTTTGCAGGGCTACTGGATCGTGGATGTGTGGGAGTCACGAGGTGGCGAGATCGAGGTGTTGGTCGAACCGCCGCGTGAGTCATTGCGGTGTCGGAGTTGTCGCGGCCGTGCGCACGAACGGGCATCACGTAGGTCAGGCTTTCCAGCCTGACCCGAATGCCAACAACGCCTCGAAGTCCGGTGCGAAGAAGTAAAGGGTCGGGCTGGAAAGCCCAACCTACAGACAACGCTCGCTCTTCGAGGAGCCCGAACAGAATCCACCGCTTCGCGACGCGCTGGACTTTTACAAGCATCCGCATGGATGGAGTAATCGGTTAATCGCGGGGGATTCGTTGTTGGTGATGAACAGTCTGCTGGAGAAGGAGGGGCTGGCGGGGAAGGTGCAGATGATTTACCTCGATCCGTTATGTGGTCCACCACATAATGGGTCTTCTGTGGCGCAGTCAGTTATGTGGCGTCCAGCACGATTCCTCGGTGATCACGGGATCGTTACGGTGCTGCGATCGGAGCCGAGTTGCAGCGCCAGCAAAAGATCAACGGCGGGACAGTGATCCGGGGATTGGGGGGAAGAAAATGGAAGAATGCCTCAAACGAGTTCCGAAAAGCAGTTGCCGGAGTTCCTCGAGGAAACTGCTGCGATTCCTCTTCGTCCTCTGCATCCCATGCACCGCACTCGCGGCGGAGAAACCGAATATCGTCGTGATCTTGGCCGACGATCTCGGTTACGGTGACGTGCAGTGCAACAACCCGGACCGTGGCAAGATCCCAACGCCGAACATCGACCGACTCGCGTTGCAAGGGATGCGCTTCACCGACGCGCATACGAGCAGCGGTGTGTGTTCGCCGACGCGCTACACGCTGCTCACCGGGCGGTATCATTGGCGGTCGCGGTTGCAGGCGGGAATCGTGACGTATTTGGAACAGCCGCTCATCGCGCCGGACCGGCTCACGCTCGCGGGCTTGACGAGGCAGCACGGCTATCGCACCGCGGCGGTTGGGAAGTGGCACCTCGGCTGGGATTGGGACATCACACCGGAGCAGCGCGCGTTGATCGCTCCGCCGCGCGGGAACAAAGCGCCGAAGGACACGGACGCGCACCGCGCCGCGTGGAGGGACATCTATGCGAAGCCGATCGGTGGCGGGCCGACGACGCGCGGATTCGATGAATACTTCGGCACCGACGTGCCGAACTGGCCGCCTTACGCCTTCATCCGCAACGATCGCACGGACGGAATCCCGAGCGAGTTCCTGCCAGCGCCGCTGCTGAGGAATCACCTCGCCGGCATCCCCGGTCCGGCGCTCGCTGGCTGGAAGCTCGAAGACATCCTGCCCACGCTGGCCAAGCAGGCGTGCCGCTTCATCGAGGAATCGGCGAAGTCATCAATGCCATTCTTCCTCTACATGCCGCTCACCTCTCCGCACACGCCGATCGCCGTCGCGGACGAGTGGCGCGGCAAGAGCGGGTTGAATGACTACGCGGACTTCGTGATGGAGACCGACGCGATGGTCGGCCGTGTGCTCGCTGCTCTGGATAGGAGCGGAGCCGCGGAAAACACGCTTGTCGTTTTCACGAGCGACAACGGCTGCGCCCCGCACGCGGGTTTCGCTGAGCTGAATGCGAAGGGACATTTTCCGAGCGGACCGTTGCGGGGACGGAAGGCCGATGCGTGGGAAGGCGGGCATCGCGTGCCTTTCATCGTGCGCTGGCCCGGAGTGGTGAAAGCAGGCACGCGCTGCGACGCACTCGCCCATCAGGCCGATCTCATGGCGACCGTCGCGGAAACCCTCGGCACGAAGGTGCCCGGCGGCGCGGGTGAGGACAGCGTGAGCCTTCTGCCGCTGCTGCGCGGCGAGGAAAAGCCGGTGCGCGTGTATGCGATCAGCCACGCATCGTCCGGCCTGCCCGCGCTGCGGAAAGGCTCGTGGAAGATCATCTTCGGCCCGGACAGCGATGGCACTCGCGCACGGGCGGATGTCGCGCCCACCGGGCAACTGTACGATCTTGCGAGTGACCTCGGCGAAACGAAGAACCTGTGGGTCGAGAAGCCCGATCTCGTCGCCGAACTCACCGCAGCGATGGAGCGTCTCGTTGCCGCGCACCCGAATGACGTTCCGGTGAATTGGCGTCGCTATCTCCAACCCAAATCCAAATGAAAGTTCAGCGCTCAGTGGCTGGCTCATCTCTCGAAGATGTATCAGAACCCGAAAGACCCCCAAGACGCCGTGCCGCCCATCGCGTTTGTGAACTCGACCGACGAACTGCTTCAGCGAGTCGATGCCGTCATGATCTTCAGCCTGGATGGTCGGCTGCATCGGAAACTCTGCCGTGGGGTGCCGCAGACAACAACGGCGACAACTCCACGACCTGCTGACGTTCCTGCTGATCGAGGCACCGAACGCCGAGTCGCCATAGATTCCATGGAATAGACTGTCACTGCACGCCCCAACTTCCGAGAGGTCATGGTCATGATGCGTTCGCTTCTGAAGTCGTTCTTCTGTGGGTTGATTCTTGCCGCGTGGAGCTTCGTCGGATCGGGAGTCGCGGACGACGCGCCCGTGAAGTCGCGGAACTCGATCCTCATTCCAGGATTCGACAGTGACGAGCCGTTTCTCGAAGGTTGGACGGCCCGCGCGCCGCGCAATGAGTTGCAGCCGGTATTCTCATTCGACTCGAAGGGCGGTCCTAAAAATGTTGGCTGCTTGATTGTCACTCACGATCAGCGTGACGGCTTGGACGGTTGGTTTCAGAAGTCGTTTGCGGTGACCGGCGGCGAATTCTTCCGCTTTCAGGCCGTTCGCAAACTGACGGACGTGACGTTACCGAGGCGCAGCGCGCTGGTGCGAGTGCTGTGGCAGAACGATGCCGGAAAAATGGTCTCGGCCGACGTGCCGGAACAGCAGCTTAAGGAGTTGGGTCACGTCCCCACCGCCGAACCGGAACATCCCGTGGACGGCTCGACCGATGCGAACGGCTGGACCACGGTCAGCGGCGTTTATCGCGTCCCGATGAAGGCCACGCGCGCTGTCGTTGAGTTGCACCTGCAATGGGCACCGAACGGCCGCATCGAGTGGAGCGACATCGAGTTTGCGAAGACCACGCCGCCGCCGAGTCGCAAGGTGCGGCTGGCCACGGTTCACTACAAGCCGAACGGCAAGTCTCCGCGCGAGAACTGCGAGGAGTTCGCGCCGCTCATTGCCGAGGCCGCGAAGCAGAAAGCCGACCTCGTCGTGCTGGGGGAAACGGTCCCCACGGCTTCGGCGAACGTGAAGCCGCAGCAGGTTCACGAAACCGCCGAGCCGATCCCCGGCCCGTCAACCGACTACTTCGGGGAACTTGCGAAGAAACATCATCTGCACATCGTCCTGAGCCTGTACGAGCGCGACAAACATCTCGTCTACAACACCGCTGTGCTGCTCGGTCCCGATGGCAAGCTGATCGGCAAGTATCGCAAGGTTTGTCTGCCGCACGGCGAGGTTGAGAAAGGGATCGCGCCGGGCCACGACTATCCGGTATTCGACACGAAGTTCGGCAAGGTCGGACTGATGGTCTGCTATGACGGCTTCTTTCCCGAAGTCGCTCGCGAACTGTCGAACCGCGGCGCGGAAGTCATCGCCTGGCCGGTCTGGGGCTGCAACCCGCAACTGGCGAAAGCTCGCGCGTGTGAGAATCACGTCTACATCGTCAGCAGCACCTTCATGGCCCCGAAGGACGGCTGGATGCTCTCGGCCGTCTTCGATCAAACCGGCAAGCCGATCGCCCAAGCGGAGACTTGGGGCACGGTCGCCGTCGCCGAAGTCGAACTGAGCCAACCCTACATCGGCCCGTACAACCTCGGCGACTTCCGCTCGATGATCGAGAGGCACCGGCCGATCACGACGCCGGAAGACAATGAATCGCGAGTCATCGGAGTCTCGAAAAAACCATGAACCGAACCGCTTGCCTCACGCTGACTCTGACCGCCCTGTTGCTGGCTCGGCCCACCCTGTTCGCTTCGGAACCGGCTCGCACTTCCAAGCCCAACGTCGTTGTCATTCTGGCAGACGATCTGGGCTACGGCGATCTCGGCTGCTACGGCTCGAAGGAAATCCGCACGCCGCATCTCGACCGCATGGCGGCGGAGGGGCTGCGATTCACTTCGTTTTACGCGCAGGCGTTTTGCGGACCGAGCCGGACCGCGCTGCTGACGGGCTGCTATCCGTTGCGAGTGGCGGAAGTTGGAAACAAAAAGCATCACATGCCCGTGCCTCACGCGCGCGAGACCTTGCTTTCGGAAGTGCTCCAGCGCGCGGGGTATGCCACGGCGCAAATCGGCAAATGGGATCTTGCCGGGCATGAGCCGGATCGCTGGGAACACTCGCAGAACTCGCCGCTGAAACGGGGCTTCGACCGGCAATTCGGCACGCCGGCAAGTAACGACTTTTGGGAGAAGACCGCGCTCTTCCGAGATGACCGGGTGATCGAGAACCCGGTGGACCTCACCGAGTCCACCACCCAGCGCTACGCCGACGAGGCCATTCGATTCATCCGCGAGCGGAAGAGTCAGCCCTTTTTCCTGTACCTCTGCCCCAACATGCCGCACACCGCGCTGCACGCTGGGGCGGAGTTTCGCGGCAAGTCGCCGCGCGGTCTTTACGGCGACGTGGTTGAGGAACTCGATCATCACGTTGGCCGGATTCTCGACACGCTGCGCAGCGAGGGTCTCGACAAGAACACATTCGTCATTTTCACCAGCGACAACGGTCCGTGGCTGCTGCGAAAAGAAAACGGCGGCAGCGCGGGGCCGCTGCGCGGCGGCAAGACCTCGACCTGGGAGGGGGGCGTGCGCGTCCCGGCCATCGCTTGGGCACCGGGTCGCATCGCGGCTGGAAAGACGAGCGGGCGCATCGCGAGCACACTCGATCTGCTGCCCACGTTCGCGAAACTCGCCGAGGCGACGTTGCCGGTCAACAAGATCGACGGCCGTGATCTCTCCGCGTGGTTGCTCAAAGGACCGCCCGCCGCCGAAGACGCGGCCACGCATCTCTACCATGTCAACACGCATCTTCAGGCCGTGCGTCAGGGCCGCTGGAAGCTGCACCTGCCGCGCCCCGTCCCTGTGCCGTGGCTCAGTCGCGGTCTGCGTCGCGCGCACATCGCCGAGGCCGACCTGTTCGAGATCAAGACCCCGCTGCTGTACGACTTGGACGCCGACATCGGCGAGAGGGACGATGTCGCCTCGCAACATTCCGACGTGGTGCGGCAACTGCTCGCGCTGGCCGACAAGTCCCGCGCCGAGCTTGGCGACTACGACCGCATCGGCACCGAAGCTCGTTTCTTCGACGCCGGCCCGCCGCGTCCCGAAATGAATGACTGGAAGCAGGAGCCCGATCAGAAGACTCCCGCGCCTCCGAAGAACATGTCCGCCGTTGCCGACGAACTCCAGCCGCGTCTCACCAAGCCGGTCAAACTTCTGCTGGAGGAAACATTCTCCGCCGCGACGCTCGGCAAGCCGTGGGAGCCGGGCGGTCGAGCCGGAGCGTTCCGCATTGTGGACGGCGCGTTGCAGGGGGTCAGCCTGCCGGACGAGGGCCACGGTCCCTCCGTCGGTGTGCCGCTCGACGGGCGTAATTTCACGATCGGCTTCCGCTTCAAGTACGCGAAGCCGGGCTACTTCCTCTTCCTGCTCGATGGCGAGAGCCAGTTCGGTGGCGCGGCGCATTTGCTGCGCGTCTCGCTGGCACCCACGCTGATGACCCTCGCGCAAGATCGCGGCGCGCCGGCCTCGAAGCTGGCGCAGAAGTGGGGCAAGGACGCCCCCGCGCCGACGAAGGAACAGCTCGCCGATCCGAAATATTACCGCATCGAGAAGTTGGCCTCGCAACCCGTGAAGGTTGGCGACGGCCAGTGGCACCGCGTCCTCATCGAGCAGCATGGCAACGACGTGCTCGTGCAATTGGACGACCTGCCGCCGCTCGCCGCCACCAGCACGGTGCTCGACGTGAAGAAGTCGCGCATCGTGTTCCTCGTCGGCCAGGCCGGCACCGTGCTCGTGGACGACGTGAAGGTTTGGGAGAACTCCCGGATGGAGAAGACCATCTCCGCGAACACCGAAACTTTCCCGCTCCCTTCCGCCGACGAACCGCTGCTGGAAAGACTCTCGCTGCCGAAGGCGGCGGAGTCGCTAGACCGCGTTTCGCTGGCGTGGATTCGGGAGCACCATTGCGGCTCGTGCCACACCGGCTGGCCCTATCTGATGTCGCGCGCGGTGCTCAAGGAGACGCCCGCACCCGCGCTGACGGAGATTCGCCAGTTCTTCGAGAGCCGCATCACAAACTGGGATGCCGACGAAAAGATCGACAAGCATTGGCCCCGCGAAATCGTCGGCACCTCGGCGGCGCTGGCGATTCACGACGCGCAGACCACCGGCAAGTTGCAGCCCGTCACGCGACAGGCACTCGACCGCGTGTGGACCTTGCAGCGCGCGGACGGCACCTGGGATTGGCCCAAATGCCATTGGCCCCCTTTCGAGATTGATGACTACTACGGCGCGGTGCTGGCCGCCGTCGGCGTGGGTCACGCGCCGGAGAACTACGCGCAGGGCGACTCTGCCAAGGTGGGCGTGGAAAAGTTGCGCGCGTACTTCCAGAGCACCGCGCCTCCCAGCCTGCATCACCAGACGTGGCTGCTCTGGGCCTCAGTGAAACTGGACGGGCTTCTGTCCGCTGAGGAGCAGCAAGCCACGATCAAAGAACTGCTGGCACTGCAACGCAGCGACGGCGGTTGGTCGCTGGAGTCGCTCGGCAAAGGCTGGGTGGGGGGAAAAGGCGAGAAGGCCAACCCCGACGCGCCGAGCGATGGCTACGGCACCGGCTTGGTCATCTATGTCCTGCGTCAAGCCGGAGTGCCGGCGAGCCACGACTCGATCCAACGTGGCAAGACTTGGCTCACTGCGAATCAACGCGCCTCCGGCCGCTGGTTCACACGCTCGCTCAACGGCGTCAAACAACACTTCATCAGCGACACGGCCACAGCGTTCGCGGTGTTGGCTCTGGACGCTTGCAAGTGATCTGGGTTGAGACCGAAACAAAACGGAAGTGGCAGATCCAAGTCGCAAGATTTCGAGTCGCTGACTCCCGACATTCCGCTACGTTCGCATCTGGGTCATCGACTGACGGATGATCTCTTCGAGGGCCTTCAGGTGCGGGCTGTGGTAAGTCCCTTTTTTGAGCAGAAGCACCGTCGTTTCTTCGCCGAACCAATCGGTCGCCGAACGGACATGGAGTCGTTTTCGCCGACGCAAGTCTGGCCCGCTCACCAGGACGGAGATGCCCAGGCCCGCAGCCACATAATCGAGGACCAGGTCATAGTTGGTCGTGTCCACGACGACGTTGAGTCGGTCGAGCAGGCCATGTTGGTGAAGGACGCGTTCAATCTGGCGGCGCGTGATGGTCTCCTTGGCGAGCAGCACGCAGGGGAAGCGGATCAACAGGTCGAGTGGCACACGGCGGCGGCGTGTCAATTCGTGATTGCGCGGGCAGATGAGCACGAACGGCTCAGTGAAGAGCGGCTCGCATGTGACCAACGCGGACAGCGGCTCGGCGTCACAGCGACCGACGACCGCCAAGTCGGCCTCGCCGGTTTCTATCAGCCGCGCGGCTTCCAGCGACGTGCGATCGACGAGCGTCAGTTGCACGTCCGGGTGACTTGATCGAAACCGATGGAGCGGCTCACGCAACTCGTTGGCCAACAGGCTGGCGTTACTGGCGAGCGTCACATGTCTCGCAATCACGCCGCGCCGCTCGTGAAAGATGGTCTTGAGGCGTGCGAAGCCGGTCACCAGCGGCTCGGCAAGTTCCAGAAGCAGCGTGCCGTCCGGCGTCACTTCGATTCCCCGCCCGTGCCGCCGCACGAGGTCGGCACCCAGTTCCCGTTCGAGCGCCCGAATCTGATGCCAGAGTGCGGGCCGTGACAGGCTCAGTGTTTCCGCCGCGACGGCGAAGCTGCCGCTCCGCGCGGTCTCGCAGAAGCCTTGCAACTGCTGGATGCGAAGTTCTTTGAAGTAGCGTCTCTTGGTCGGCCGTGGCATGTGGCTGCTCGATGAATTGCAAAGTTAGTCCAAGCACAACGATCGGTAGGACGATTCTACTTGAACTAATCGTTGATTCCAGTTGCCCCTTGCAATCTGGAAGTCGATACTGAATCCCAAGCAATTGACATCACCTACCCGCCCGACTTCCCGCCGGAGTCTTCTCGCCATGTCTGCCACGAAGTTTTGTCCGGGACCGATTTCACGACGCGGGTTCTTGGAGACCGGCGTGATGCAGCCGGGGCGCGACCATTGGTCCAATTCGATGTCCGTGCTGGTGACCGGTGGCGGCATGAGAACCGGCCAAGTCGTCGGCTCCACCAACGCGAAAGGCGAAGTTCCCAAGAAAAGGCGAAGTGCCGCATGTTGACCAGGCTTGACCGATCACGAGACGCATTGACGCGGCGCAGTTTTCTGCGATGCGGTGCATTGACCGCGACGGGGCTGTCGTTGGCGGACTTGCTGCGGCTGGAAGCCTCGGCGGGTGAGGTGTCACCGGCGAATGACAAGTCCGTCATTCTGCTCTGGATGGATGGAGGCGCTTCGCACGTCGATTCGTTCGATCCAAAGTCTGAGGCTCCCGCGGAGACTCGCGGAGAGTTCTCGTCGATCCCGACGGCGTTGCCCGGCGTGCGTTTTTGCGAACACCTGCCGCGCACCGCGCGGATCGCGGATCGACTGGCCATCATCCGCTCGATGAATCATCAAGACGGCCTGCACGAGGGAGGCATTCACTGGGTGCAGACTGGGTTTGGTTATCCCCGGCAGATGGACCCGGTCAACATGCGGCAACCGCGCAATCCCGCCGCCGGAGCGGTGGTCGCGAAGCAGTGTGGGCCGGCTCAGCGGGGTGCGCCGCCCTACGTCAAGATTTTCAAGGACGCCGGCTACGCGCATTCCTACCAGGAGGCGGTCTATCTCGGCCCGCAGTTCGATCCGCTGGAGATCGGCGACAACCTGCGGAAGAGTGCGTTTCGCGAAACCGATCCGTTCCACGCCAAGCATCTCGCGTGTCCGGCGCTGACGATGCGCGCCGATGTCACCGCCGACCGGCTTCAGAACCGCCGCCGTCTGTCGAGCGAACTCGACTCGTTGCGGAATCAAGTGGATCGTTCCGGCGCGCTGGACCAGATGGACGTGTTCCGCCGGCAAGCGTTTGAACTCCTGGCGGGCAATCGTGTGAGCGACGCCTTCGATCTGTCGCGCGAGCCGCAGTCGCTGCGCGAGCGCTATGGCCAACACTTGTGGGGGCAGGGGGCGCTGCTGGCTCGCCGATTGGTCGAAACGGGAGTCCGCTTCGTGACAGTCAACCTGCACGGCGACCCGCCGCTGATGAGCGATCAATTCGCCTGGGACACGCACGTCGATAATTTTCCAGCGATGAGGGATTCTCTGCTGCCGGTCTTCGATCAGCTCTTCAGCACGCTGGTCGATGATCTGTGGCAGCGCGGACTGCACGAGCGAGTGCTGGTGGTGGCGGTCGGTGACTTCGGCCGTTCGCCGCGCATCTTTTCGGACGGTCGCCCCGGCGGACCGGGTCGCACTCACTGGCCACAGGCGTTCTCTGCCGTGCTGGCTGGCGGCGGCCTGCGTGGCGGCCAAGTCGTTGGTTCCTCGTCCCGCGACGGCGGCGAAGTCAAAGACCGCCCGATCAGTCCGCAAGACCTGTGGGCCACCGTCTACACCGCGCTGGGCATCAATCTCGAAACGATGTTCCACGACCGCTCCGACCGCCCGATCCCCATCCTGCCCGACGGTGAGCCGATCGCTGAGTTGATTTGATTGCTGGCCAGCGACACTGTTCGACAGCGGAAATTGTTCCGCCACACACTGACTGACGAGACAGGCAATGAAAACAAGATCGCTTGCCTGCTAGGGAACGAAAAATGTGCAGAACGACAAAGGTGAACGACAAAGGTCAAAGGTGAAAGGTGAAAGGTGAAAGGTGAAAGGTGAAAGGTCAAAGGTGAAAGGTCAAAGGTGAAAGGTCAAAGGTCAAAGGTGAAAGGTCAAAGGTGAAAGGTCAAAGGTGAAAGGTCAAAGGTGAAAGGTCAAAGGTGAAAGGTCAAAGGTGAAAGGTCAAAGGTGAAAGGTCAAAGGTGAAAGGTCAAAGGTGAAAGGTCAAAGGTGAAAG
>CAMDEA010000038.1 GCA_945893045.1 Planctomyces sp. SH-PL62
CAACTCATCAAGGCGATCGTCGATTGCGTGCAACCCGGCCCCGATGACACCGTCTGCGATCCCGCGGCGGGGACGGGCGGCTTCCTGCTGGCGGCTCACGATTCGGTCGTGAAGCAGAACGGCAAGACGCTCGACAAGGACCAGAAGAAACACTTGCGAACCAAGTTCGTGAAGGGCTGGGAATTGGTCCCGAATACGGCTCGGCTTTGCATTATGAATTTGTATTTGCATGGCATCGACGCCGATCCCTGCCCGATCAAGTCGGGCGTGGACAGCCTCGCGGGCGATCCGGGTGAGCGGTTCAGCGTGGTGCTGACCAATCCGCCGTTCGGGAAGAAGAGCAGCATCGCCATCGTCAACGAGGAAGGGGATCTCGAAAAGGAAGAGCACGCCTACGAACGCCAGGACTTCTGGACCTCGACCAAGAACAAACAATTGAACTTCTTGCAGCACGTCAAAACGCTTCTGAAGGTCAACGGCCGCTGCGCGATCGTCGTCCCGGACAACGTCCTGTTTGAAGGGGGAGCGGGCGAAACCGTCCGCCGCAACCTGCTCCAACAATGCGACGTCCACACGCTGCTGCGACTGCCGACCGGCATTTTCTACGCGCAAGGAGTGAAGGCCAACGTCCTGTTCTTCGACGCCAAGCCCGCTCAAGAAAAACCGTGGACGAAAACGCTGTGGGTCTACGACCTGCGGACCAACAGGCATTTCACTCAGAAGACCAACCCGCTCAAACGAGAAGACCTCGATGAATTCGTCGAGTGCTACCGCCCCAGCAAGCGACACCTGCGCAAGCCCACTTGGAACGCCGAGCAGAACCCCGAAGGTCACTGGCGAGCGTTCGACTACGACGAACTGCTGAAGCGAGACAAAGTGAACCTCGACATCTTTTGGCTCAAAGACAGCAGCCTCGAAGACTCCGACGATCTGCCCACCCCCGACATCCTCGCCCAAGAAATCGCCGACGACCTGCAAACGGCGCTGGAGCAGTTCACCGCGATCATGGAGAAGGTGGCGGGTTGATGTTTCCACCGGCTTTGGCGACCGAAGGGTTCGCATGACTCGTCCACTCTCGCGCCTGCGTCTGAACGTGGGACGACTCTGATGATCGCCTCCACGAACGTTGCTTGGAAAGCGGATGTGGCTCAAACAGGATTTGCCTGTGTTCGATCCTTCCTGTGGCGGATGTTGGCAGGTGATTCCCGTAATTTTCTCAGATTCGTCACGGTGTCCGCTGATGGGCAAATCCAGAGATGCGAGAATCGCGGCCGGGCAACTTGACTGTTCAATCCATGACATGAGGTCAAAATGGCGTTTGAGGTTCTCCGCCGAAGTTTCATCGGCAGATTTGTTCGGCTCCCGATTCTTGGTCAGGGTTTGCTGCTGGTTGTTCTGCCGCTGCTGTTTCAACTGGTGTTCATCGGCTTGATGACCGAAACCGGCAGGTTTCCCTCGGAGCCGAAACCCTTGGCCGATGAACGATCGGAGCTTCGCGAACCCAAGCTCCGCGATTTTCGCGTCGTGATCATCGTCAGCACGGGGCTGTCGGTGTTGTTGGCGGTTCTTGCAGCTCTGGTATTCACGCGCGGGATCAGCCGGCGGCTGGCCGCCGTCATCGCGAATCTCCAGCACCTGGCGGAGGGAAATGAGCTGGCTCCTCCCGTCGGTGGAAGTGATGAAATTGCGACGGTCGATCGGGCCTTGCGGGAGTTGGCGCAGACGCTCGCACTGTCGCGCGAGGAATCGGCGAAGCACGCTCGCCTCTTGCAATCCATGCTGGACAACATGAGCGACGGTGTCGTCGTGGCGGATGAGGCGGGGAAGTTTCTGGTGTTCAATCGAGCTGCGGAGCGGATCGTCGGTCTTGGACCAATCGAGTCTGAGCCACGCGAATGGTCCGAACGGTACGGCGTGTTTTACCCCGATCAAAGCACGTTGTATCCGTCTGAGCAACTTCCGCTGGCCCGAGCCATTCGCGGCGAAGAGGTCGATGCCGCGGAGCTGTTCGTGCGGAATCCCGCTCAGAGCGAAGGGCTCTGGGTCACGGTCAACGCACGTCCGTTGAAGGATGCGCATGGCGTTGCTCGCGGGGGCGTGGCTGTTTTTCAGGACGTCACTCTGCGTAAACGTGCTGAAGAGGCGTTGCGGCTCAGCGAGCAAAACCTCGCCATCACGCTCGACTCGATTGGCGATGCCATGATCGCGACTGATGCTCAGCGGCGGATCACGCGGATGAATCCCGTCGCCGAGCGACTGACCGGCTGGCGGCGAGACGAGGCATTCGGCCGCCCCATCGACGAGGTCTTTCGGATCATCAACGAACGGACTCGGCAGCCGGCGGTGATTCCCGTGGACGAGGTGCTGGCGACCGGCGAAGTCCACGGGCTGGCCAATCACACCGCGCTCGTGGCCCGCGACGGTTCGGAATACAGCATTGCCGATAGCGCCGCTCCCATCCGTGACGCTGCCGGGCAGATTGTGGGCGTGGTGCTCGTCTTTCGTGACGTCACCGAAGAGCGGCACACGGAACTGCTGCAACAACGGTTCGCCGCGATCGTGGAGTCTTCCGATGACGCGATCATCAGCAAGTCCTTGGACGGGATCATCACCAGTTGGAATCGTGGAGCGGAGCGGATCTTTGGTTACTCGACCCCGGAAGCGGTCGGCCAGCCGATGGCGATGCTTTTTCCGCCGGGCCGCGAAGATGAAGAGCCGCGGATTCTCGAACGTATGCGGCGCGGCGAACGAGTGGATCATCTGGAGACACAGCGTGTCACGAAAGATGGCCGGCTCATCGACATCTCGGCAACCATCTCTCCGATCCAGGATGCGAACGGAGCGGTGATCGCCGTCTCCAAAATTGCGCGGGACATCTCCGAGCGCAAGCGGAATGAAGAGGCTCTGCGGCGCAGCGAGCAGAATCTCGCGATCACACTCGACTCGATTGGCGACGCGGTCATGGCGACCGACGCCGGGCGGCGGATCACACGCATGAATCCCGTCGCGGAAAAACTGACCGGCTGGACGCAGGCCGAAGCTCTTGGTCGGCCGATCGACGAAGTCTTGAACATCGTCAACGAAGAAACTCGCTGTGCGGCAGTCATCCCGGTCGATGAAGTGCTGGCCACCGGGACGGTTCACGGGCTGGCCAATCACACGATACTCATTGCCCGCGATGGCACCGAACGCCCCATCGCCGATAGTGCGGCACCCATTCGCAACGACGCTGGAAAGATCATCGGTGCCGTGCTGGTGTTTCGCGATGTGGCGGAAGAACGCCGCTTCGAGCAGGAACTGCAACAGCTCACCGCCGACTTGGCGCGCCGCGTTGAGGAGCGGACTGCGGAACTGAGTGACAGCGAGAAGCGCTTCCGTCTGTTGGTGGAGCATGCCGGCGATGGAATTTTTATCGTCGACTCACACGGCTTCTTTCGGGATGTCAATTCCAGCGGTTGCGGGCTGTTCGGTTACACCCGCGAAGAGGTGCTGCGGATGAATGTCCGTGACATCGTCGCTTCGGAGGAGCAGTCTCGCGTCGCGCCGGAACTCGCGGAGTTCTCCATTGAGGGCCAGCCTTATTTGCGCGAGTGGCGTCTTCATCGCAAGAACGGCGAGAAGCTGGTCGTCGAGGTCAATGCCCGGACCCTGCCGGACGGACGGATCTTGGCCCTGGTGCGTGATGTCTCCGGACGCAAGCGGGCTGAAAAGCGGGAACAGAACCAAGGCCGAATCTTTCAATCACTGGCGTCCGGTGAGTCACTGGAGAAAACACTGGAGGTCATCGCCCAGGCCGTCGAAGCGGAAGCTCCCGACACGCTCTGCTCGATTCTCCTGTTGGACGAGTCCGGGAAGTGCTTGTTGCACGGTGCCGCGCCGAGTCTTCCGAGCTTCTACAACGAAGCGCTTCACGGCGTTCGCATTGGCGAGGGAGTTGGCAGTTTTGGCACGTCCGCGTTCAATCGCCAGCGTGTTGTCGTCGAAGACATCCTCACGCATCCGTCTTGGGTCAACTATCGTGACGTGGCCGCCAAGGCGGGACTGCGTTCCTGCTGGTCCGAGCCGATTCTGTCTGGCGACGGCCACGTCCTGGGCACCTTCGCGATCTACCATCGCGAGCCGCGCGTGCCTCTGACTGAAGACGTGACACGGATCGAATGGGCGGCGCGCTTCGTTCGGATCGCCATCGAACGAAAACAGATGGAATCGCTGGCTCGCGACAAGGCCGCCGCCGAGGCCGCCAGTCGGGCCAAGAGCGAGTTCCTCGCCTCCATGAGTCACGAACTGCGTACTCCGCTCAACGGCATCCTGGGGATGAACGAACTGCTGCTGAACACCGAGTTGACCGAGCGGCAGCGGCAATTCGTGGATGCTTCCATCACCAGCGGCCAAGCGCTGCTGCAACAAGTCAACGACATCTTGGACCTGTCCAAGATCGAGGCCGGCAAACTGGACTTGGACCTGCACGAGTGCCATTTGGAAACGCTGGTGTTCGACGTCGCCGACGTGTTTATGTACGCCGCTCAAAAGAAGGGCTTTCCATTCCAATGTCATTTCGATCCAGCGGCCTGTGTCAAAGTCATGTGCGACGGAAATCGCATTCGCCAGGTGCTGGTCAACCTGCTGGGCAACGCGGTGAAGTTCACGACAGCCGGCGGAGTCAATCTCCACGCCGAATGCACGAACTGGATCGACGATCAATTGGTCATGCGGTTCTCCGTGACCGACACGGGGGTCGGCATTCCGGCGGATCGCGTCAGCCTGTTGTTCGCACCGTTCTCGCAAGTGGATCAGTCCACGGCTCGGCATTTCGGCGGCACCGGCCTGGGACTGTCGATCTGCAAACAGTTGGTCGATTTGATGGGGGGCCAAATCGGAGTCGACAGCCAGCTTGGAGTCGGGTCCACGTTCTGGTTCGAACTCACGTTGCCGCTGATTGGCGACGATACCGCCGTGAGCACACGTGGGAACATGGTTGTTGGTCAGCGCGTGGTGGTCGTCGATGAAGACGGCAGCGATCAACGGCAAATCGTGGATTGTTTGCAGACGTGGGGCTGCCGCACCCAGCCCGTCGCGAACGTGCGAAATGTCGTGGAGGTGGTCTCCCGCGCCGACGCCGATGGCGCTCCGATTGCCGTGGTCCTTGCCGACTTCCGCTTAATGGTGGGGGATGAATTCGTCCGCCTGCAAAAACTCGCCAATGACTCCCGACTGTCGATCATCGGATTCGGCCAAAACCCCGATGACGAAACTATCGCCAGTCTGCGTCAATTCGGAATCCGGCACGTCCTGCGCGATCCGATTCGCCCCAGCACGTTGTTCAACACGCTGACCTCCGTATTCGCCATCAAGTCGCCGACCAAGTCTCCCCATCAGAAACCAGACGCCGTGGCCGACGAACAACCAGTCAAGTTCACCGGCCACATCCTGGTCGCCGAAGACAACAGCATCAACCAGATGTTTGTCCGCGAACTGCTGACGCACTGTGGCTGCACCTGCGACATCGCCAACAACGGCGACGAGGCGCTGACCGCTCTGAAGCAAAGCCACTACGACCTGGTGCTGATGGATTGCCAAATGCCAGAAATGGACGGCTTCACCGCCAGCCGCGAAATCCGCCGCCGCGAAGCGGCCGGCGAACTCTCCGGCCGCCTGCCGATCATCGCCCTGACCGCAAACGCCCTTGTCGGAGACCGTGAACGCTGTCTGGAAGCTGGTATGGATGACTATCTCAGCAAACCGCTCCAGGCCTCTCTGTTGCAGGCGATGCTCGCGATCTACCTCGCGCCACGCTCTGGCGAGCGTGGCTGCGAAGTCACGTCGGTGCCTTTGGGCTAGCGCCGTACCGCTCACGAGTTCGGTAACAAGCTGAGCTACACCAGCAATCGGTCGAAGTCGAAGAGGAAGACCGCGTCGATGTTGTTGCTCGAACCACTGACGCTGTCATCTCCACTCCCGAAGATGATGCGAGCACCGGACGCTGCGAAGCGGTCATCGCCACTCTCTCCGGAGAGGTAGTCCGCCCCGCCTCCGCCTCTCAAGAGATCGTTCCCAGTGCCCCCCAGAATCGAATCGCCGCCGAGCCCGCCGTTGAGCACGTCATCCCCGCTTCCGCCGCTGATCGCGTCGCTGCCGGCACTGCCGTTGATCGTGTCGTTGCCGACTTCGCCCGTCAGGACGTCGCTCCCGGCACCGCCATCCATCAGGTCTTGGCCGTTTCCGCCGAAGAGTTTGTCGCTCCCCTCCTCGCCAAACATCCGGTCATCTCCCGCGTTGCCGAGGAGTGTGTCGTTGCCGGCCCCTCCGTTGAGCGAATCGGAGGAGTCGCCGCCCGTGATCGAATCATTTCCCGCGTTGCCGTTGAGGACGTTTTTGCCTCGGCCACCAAGTAACCTGTCGTTGCCGGAACCGCCGGCGAGCGTCACGCTCCCGGTGAACAGCGAAGCATCGAGCGTCGTGGCACTGCTGCCGCTGCCGATGAAGTGCAGGCTCTCGATCGACGTCCACAAATCTCCCACATTGCTGCTCGCCCCCGTGACAACATTCGTGCCCGGAGTCGTGCCCACCGCGAGTGTTTGACTTGTTCGCGAGGATTGCCGAGCCACGTCGGTTCCCGCGCCACCATCCAGTGAGTCATTGAAGCCGTCGTCATCTGCCGTGCCGCTGAACGCACCGCCGATCAAGGTGTCGTTGCCGTTCCCACCCAGCAGCGTGACGTTGCCGAGCGTGAAGCCGGACGCATCCAGTATGTTGTTGGTCGCGTTCCCGGTGAGGTTGGCTCGCTCGATGTTCGTCAGTTTGTCGTTGCCGTTGCCGGTGAGTTGTGTGTTGTTGAGGATCAGGTTCGCAGAGGTGGTCTCGGTGACGGTATCGATTCCCGCTCCACCGTTGAGCACATCGTTGCCAAGCCCGCCGGTCAGCGTGTCGTCCTGCGTGCTGCCGGTCAGCGTGTCGTTGCCGGCGTCTCCGATCAGCATGACGGGAATGTTGGAAGCGGTGGCCGTCAGCACGTCGTTGCCCGCTCCCCCGTTGACGATCACCTGGCCGGAGTAGCCGGCATCGACCCCTTGAATCGTGACGCGGTCGTTGCCGGAATTCGCGTTGATGGTGATCGACGTGGCGGCGGCAATCGAGAAATCGGTCGTCTCGAAGGTGCTACCGGTCAGCCGCATGATGCCGTCGGCCCCGCCGATGTCGAGCAGTCGCACGTCGGTGTCACTGGTGCTCGGCAAGTTGAAGATGATCTCCATCGGAGTCCCGGCGATGGTGATCGGTTCCAGGCCGGTGTAAGTCAGCGTCGTGAGGATCGTGCTGCCGTTGCGGTATTGGATGCTTCCGTCGTTGCGATTGGTAAAGTTCGCCGTGTACGACGTGAACAGGCCGGACTCATCGAAGCCGATGACGTTCAGCGTATCGAAGCCGCCGTTGCCACCATTGAACACGATGTTGAACGGCAACGGACCGTGGCTGAGATCGACGTTGAGCGTGTCATCGCCGCCGCCCCCCGTGATGACCAGTTCGGTCAAACCGGCCAGAGAAATCTCGGTGGTCACCCCGTCGAGCGTCACGACGAGATTGTCATCATCCATCGACAATCCGATCGCGTCGTTGCTCGCGCCGCCGACGTCCGTGATCGCCACGCTGCCGTCGGACGAGACCACCTGCGTGCCGATTGCCGTGAGGCTGAACGTCTCGCTGACGCTGGCGTGGCTGGTGTCGGTGGCGGTCACCTTGATCGACAAGATTCCCAGATCGTTGCTCCTCGGTGTGCCGGAGAACGTGCGTGTCGCCGCCGTGAACGTCAGCCAGCTTGGCAACGCGCTGCCATCGGACCGCGTGGCCGTCAGAGTCAGCGAGTCGCCCGCATCCACATCGGCGAACGTGTCCGCCGCGAAGGTCAAGGAGAACGCCGAACCCTCCGTCGCATTCTGATCGGCAATCACATGGGCCAGTGTCGGAGCATCGTTGGTGTTCGCCACGACGAGGCTGAACGTGTCGCTGACGCTGGCATGGCTGCTGTCCGTTGCCGTGACTTTGATCGACAAGCTGCCGACGTCGGCGTTGAGCGGCGTGCCGGAGAACGTGCGTGTCGCCGCCGTGAAGCTCAGCCAGCTTGGCAACTCGGTCCCATCGGACCGTGTAGCGGTCAGCGTCAGCGAGTCGTCTGCATCCACCTCGGCAAACGTGTTCGCCGCGAAGACCAACGTGAACGCCAAGTCTTCCGTTGCGTTTTGATCGGCAATGGCATTCGCCACTGTCGGAGCGTCGTTGGTGTTGGACACGACGAGTTCAAAGGTGTCGCTGACACTCACATCGCTGCTGTCCGTCGCCGTGACCGTGATCGACACGGTGCTGACATTCGCATTCAGAGGTGTGCCGGAGAACGTGCGTGTGGCCGCCGTGAACGTCAGCCAGCTTGGCAACGCGCTGCCATCGGACTGCGTGGCAATCAGCGTCAGTGAGTCGCTGGCATCCACATCGGCGAAGGTGTCCGTCGCGAAGGTGAACGTGAACGCCGAATCTTCGACCGCGTTCTGATCGGCGATCGCATTGACCAGGGTCGGAGCGTCATTGGTGTTCGCCACAGCGAGATCGAACGTGTCGCTGACGCTCTGAGTGCGGTTGTCCGTTGCCGTGACCTTGACCGACAAACTGCCAACGTCGGCATTCAGCGGCGTGCCGGAGAACGTGCGTGTCGATGCCGTGAACGTCAGCCAGCTTGGCAGAGCGCTGCCATCGGATTTCGTCGCCGAGTAGGTCAGCGTCGCGCCCACGTCGATGTCAGTGAACGTGTCCTCCGAGAATTGAAACAAGAACGACGAGTCCTCGGTGGCGTTTTGATCGGAGATGGCGTTGGCCACCGTCGGCGCGTTGCCGAGTTCCGGCGCGGCTTTGAACAATCGGAATGTCCCGTTCTGCTGACCGAGGACCACATCCAGGTCGCTGTCGCCGTCCAAGTCAACGAGGACGACCGCCCCTTGATTGCCCGTGTTCTTTCCCGCGAGCGGATTCCGCAGACTCCCCTGATGAAAGAACTGGGGAGTCGAGGCGGTCCCGGCGTTGAGGACAAAAGACGTCTGGTAGCCCGTGCTTCCGAAGAGATCGAGATCACCATCGCCGTCGACGTCACCCAGAGTGGGCTTCAAGAAGCCGCCGATGGTGATGCCATTGAGCGGGTTGGTGCTGCCGGTTTTCTCCGTGAACGCGGGACTGGTTGCACTGCCGGTGTTCTCGAAAAAGCGGAACGCTCCGGACAGGCTGCCCTGCACCATGTCGAAATCGCCGTCGCCATCGACGTCTCCCAACGTGACCCCAAAAAAGTTTCCGCCGCCGATGCCGTTGAAAGGATTACTCGACCCGGTCAATTCGCTGAAGCTTGGACTCGTCAACGTCCCGGTGTTCCGAAAGAACCGGATGTCTCCCAACGTGCCGGACACCAAATCGAGCTTGCCGTCGCCGTCCAAATCGACCAGCGCGGGCGTGGAGTAGTAGCCGGCATCGAGGCCATTGACGGGGCTCTCGCCGCCGGTCACTTCGGCGAACACCGGATTGGTGGCGGTCCCCGTGTTTCGAAAGAAGCTGAACGTGCCGTTGTTCTTCCCGGCAATCAAGTCCTGATCGCCGTCGCCATCGACATCGCCAAACGCGGGAACGACGTACGACCCGGCGTCGAAACCATTCAGTGGATTGGCCGCCCCCGTCTGCTCCGTGTACGTCGGCAAGACCGCGCCATCAACGTCGTAGTCTTCGGAAATTGTGATGCTCTGTGTCGTGCTCGAACCAAGAGTGAGTCCGGCCGAAGGATTGGAGAGAGACAGCGTTGCCGTCTCCACGCCTTCATTCAGCAGATCGTCCTTGACCGTGAACGTCACGCTGCCCCGCGTCTGATTGGCTCCAATGGTGATGGTCGAATCGGACACGGTGAAATCGCCGGAGGTGATCCCTGTCCCAGACACGCCGAGCGCGACGGTCTGGCTGCTGGACTGCTTGAAATCGGAGACCGCCGTCACCGTGATCTGAGTCCCCAGCGTCTCGCTTCCCGTACTGGAACTGATCACCAGAATGACGCCCGGCGTATTGCTCGGCGGAGCGGCGCTGGCTTTGAACAAACGGAATGATCCGTTCTGCTGACCCACCACCACGTCGGCGTCGCCGTCACTGTCCAGGTCAACGATCGACGGGGCTCCTTGGTTGCCAGTATTCAGTCCCGACAGCGGATTGTTCTCGGCACTCTGCAAACTGAATGCGGGACTGGTCGCAGTGCCGGTATTCAGGATCAAGTTGGTCTGGTAGCCCGGGCTGGCGTACAGATCCAAGTCACCATCGCCATCCACATCGCCCAGCGTGGCCTTCGCGAAACCTCCGATGTTGATGCCATCGAATGGATTGGCGCTGCCGGTTCTCTCCGTGAACGCGGGACTGGTCGAAGTCCCCGTGTTTTCGAAGAACCGGAAGTCCCCGCCCAAGCGGCTCAGCACCAGGTCCGCATCACTGTCGACATCGACGTCTCCCAGCGTGACCCCAAAAAAGTTGCCGCCGCCAATGCCGTTGAAGGGATTACTTTCTCCCGTCAACTCGCTGAAGCTCGGAGCCGTCAGCGTCCCGGTGTTCCGGAAGAACTTGACGTCTCCCAACGTGCCGGACACCAAATCGAGCTTGCCGTCGCCATCCAAATCGACCAGCGCGGGAGTGGAATAGTATCCGGCATCCAGGCCATCGACGGGATTCGCGCTGCCGGTCACTTCGGCGAACACCGGATTGGTGGTGGTGCCGGTGTTTTGAAAGAAGTTGAACTTGCCGTTGTTCTTCCCGGCAATCATGTCCTGATCGCCGTCGCCGTCGAGATCACCAAACGCCTGGGTCGCGTACGATCCAACGTCGAAGCCGAAGAGTGGGTTCGCCCCACCGTCATGCTCGACGTAGACCAGCGGTGATAACTGCGCACGGTCTTCAAGCGACTCGGCCCGCGGAGCGACGTCGATCCGTTGCCAGTGAGCGTGTTGAGGACTGCGTGTCTGCCGGCTGCGGAGGCTGCGGCGTGATTTCAGAAGTTGAGATTGAACAGTGTTCAGCCAGTTGAGGAGTTTCATGGGAGTTCTGTTTCTAGCCTCGGAACGAGGTGCTTGTTGGGAAGAGAGTTGAGGGACTTGGGAACAAACTTTTCGGGCACACCGCGATTCGTATTGCGCGGCGGGCATCAGCCGTTGGGCACTCGCGCGACGGCACATACTTTGAGCGGCACGGCGCTAGCCGCTGGTCGCTGTATCACCGAATAACCGGCGGCTAGCGCCGTGCCGCTCAGTTCTCTGTTGGTAGAGCGAGCGTCCTGCGGCTGATTCGGTACGAAGCATCAACACGACTGGCAGAGCGCCGTCGTTAGCCGCGATCCGGCATCGACTGTTCTGGTCCAACCACGCTGGCGTGCTGGACGAGATCCTTTTCCAGACTGATCACGGCGGGCCATGTCGTGTCGGGCAGAAGCTGCACATCAAAGACCTCGCGAACATCGCCGAGGAACTCGATAAGTCCCACCTGCCGTCCGGCGATCGTGTCCACAATGGCCACGCCGCTGGGACGATTGGGATACTTCTCGGCCACCGGGACGCCTCCGAACACGGCAGTCTCCCGAATCTGCGAGAGACCGATCAGGGCATAGCGTCCGGCGAAGGCCAAGCCGCGCGTGTAGCCCGGAAGCTCGACGACGGTCTCGGTTTTTCCCGAGTCGATATCGACAGTCAGCAATCGACCGTTTCCCGACTCCAAGACCCATAACTTTCCCTCGTGCATCCGCGGCGAATGCGGCATCGACAGTCCCGTGGTGACGGTCTCGCTGCTGCGCACATCCAGCACGCAACCACAACTGAGTTTGCCGTCGCGCCAACCTTCCGTCACATCGGTTCGGCCAAAGACCGTGACGAATCGAGGCAAACCATTCTCCATCGCCATGCCATTGAGATGGCAGCGGTCCCCGCGTGTGATCGCCGAAATAAACGGCGGTCGCCAGCGCGGCACGAAACTGAATTTCGGGTCCAGCGTGCAGAGACAAGAGAAGTGAGTATTCACCACCCACAGTTCATCTTCGCCGTTGCCCCAGGCGATTTCGTGCGTGTCGATGTTGCCTGTGATGTGAGACGTTCGCGGCATGAAGCAGGCGTCGTAGGGACGCTCGGACTTGAAGTCGTCCGACTCATTCATCTTCTTGGCAACCGATGGCGAGTTACGCAGCGTCCAAATCTGAAACTTCGACGCAATCGCCAGACGACCCGGAGCCACAGCGATCCCCATTGCGCGATCGTACGTCCGTGGCAGCAGCGACAGACGATTCTGGTGCGATCGGAACGTGACCAGTTTCCCCGCCTGGTAGGTTGAGACCAGGATCGACGCGCCGATGTTTTCCAGAAACTCGGCGACCTCCGGCGTGTACCGATAGGCGAAGTGCTCTTGTTTTTCGAAGTTGTCAACTCGATTGGTCACATGCCTGGTCAAGGGTTTTGCATCGTTGGTCATTTTCATGAGTGTCATGTCAGCCTTTTTCATTACTAGAGAATGGGGAGATCCCGTCCATGAATTGGATTGGAGCCCAGAGGGGAGTCGCTGAGCCCAGAAGCCGGTAACAGGGAGTTGCCGGCCGCCCATAAGCTAGGTCAAGAATGGACGCACCTATGGCGGTCGTGAGGCAACTCAGGGATAACCCTAAGCCCAACGACACGAGGCCAAAGCCAGATCGCGCGCGAGTGCCTATTCAATGGCTCCGAACCGGCCAGTCATCGGTGACTCGAGGTTTCGGCCCGCTCGCTTGGCGTCGACGAGCGCTTGATCGGCGAACACCAAGAGCGTGGTCATTCGCGACATACCTTGCCGCCGTTGTTGCGAATGAATGCGTCGCATCGAAACTGGAGTCGAGCCGATCCATCGGGGTTTTCCTTAAGTCGGAGCAAAGCAGCGCTCAGCACCGTATTTTCCGACGTAGCTTTCTGGCGGCTCGTTCGAACACCGCGCGATCCTCGAAAAGCATCGCTGGCGTTCTTCTGCCGAAGAAACCGGCAATCCACAATTAGGTGCCAACGTGAAAGCTTCTGCCTCCAAATCGTCGATTGCCAATCGTGCCGTGCGGGCGTTTTTCACGCCATCGGTCCAGTTGATGGGGCGCTTATCATTTCTCTGGAAGTTTGTGGTGACGGGCGTGCTTTTCCTGGCTCCGTTGTCGCTTGTGTTGTTTCATTTCGTTGTTGGGCTGACGGGCCAAATTGAATTCTCTCTCCGAGAAGTCGATGGCGTTCGATTGTTGAACTACTCCCAAGACCTGATGCGGCACATCGCCCCCAGTCAACAGCCATTCGACAACCTGTCTGAGGCCAAGTTGCCGTCACAACCGACTCGCGTGCCGTGGCTGGATCGGCTCGACGCCACGGCCGACGCGATGTCGAACGTCGAGTATGAATTGCAACCGTCCGATCAAATTCCGCACGCGTTGCGATCGTTCCGAGACGACCTGCGTCTGGCACGCGAACAATTGAATGCTGGCGAATCGCCGGACGAGGTGCGACTTGCGCTGAGTCGTAAAGTCCAGGGGTTGATCGTCGTCATTGGCAACCACTCGAATTTGATTCTTGATCCGGATCTTGACACCTACTACTTGATGGACCAGACGGTCTTGAAACTGCCCGAACGGCTGACCGTTCTGACCGCGTTGGGAATCCGATTGGAAAGCGCTCATTCTCTGGGGAACTTATTGACTCAGGAAAACCAGTACGAGCTACTTCAGGCGACCGAGTACTTGCGGAAGAATTCAGGGGAGTCTCGCCATGGAATCCAATTCGCCTTCGACAATAATCCCTCTGGCAATCTCAGGCCGACCTTGATGCCGGCGGCCCAAGCCGATCAATCCTGTACCGAGACACTCTTGTCGTTGTTGGGGCCCTCCCGTTTGATGGCTGGGGCCGACCTCACTCAGCTTGGTCACCGCGAGCCTCTGGAAGCGTGTGTGACCTCAAGTCTCGTGTTGCACAGAAAGGTGACCGACGAGCTCGAACACTTGTTGTGGAAGCGAATTCATGAATTCGAGGCGAAACAACGGTATGTGCTGTGGCTGACGGCAGTGGCCGTCTCGATCTCAGTCTATTTGCTCTGCGGAACCTTTCTGGCAATTACCAACGTTGTCAGAGACATGCGCCGGATGACAAGCCGCATGAGTCAGGGTGATTTCTCCATGCCACTGACTGTCTCATCCAGAGACGAACTCGGCACCTTGGCGACGTTGTTCAATGACGTGGCGACGCGGCTGCACATGGCAAACACCGTCATCGAACAAGACCGGGGCCAACTCACCGACCGCGTGGCCGAACGGACGGCCGAACTCACCACAGCCAACGAGGAACTCATCCGAACCAGCCGGTTCAAGAGCGAGTTTCTGGCGACGATGAGCCATGAACTGAGAACGCCGCTCAACGGCGTGCTGGGGATGAATGAGCTATTGCTGAAAACCACGCTGACCGAAAAACAACGTGAATTTGTCGATGCCAGCACCACCAGCGGCAGAACGTTGTTGAGCCTGATCAACGACGTGCTCGACCTCTCGAAAATTGAAGCGGGCAAGATCGAACTGGATCTCCACTGTTGCGACCTCGAGGCGCTGGCTTATGACGTCATCACGATGTTCTCCCACCGAGCCAAGCAACAGGGAATCTCGTTGACGTGCGAACTCGATCCCGAAGCGTGCGTCAACGCGATGTGCGACGACATTCGCGTGCGGCAGGTCTTGGTCAATTTGCTTGGCAACGCCATGAAGTTCACGGCGACGGGCAGCGTGATCCTCGAATCGAAGTGCGTCCAACGCGACGATCAGCGCATCGTGATCCGATTGGCGGTGACCGACACCGGCCTGGGGATTCCCCAGGATAAGCTGGACCGCCTGTTTTCTCCCTTCTCGCAAGTGGATAACTCCACCGCGCGACATTACGGCGGAACCGGACTGGGACTCTCCATCACCAAGCAGTTAGTGGAATTGATGGGGGGCTCCATTGGCGTGACGAGTCGCGCGGGTGCCGGTTCCACATTTTGGATCGAGTTGCCATTCGAGCTCGTCCATGCTGAGGTGCGAACCGGCGGCCAGAGAAAACAGTTGCTGAAGGGAACCAAAGTGCTGGTGGTGAATGGCCTCGCCAAGGATCGCCGCCAACTTGCCGATTGCCTGAAGGACTGGGGATGTCCCGTCGAGCAGGTAGACACACTCCGGGAGGCGGTTGACGCTGTGTCCCGTACGGAAGCCGCCGGCCAACCGTTTGCCGCGGTCCTCACGGATTGCTCATGGGACACCGGCGATGAATTCGTCCATCTGCAGAAATTGGCGCGGCGTCCCGATCTGCCACTCATCGGATTGGGAATCGGCGAAACTGATGACATGGCGAACCTTCTGCACGTCTTCGGATTGCGGCATCTCTTGTGCGACCCGATCCGCCCCAGCGCCCTCTTCAACGCCCTGCACTCGGTGCTATCCGTGACGCCTTCGATAACGTCTCCGAGTCAGGCTCCAGAGTCCGCTGTCCACGAGCAGTCCACCACGTTCACCGGCCACATCTTGGTCGCCGAAGACAACAGTATCAACCAGATGTTCGTCCGCGAGTTGCTCAAGCACTGTGGCTGCGTCTGCGACATCACCAACAACGGCGACGAAGCTTTAACCGCGCTCCAACGGAATCGCTACGACCTGGTTCTGATGGATTGCCAAATGCCTGAGATGGACGGCTTTACCGCCACCCGCGAAATCCGCCGTCGCGAAACCGCCGGCGAACTCGGCGGCCACTTGCCGGTCATTGCCTTGACCGCCAACGCGCTCAAAGAGGATCGCAAACGTTGCCTGGAAGCTGGCATGGACGAATACCTCAGCAAACCTCTACAAGCTGTCCAGTTGCAGACGATGCTCACGAAGTACCTCGCTGTCCGCTCCGACAACCAAACGACATAGGCCATCCTCGCGCATTGAGGTAGGAGATCCTCATGAGTGTCATCAACATCGTCACGGCCGAATGTTCGAGCGACACGTCGCACCACGTCGATGAATTGTCCGCGCACGATCGCCACGATTTGCTCCCCGTGCCTCCGATCGATCGCGATCGGCTGCTCGAACGATGCCTGGGCAACTTGAACTGCACCCGCACTCTGCTGAATGAATTCGTGACGACGAGTCGACCATGCCTCGATGCCCTCGACGCCGGACTGGCCGAAGGCAATTACGCCGCCATCGCCGCCAAGGCCCACGGCCTGAAAGGGGTTGCTGGCATCCTCATGGCCAGAACCTTGAAGGAACTTTGCTCCCATCTGGAGTCCGCGGCCAAAGACGCCGACGAGAACCGGACACGCGACTTGATTCAGCAACTCCACCACGAAATCCAGCGAACGCTCGACTTCCTACCAAGCCTTCGAGCGGTGGCGTAATCGCGGTCGAGAGGGGGGCGTGGCCGATCACTCTCTGGCTTCGCTCACCGATTGAACAAAAACTCTTTGCTGCTGAGCACGCTCCAGTACAAATCTTCGACCGCCAGGCGGCGTTCTTCGGAACTGACGACGCTGAGAATCTCGGACATCTTTTGACGCTCGCGATCGGTCGGGAAGCGACTGAGCGCGGCCAGAAACAACTCGTCCGCGAGTTGTTCCGGTGGCATATTCGCTTCGATCTGTTTGGAGAGCCGATTGTCTTTCGCCTCCAACTTTTGCAGGAGCGTCTCGCCGTTGAGGATGTTGAGGACTTGAGTCATGCTCGGTTCGTCCGAGCGTTCGCACTCGCAGGTAATGATCCGCTCCGGACGGCCGAACGTCTTGAGGAAGTCCGAGGCGATATTCGCATCGGGAAGCTGCATCGCTCGCGTGCCGGCCGGGAAATCTTTGAACGGCGTCGGCGAGGTGGTGACTTGCGACATGATGTCCAACAACACTTCCGCCTTCAGCCGCTTCGGATAGTAGCGCGAGTAGAATCGCTCATCCGGTTCGTTGCCTTTGGTCGCCTGGCTGCTGCGCTGATAACTCTGCGACGTGAGGATCAGCCGCATGAGTTTCTTCAGGTCGTAAGCTCGATTCTTCTTCGTCCCCTCGCCCTCGCTCCCCCGCTCCCCCTCAACGAGGAACGCAGCGAGCGCTGCCAACAATGCCGGATTGCTCGGCGGGTTCGTCAGTCGCAGGTCATCGACCTTCTCGACGAGACCAATCCCGAAGAAGTTCGCCCACACGCGATTGACGATCGCTCGGCTGAAGTAGGGATTGGTCGGGGACGTCAGCCACGAGGCGACCGCGATGCGGCGATCTTCGACCGACTCCAACGTTAGCGGCTGGCCGTCGAGCGGCTTGGGCGGCTGCGGCTTGCCGGTGCGCGGCTGAAGAATTTCGGACTCGTCGTCTAAGAAGATGACGCGGTGCCCGTCGCCGCTGCGGAAGTCGCCGCCCCAGCCTTTGCCACGCACGCGCGCGAACAGACTGGCGAAGCCGTAGTAATCGTTGTTGGTCCACTTTTCCAACGGGTGATCGTGGCAGCGAGCACATTGAATCGACATGCCGAGAAACGCCATCGAGGTTGTCTCGGCCATGTCCACCGGGTCTTGGTGCAGCGCGTAGAAATTCGCCGCGCCGTTGTCGAACGTGCTGCCGCGAGCGACCACGATCTGGCGGACGAACTCATCCCACGGCGTGTTGTCGGCGACGTTCTGACGGATGAAAGCGTAGAACGTTTTCAACGCTTGAGGCCGCAGCTTCTCGCCCGACAGCAGCAGTAGATCGGACCATTTGTAGGACCAGTAATCCACGAACTCCGGCCGCGTCAGCAGTTGATCGACCAGCCGGTCACGCTTGTCCGGCGAGTCATCACTCAGGAACGCGCGGACTTCGTCGGTTGTCGGCAGCACGCCGATCGTGTCGAGGAACGCTCGGCGAATGAACTCCGAATCGCTGGATCGGTGCGACGGCGGGATGTTCAAGCTCTTGAGCTTCGCGAGCACCTGCTCGTCGATGAAGTTCGACCGCTCGGCAGTCACGAAGACCGCCGCATCGACCGGCGTCTCATACGGCGAGCTGACCGTCGCGATCACGTTCTGGCTGAGATACCAGGCGTTGATCGCTCCTTCGCCGAAACCAATGATGCTCGCCAAGCCCCGGTCATCGACCGATGCGACCGTCGCGTTCGCCGACGTGAACTTGCACCAGCGCGTGACATCCTCGACATGCCCGTCCGAGTAGTGCCCGCGCACCACCAATTGTTGAGTCGTCCCTTTTTTCTGCTGCGATGCGGCCGGCAGAATTTCCAGTCTTTGCAGCCGTGAGTCAGTCTCGCTCGGTCCCTGCTGCCCGGCCGCGATCCATTCGGCGATCACGCGGTATTCGAGCGAATCGACATCGAACCGCAGCCCCCCTTTGTGTGGGATCGCTCCCGATGGTTTCGTCAGCATCAGACTCCGCCCCGGATCGCTCGGCACAATGCGCCGCCCGCGAGCTTGCCGAGTCAGCGTGCGAAAGTCGGCGTCCGGGTCATAGCCTCGCAGAGAAAGTTTGAAGCCCCCTTTGCCGGCCAATGCTCCGTGACACGATCCCATGTTGCAGCCGGACTTCGACAACACCGGCTGCACATGATTCCGAAAACTCCACGAGTGCGGCTGCTCGAACTTTTCGACCGTCACGGTGGCCGTCGCCGTTTGATTGCCGACCGTCGCCGTGATTGTCGCCTTGCCGTTGCCGACGGGGACCACAGAACCGTCTTCGATTTTCGCGACTTTGGCGTCGGACGATTCCAGTGTCGCGCCGCTCGTCACTTGTCCGACGATCTGCGTCCCGGCCGTCGCTTGCACGAGCAATCGTTGGCGAGCTTCCGAACCGCTCAGCACGAATTCCGACGGCAGCAGCGTCAAAGGCTCGGCACACCAAGCCCGTCCGTTGAGTAACGCGATCATCGAGAAAACAAGCAGAGACAGACGGCGAATCATCGAAAGCACCTCTTGAGCATTTCACCCAGACCGGCTTCAGGAGGGCGGCCGGTCATGCCAGGATTCCGAGGAACTGTGTAGCACGAGCTTGCCGCTGCGGCCACTCTCGGCGTCCGTCCTAAGGAATCGGCACGAAATAAGTTCTGTAGCGGAACGGCGCGAGCCGTCCGGTGTCGGCAAATCGCCGCCCGATACCGGAGGGCTTGCGCCCTGCCGCTATCAAATTCCGGCAGTTCAATTCAAACTGGTTGCCAGAGTTCGATCCCAAGTCGAACAGTCACGGCTAACAGGTCTTGGCCGTTCCAATCAGAAAACTGAATGAGGCGAATGTCATGTTGTGTTTGCAGAGGCCGCGGAGTGTTGTTGCCGGCGTGATCTTGAGCGTGTTGTGTCTGACAGGCTGTCCCAAATCGGAAGCTCCGAATGGCGGCGCGGGCGGCAGTTCGACTCCGTCAACGAGTGGCTCAAAGGAGCAGACGCCGCCAGCGTCCGCGAAAAAAGGGACCGCCAATGCGGACGACGTCAAAGCCGCCAAGTCTCGGCTCGATGCGTTGGGCTCGCGATCCAAGTACACGCCGAAAGCCGGCGACCTGCTGACGGAAATCGTCATTCAAGATGGATCGAATCTGACGGCGGACGACTTGACGCTCTTCGGCAAGCTCAGCGATCTCGAAAAGCTGCAGATCTTCAACTGCCGGACGCTGGACGACGAGATGGCCGCGAAGCTCAGCGGGTTGAAGGGAATCACCAGTCTGGCGCTGACGAATTCAACGATCGGCGACACGACGGTGGAGATGATCGTCAAATCGTTTCCCAATCTCATCGAACTCGATCTGTCCTCGAACACGAACATGACCAACGGCGTGGTCAAGATTCTCAGCGAACTCGGCAAGCTCCAGCGGCTGACCTTGGTGCAGAACCAAGTCAACGACATCGGTGCTCGGAAACTGGCGAAGCTGCAAGAACTCCGCGTGCTCGACTTGCGGGGCAACATGGAAGCGGGGGACATGGCGCTGGAGATCGTCGCCGATCTCCCGAAGCTCACCGCGTTCAAACACCGCAGCACGGCTGTCACCGATTCAGGCTTGGAATATCTGAGCCGCAATCAGACGCTCGACTCGCTGCTGATGCAGGATTTCGGCATCTCGGATCGGTCGGGGCCGCAGCTCGCCAAGCTCGGCAAGCTGACGCAACTGGAAGTCTTCCGCTGCCAGGGATTCGGCACCGAAGGGGTGCTGGCACTCAAGGGGATGGGTTTGACTCGGCTGACGCTGCGCGACCTGCCCAGTATCGACGATCGGGCGATGGAGGTCTTTGACGACCTGCCCAAACTGAAGCGTCTCTACCTGCATGAGATCACGTCGATCGGCGATTCGGGGCTGAATCATCTCGCGGCTCTCAAATCGCTGGAATTGCTTGATCTCTGGATCGTGCCGCAGATGACGGACGCCACGATCGACGTGATCGCCACGCTGCCCCAACTGAAAGAGTTGTCGATCCGTGCGACCGGACTCACCGACGCGAGCATCGACAAGCTGCTGGGAATGCAAAGCCTGCAATCGCTGACCTTCAAAGAGAACGGCTCGGTCACGGTCGGAGGACTGAAAAAGCTCGCCGCCAGAAAATGGTCGAAGCTGGATCTCGGAGCGTCTGATACTGGCGATGCGGTGCAGTAACTCATGGGGCGGACTTCGCCCGCAACCCTCGAAACAGTGGAGAGAGCGATCGGAGAATAAGGATTGCCGAATAAGGATCGACGAAGTCAGAAGGAGAAGAGTCCCGTCTGACCCTCTGCCTTCGACAATGCTTATTCTGCAATCCTTATTTCCCGCCCTGAATCGCGGAAGCCGAAGAATTGTTTTTGCCACGAGACGAAATCAAACGTTTGCAGTGTAGGGTGGGTCATGACCAAATCTGCTCCAGCAATGACGGTTCCCAACTTCGTGAAGGCCAAGTCCGAAGGCCGCAAGCTGACGATGTTGACGGCCTACGACTTCACCTGGGCCGGGCTGTTCGATGCGGCAGGCGTGGACTCGATTCTGGTCGGCGACAGCTTGGGCATGGTCATCCAAGGACACTCGACGACGCTGCCAGTCACGCTCGACGAGATCATTTATCACGCCAAGTGCGTCACGCGAGCGGTTCGCCAAGCACTGGTCATCGTCGATATGCCGTTCATGTCGTTCCAAGTCAGCCCTGCTCAGGCGGTCGAGAATGCCGGTCGCATCCTGAAAGAAACCGGAGCCGCCGCCGTCAAACTTGAAGGGGGCGAAAATCAGGCTCGCACCATCACCGCGCTGGCCGAGGCGGATATCCCCGTGATGGCTCACGTCGGATTGAAGCCGCAGTCGGTCCACAAATTCGGCGGCATGAAAGTGCAGCGCGACGAATACCGCCTGCTCGCCGACGCGCGGGCGGCTCAAGAGGCCGGTGCGTTCGGCGTCTTGTTGGAACTCGTTCCGCGAGACATCGCGGCTCAGATCACTCGTGACCTCCATGTGCCGACCATTGGCATCGGGGCCGGTCCCGACTGTGACGGCCAAGTGCTCGTCAGCTACGACATGCTCGGCCTGACCGACGGCTTCCATCCGAAGTTCGTCAAACACTTTGCCGAATTACGAGCCGAGGCGACTCGCGCCGCTCAGCAATACGTCGCCGAAGTCCGCTCCGGGGCGTTCCCCGACGACGCTCACAGCCATCGCTGAGCCCAAAGTAGACCGGTCACTCCGTGACCGGAATCATCGCGTCACGGAGTGATGCGGCTACTTTTGCAACACGCCGCAGTCGGCTGGGCAAAATGCCGCAGGTGTTGCAAAGTGCTCGACTCGGCGAGAGCGAGGACCGACTCGCCAAAAGATGCGGAAACCGAAAATTGCTCGGCAAAACAGGGACTTGCAGCTCTTTTCAAAAACGTGCTCAAGTTTGGCACGAGCACTGCAATTGAATTCGCTCGCCGTGGTGGCAGGCGTTGGCCCGCAACTGCAAACTTCGGCGAACCCGAAAACGCTGTGAGTGACTCGTCGTTGCTCACAGCGTTTTTTCTTTCTAGGGTGTCCGCCTCGCGGTCGCCGTCGTGGGGCAGGTTTTCAACCTGCCTGGCCGGGCAGGTTGAAAACCTGCCCCACGGTATGGCCGCCAAGGAGCGGCCATGTCTGAAGCACCGTCCCGCCCAAGCGGCGTTCGGCATTTGATCATCTTGCTGCTGACGCTGATGTCGGTGCTGCTCTACCTCGACCGCTTTTGCGTCTCGTTCGCCGGCGATTACATCCGGGAAGACCTTGCCCTGTCGCAGACTCAGATGAGCTGGTTTCTGAGCCTCTTCTTTTGGTCCTATGCGCTGTCTCAAGTTCCGGCAGGCTGGCTAGCGGATCGTTTTGGCGCGCGGCTCATGCTGTCGATCTACGTCGTGGCCTGGTCGTTGTTCACGGCTCAGATGGGATTAGTGTCGGGCTTCGTGATGCTGATGTTTGCGCGGCTGATGTGCGGCATGACTCAGGCTGGAGCCTACCCGACCGCGGGTGGCGTCATCAGCCGTTGGATACCGCTTTCCAAACGAGCCACCGCCAGCGCGTGGGTTGGGATCGGCGGCCGAATGGGTGGAGCGATGGCTCCCATTCTGACCGCGTTTCTCATGGTCCTCTTTGTGCCCCTCGAAACCCCGGTCGAGTTTACCGAGGCAGATTTACTGAATGAATCGAAGCTTTCTGAGAAGCTCGCCGCCACCGAGTCGCCAGCGCTCCTCAAGTTGAGCGATGCGGCTCTGCGAATCCAGAAGCTTTATCGTCTCGAACAACCCTTGCTGACATCGCTGAATGAGCTACTGCAGCGGCCGGACCTCTTCGATGAAACCGCTTTCGCGAAAGTCAATCTGCCGCGTGAGGGGATTAACTACGCGGCACGCTTCAAAGAGGGCGACAAATTTTCGAGCGAAGAATCTCGCCGCTTCAATCGCTTGCTCATCGAAGCGGCGTTTCCTGGTGAGATTCGCAAGCTTTATGGCAAAGGTTGGCGGCCGGTCATGATTGTCTACGGCTTGTCGGGCGTGATCGTCGCGATCGGGATCTGGCTGATCTTTCGCGAGCGGCCGGAACTGCACTCACGAGTCAACGACGCCGAGCGCGCGCTGATCGAGACCGGTCGGCTCACGACCGCCGCCGATCCGGCGAGCAAGGCCGGACGATTACCGATCCGACCGCTGTTCACCAATTTCAGTTTGTGGTGCAACTGCGCCAATCAAATCGGGACGAACATCGGCTGGGTGTTCCTGGTGACGTGGCTGTCGCGGTACTTCATCGAGATGCACAGCGTTCCAATTTTGGAGCGGAGCGTGTTAGTGATGATGCCGAACTTGATCGGCCTGTGCGGTGGATTCTTGGGGGGCCGTTTGGTGGATTGGTTGCTGCCGCGCATCGGGCTGAAGTGGAGCCGCAGCTTGCCTCCCATCATCACGCGATTCATCGCGGCTGGCGGTTACGGCATGTGTTTGTACTTCGCTGCTCAGCCCGCCGGGTCGGCATTGAATTCGCCGTATGCGTTCACGGCGGCTTTTTGCTTGATCTATTTTTCAGTGGACCTCGGCCAATCGGCGTTCTGGGCCTACGCTCAAGATGCCGGCGGCAAGTATGTCGGATCGGTCCTTGGCTGGGGCAACATGTGGGGCAACCTCGGTGCCGCGTTTGGTCCGCTGCTCTACAACCATTTGCTCGGTGAGAACCCGACTGCCGCCGAATGGGACAACCTCTTCTGGCTGGGGCTGATCGCATTTGTTTTTGCTGGAGTCGCGACGTTCGGTTTGGATGCCTCGAAGCCAGTGTTCGTCGAGGAGCCAAATTAGCACGACGCGCGAGCGAGTGGTTGTTCGATGAACCACTCGCTGGCGCGTCGTGCTAGTGTCGGCTCACGCCGGTTTGTCCACGAGCTTTTGTTGCCAGAAGGCGTAGTCCTCCGGTGTGTCGAGATCGGCGAGGACCGATTCGCGCTCGGTGGGCCATTCGGTGACGAGGTTCGGCGACGAACGGAGCAGCGCGTTGACACCGACGTCTCGCGGAAGCTGTTCGATCCGCGCCGCCAGCGACCAGCGCAATAGAGTCGGATGTCCTCGCCGCAGTCCGAGTATTGGCAGCAGCGCTTCGCAATCTCCTGGCGACCAGCGAGCCAGCAAACCGTCGAGCACTTCCGGTTCGAGCAGCGGATGGTCGGCGGGGATCAGCAGCCAGCCGTCCTCGTCAGTCGGAGAAAAGCGTTGGCGGATCGCTCGCAGGCCGATCTCGATGCTGTCTCGCATTTCTGGGGGTTCGTGATCGGGGATGACCGCGACGGCCGACGTGCGCTGCACAGTTTCTTGCAGTGCGTGATCGTCGGGGCGAATGACGATCACAACGGCGGCGATCTCTGTCCGAGTCAGCGTGCCGATGAGATGCTCGATGACCGTTGTGCTCTGCCAAGGGAGCAGCAGCTTCGATTTGCCCATGCGCCGGCTGCGGCCAGCGGCGGGGATCAGAGCGAACATGCGGCGGGAAACGTGATCCATGTAGCAATCCGGTGGGCGAATCGAAATCATCTGGGGCGATTGTGTCTCCTCAAACCGAAGCTGGCGATGCCGAACATCAATGCAAACGACTGTCATCCCTCCGCGCTCGAACCGCAGAGCTTGCTGCGGGATTGTTCGGAGCGCCGCACGCGGCGTTCGGGGCCGGGTGGGCAGCATCGCAATAAGGTCGAGACGGCGGTCGTGCTGCGGCATGAGCCGACCGGGATCGACGCCGAAGGGAACGAGCGGCGTAGTCAGGCGGAGAATCGGCAAGTTGCACTGTTTCGGCTGCGAGTCCGGTTGGCGGTCGAGTTCCGCATGGTTCGCGCGCCGGATCAAGTCCCGTCTGAGTTGTGGCGATCCCGCTGTCCTGCGGGGCGAATCTCAGTGAATCCGGCTCACGCGGACTTTCCCGCGTTGCTGGCCGAGGCGTTGGACGTGCTCGCGGCGTGCGGTTTTGACATCCCGGTGGCGGCGGAAGCGTTGGCTTGCACCGGTTCGCAACTGGTCAAGCTGCTGAAGGACGAGCGGTCGGCCTTCGAGCGGCTGGCCCGCGAGCGAGAGTCTCGTGGTCTGCCGCGACTGCGCTGAGTTTCAAAAATAATGCTCGCCATTTTCATTTCGAGAGATAAACTCACCGCCGCTCGCTGGGAGTGACACCCAAGTTCAATGGAATGACTGGTCGCCTCAAAAGGAACTCGCCATGCGGAAATCGACTCAATCAGAGGACGTGCGTCGCCGAGTCTCCCCCTCGGCCAACTTGGACGCGGTCATGTCTCTCGTGGAGCCGTGTTGCGGCGACACGGCGATCCTGTCGGCGGATGACTCGGTGGTTTTCCACCGGCATCAGTTGGAACAAGAGGTCCGTAATCGGTTGATGGCCGAACCGAGCCTTAACTTCACTTCGCTGGTGGTGCGTCGCGTCCGCAGTGGACTGTGCTTGGAGGGGGTGCTGGAGACTGACGACAATGATGTCGAAGTTTCCCGGCTCGTGCGTCAGATTTGCGGTGTCACTCAAGTGCTCGACCGCTTGGTCGTCCACCGCGCGCATCAGGTGCCGCGAAAAGGCTAAACGGGATGTGGAGCACGATTTCATCGTGCTCCTTATTTTTGCTGGCACGTTGAAAACGTGCCCCACGGAAGTCAGCCGATGGTCTTGCCAACGGCGGCGGCCACGAGTCGGCACCGAGCCATCGTGTCGGCGAACACAGCAGGCGTGAGCGATTGTGCTCCGTCACTCATCGCTTTCTTCGGCTCAGGATGGACCTCGATGATGAGTCCGTCGCAGCCGCACGCGACCGCGGCCAAACACATCGACGGGACGAGCGACGCGATACCGGTGCCGTGACTCGGATCGACGACGATTGGCAAGTGAGTTCTCTCTTGCAGGTACGCGACCGTTGCCAGCGGCAACGTGAACCGCGTGTGAGTCTCGAAGGTGCGGATGCCGCGTTCGCAGAGCATGACCTGTTGGTTGCCTTGATCGAGGATGTATTCCGCTGCGAGCAAGAACTCTTCGATCGTCGCTGACGGGCCGCGCTTGAGCAGCACTGGCAGTCGCGTCTCGCCGACCGCTTGCAGCAGGTGGTAGTTCTGCATGTTGCGAGCGCCGATTTGCAGGACGTCGGTGTATTTCGCGACCAACTCGACGTGCTGTGGCGTCATGACTTCGGTGACGATCGCGAGGCCCGTCTTCTCGCGAGCCAGCGCGAGCAGCTTCAAGCCCGCTTCCTTCATGCCTTGGAAGGCATACGGACTGGTGCGCGGTTTGAAGGCTCCGCCGCGCAGGCCGGTCGCGCCGGCGGCTTTGACTTGTTCGGCGGCCAGCAGGATTTGCTCTTCGCTTTCGACCGAGCACGGGCCGGCAATGACTCCAATGTTTCCGCCGCCGACCACGAGGCCGCGCGTCCGAATCGTCGTCGGCTCCGGTTTCGTTTCCAGGCTGGCGACTTTGTACGGAGCGAGGATTGGGACGACTTGCTCGACATCGTCGTAGGATTCCAAGAGTTCCTTCGCACCGTTCCGTTTGTCGCCGACGGCGGCGATCACGGTTCGTTCGGTGCCGACGATGACGTGCGCCTTCAAGCCCATCTCTTCGACGGTGCGTGCCATCTGCTGGACGGCTTCGGGGGTCGCAGTTCGCTTCATCACAACGATCATGATTTGGTCCTTGAGGGAATTCCTTAACCGTACCACGACCGTCAGGGAGTGGCTGTCATCGTTGTCGTGGGCCGCTCCCTGACGGTCGCGGTACGGATTAGTTCAGCAGCCGCTCGGCGAGTCGTACCCAGTAGCTCGCGCCGATTGGCAGCAGGTCGTCATTGAAATCGTAACGGGGATTGTGCAGCACGCGGCCGTTGTCGGAAGGGCCGTTGCCCGCCCACAGGTAGCAGCCTGGCCGCTCTTGCAACAAGAACGAGAAGTCTTCGCCACCCATGCACGGAGCGACGTTCGTATCGACGTGCTGCTGGCCAACGACGTCGGCCGCCGCCTCGGCAGCCCATTGTGTTTCTTGCAGCGTGTTGACGGTTGCCGGATAGCGGCGGTCGTAATGCAATTCGGCGGAGGCTCCCAGCGACGTCGCGATGCCGCTGACGATCCGCCGCATGTGGGCCTCGGCCATGTCTTGCACGGCGGAGCGAAATGTTCGCACGGTGCCGCGCAGCTTCACCTCAGTCGGGATCACGTTCCAGGTGTCGCCGCCGTGAAACTGCGTGACGCTCAGGACGATCTGGTCGAGCGGATTTGTGTTGCGGCTGACGATGGTCTGCAATGCGGTGACGATCTGTGCCGACGTGACAATCGGGTCGATGCCCAGATGCGGCATCGCGGCGTGTGTCCCATGTCCGCGGACGATGATCTCGAAGACATCAAACGCCGCCATGATCGGGCCGGTGCAAACTCCAAAATGACCGACGGGCATCCCCGGCCAGTTGTGCATTCCGAAGACGACGTCGCACGGGAACTGGTTGAAGAGACCTTCTTCCACCATGACTCGGCCGCCCCCTTCGTTCTCTTCTGCGGGCTGAAAAATGACGTTCACGGTGCCGGTGAAGTTACGAGACTCGGCGAGATAGCGGGCCGCTCCCAGCAACATCGTCGTGTGTCCGTCGTGTCCGCAGGCATGCATCTTGCCGGGATTCTGCGAGCGATGTGGAACGTCGTTTTGCTCTTCAATGTCGAGCGCGTCAATGTCCGCTCGCAGACCGATGTTTCGCAGCCGCGCATCTCCAGAGTGTTTGCCACGAATGACTCCGACGACGCCAGTCTTCGCGAGGCCGCGATGCGTTTCGATGCCCCACGCTTGCAGCTTCGACGCGATGAGTTCTGATGCGAACGTTTCCTCGAACGCGGTCTGTGGGTGCGCGTGCAACTCGCGCCGCCACGCGGTCATTTCAGGATGCCATTCGGTCAGTCGCGAGTTGACGTTCATGCGGACTCCTGTAGGTCAGCCTTTCCAGGCTGACCTGATTCGGGAACGGTCGTCGAATCCACCGACGGGTCAGCCTGGAAAGGCTGACCTACTTCGGGGGGCAAAATCCAGATCTCGCCGAAGGCGTCGGCCTGGTCGGCGTGGAAACCATGATGGCGCAACAGTTCGAGAATCGCCAGAAAGATGCTGATGATCCGGCTGCGCTGCGAGGCGTTGTCGAACAACGTGGTGAAGCCGACACGCCCCAGTTCGCGGACCCGCGCTCCGATCTGTTCGACGTACACCGAGATTGGCGTGTCGTCGTAACGGATTTTCGATTCTTCTTCGATGACTCGGCGTTCGAGCACTCGGCTGAGCGCGCTGACCAAGTCCCACAGTTCGACATCCTTGATACGGTCGGCGCTTTGATCGCGCGCCGCGTCGGGGCGTTCGTCGCTGAGCCGAGGGTATCGCTCGCCCCATTCGGCTCGGCGTTCGTCCAATAACTGGGCCGCCTCTTTTATCTTCTTGTATTCGAGCAATTGTTGGATCAACCCACTGCGCGGATCGTCCGACATCTCCACCGGGACTTCTTCTTCCTCCGCGTTCGGAAGAGCCAGCCGGCTTTTGATTTCGAGCAACGTGCTGGCCATCACGACGAAATCGCCGGCCTGATCGAGGTCCACGAACTGCTGCAGCGTCTCCAAATACCGCTGAAACTGCGAGGTGATCTCGGCAATCGGCAGGTCGAGCAAATCCAACTCGCTCCGCCGGACCAAGAACAGCAGCAGGTCCAGCGGCCCGGAATAGCGATCAAGTTCCACGCGATACGCGACAGTCATGGTCGGGAATGTAACGGCGTGGTGGGGTTCGTCGAATATCGGCCGACCACTGAATATGATCTTGTCCTCTTCCCGGCTGTGCGTCACAGCCCGTCTCCTAAGTCACCATCCAACTTTTGAGAGAGCACTCCCATGAAAGCCATTGCCGTCAAGCCGCGTAATCCGAACAGCGTCCACCTGGCCGAGTTGGCGAAGCCAAAACTTTCCGATGTTCCCAACGGTCGTGGCGTCTTGGTCAAAGTTCTCAAGGTGGGTGTCGATGCCACCGACCGCGAGATCAACGAGGGGCTGTATGGCAATCCGCCTCCGGGCTACGACTTCCTGGTGATGGGCCATGAGTCGTTCGGCATCGTCGAAGAGGTTGGCCCAAACGTGCGGCACGTCAAGCCGGGCGATTACGTCACCTGCACCGTGCGCCGCCCAGGCGGCTCGATCTTCGACCGTATCGGTCACTCGGACATGACCAGCGAAGAGACCTACTACGAACGAGGTATCAATCTGCTGCACGGCTACATGACCGAGCACTACGTCGATGACGCCGAATTCGTCATCCGTGTCCCCGCCGCCTTGAAGCATCTGGGTGTGCTGGCCGAACCAATGAGCGTCGCGGAGAAAGCGGTTCAGCAAGTCTATGAAGCTCAGCGTCGGCTCCAGGTGTGGGAGCCGAAGGTCGCCTACGTCCTAGGATCAGGCCAGATTGGATTGCTCTCGACGCTGATCCTGCGTCTGCGCGGCGTCGAGGTCTACACGATCGCTCGCGGAGCTAAGCCGAACCTCAAGTCTGAGATTGCCGAAGCCTACGGCGCGAAATACGTCAACGGCTCATTGGCGGATATCGCCAAGCAAACTGGCGCACCAGACTTGATCGTCGAAGCCACCGGCAACAGCGCGATCGCGTTTGAAGCCATGACCGTGCTCGGTCGCAACGGAGCGATCGTGTGGACCAGCATCACCGGCGGCCAACGCAAGACGGAAGTCCCGACCGACAAGATAAATCTCGAATGGGTGCTGGGCAACAAGCTGCTGCTCGGTTCGGTCAACGCCAACTTCCGGCACTTCGAGGCGGGCATCAGCGACATGGCCCAAGGCGAAATCTTCTATCCCGGCGTGACGCAAAAGATTCTCACGACACCGGTCAACGGCCTCGACAACTACCGCGAGATGATGCGGCAACTGGTCGAAGCGAAAGAAGCGTTGAAGGTTTACGTCAACGTCGCCGAGGGATGATCGCGATTGACTGACGAATCAGCCGTGGAAGGCCACTTGCTCGGTCTTCACCTGACGCGATTCCGCCGACGCTCCATCGGGGAGTCGAACGGTCCAGCGGCTGGTTTGTCCGTCAACGGTCAGCACGACCTCTGCCTCGCAAGGGGGCAAAAACGTCGGCTGCTCCAACGTCAGTCGCTCCGGGCCAATCTGGGAGACTGACAGAGTTTGATTGCCGACGATCATCTGCAAATCCACTTCGGATGAAAACGTACTGGGTTTGGGAGCAATCATGTTTGGCCTCTGGAATGAAGCTGTCGCTCATGCCCAGTCCTATGTGGCCAACCGTGGCCTGCAAATCCGGCAGGAACTTGGGCGAGGCTATGATGATATCGTCTTTGCCACCGACCTCCAAACCGCGATCAAAGCTCTGCGGTACGAACCGCTGTTCCAACGCGAACGCGATGTTTATCTGCGTCTGCGAGAGAACGACATCAGCGAAATCCAAGGTTGCAACGTACCCCGAATCGTCGATTGGGACGCAGAGTTGTGGGTCGTTGAGACTGGAATCGTCAAGCCGCCGTTCGTGCTCGACTTCGCCGGCGCGTATCTCGATGAGAAGCCGGACTTCCCGAAGTCGGTGATGGCTCGTTGGCAGCGGGAGAAGCGGCAGCAGTTCGGTGCGAATTGGGATCGCGTGCAGACGATCATGGCGAACCTGAGGCGGTACGGGATTTACCTTGCTGATGTGAAGCCGGGGAATATCTCGTTCGATTGAGCGCGCGGCGATCCTGGCTTCCCCCAATTGGCGCGAGTCAGTCAAATCCGTTGCCAACGATTTGTACTCGAACTCTTCCAGAAACGACGACATGCCCGAACTTCGCAAGGATCCCATCACCGGCCGCTGGGTCATCATCGCTCCGGATCGAGCCAAACGGCCGAACGACTACCAGTCGTCCCCGATCCCCTCCGCCGAGGAATTCTGCCCGTTCTGCGAGGGGAACGAATCGGCCTGCCCGAACGAAATCCGTTCGTACCGCAATCACGGATCAGGATCGAACTCTCGCGGTTGGCGGGTCCGTTGCATTCCGAACAAATTTCCGGCACTGAAGATCGAGGGGCAACTCGAAAGCCGTGGCATCGGGATGTACGACGTCATTCAGGGTGTTGGAGCTCACGAAGTCATCATCGACTGCCCGCACCACGAAACGCGGTTTGCTCAGCTTCCGACCTCGAACATTCGCGAGGTGCTGTGGATGTACCACGATCGGTTGGTGGATCTCAAACACGATCCGCGTCTCGTTCATCCGATGGTCTTCAAGAACGAGGGAGCGGCGGCCGGGGCCTCGCTGGAGCACGCTCATTCGCAGTTGATCGTGACGCCTGTAGTGCCGATTCAGGTTGCGGAAGAGATGCGGGGAGCCAAGGACTTTTTCGGTTGGCGAGGCCGGTGCATCTTCTGCGACATGATCCGCCAGGAACTCGACGACCAGCATCGAATCGTGCTCGATTCCCCGAACTTCGTGGTATTCTGCCCGTTCGCCAGCCGGTTTCCGTTCGAGACCTGGATCCTTCCGAAGCGGCACTCCAGCCACTTTGAAACGGTTCAGGAAGCGGACGTGGACGAGCTGGCTCACGTCCTCAAGACCACTCTTCAAAAGTTGGAAGTCGCGCTCGACAACCCGCCTTACAACTACATCCTGCACACCGCACCGTTTCACGCCGACAACTTCGATTTGAAGTCGTACCACTGGCACCTCGAAATCATCCCGCGTCTGACCGGCGTGGCCGGCTTCGAGTGGGGCAGTGGCTTCTACATCAACTCGGTCCCGCCGGAAGAGGCGGGCGAGTTTCTGCGGGGAACAGAGATTTGAGGAAAGAAGGGAATTGCAAATTGAAAGTTGCAAATTGCAAATTGCAAATTGGTCGGACAGGAACGATGTCCGCAAACAGTCGGCGTCAGACGAAAGCTCATTGGATGTTGTCCGTTAGCACCCCCTGCTACCTTGCCTTCAACTTGCAATTTGCAATTTGCAATTTGCGATTTGCAATGCCCCGCGCCCCGGAAGAAGGGATGCTTCCATGACCAACCCGATTCGCCTCTCTCTCGTCTTCCACAATCATCAGCCGATCGGCAACTTCGAGGGGGTCTTCGAGGCCGCCTATCAAGATAGCTACGCGCCGTTTCTCGAAGTGTTGCGCGAGTATCCCGACATCAAAGTCGTGATCCACAATTCCGGCAGCTTGCTGGAATGGCTGGTGACCGCGCATCCGGAATACATCGACGGACTAAAAGAACTCGCTCAGCGCGGACAAATCGAAATCCTTGGCGGGCCTTTCTACGAGCCGATTCTGGCGTGTATCCCGCGCCGCGACCGAGTCGGCCAGATGAAACTGTATGCCGATTATCTCGAAACCTTGTTCGGTCAGCCGATCCGCGGCATGTGGGTGCCGGAGCGTGTCTGGGAACAGACCTTCGCCTCAGACATTGCGTCGGCAGGAATCGAGTTCACGGTGCTCGACGACACGCACTTCCGCAACGCGGGGCTGTCGCCAGAAAAACTCTTCGGGCATTACCTCACGGAAGACGAAGGCCAACTGCTGACGATCTTCCCGATCGCCGAGCGGCTGCGATACACGATCCCGTGGGAAGAGCCGCAGGCGAGCATCGACTTCCTGCGCGACCTCGCGGAGAAGAATCCGAATGCCATCGCCGTCTGCGGCGACGATGGAGAAAAATTCGGCGTCTGGCCCGGAACGCACGATCTCGTCTTCAATCGCGGTTGGCTGCGACGCTTCTTCGATACGCTGCGCGCCAATAGCGATTGGGTGCAGACGACGACGCTCAGCGAGTGCGTCGACAATGTGCCGCCCGTCGGTCGCTGCTTCCTGCCCGACAGCAGCTATCGCGAGATGACCGAATGGGTGCTGCCGCCCGAGCGTCAACTGTCGCTCGCCGCGCTCAACAAGAAGCACGCTAACAACGCCGAATGGCCGGAGATCAAGCAGTTCATTCGCGGCGGCTTCTGGCGCAACTTCCGCTCCAAGTACGTCGAGTCCAACGAAATGTACGCGCGAGCGTTGCAGGTCAGCAGCCGGCTCGAAGAGCTGACGCGGCTCGATTCGCGCAGCGAGCATCGCGACCGCTTGGCCGAAGCTCGTTCTGAGCTGTATCGCGGACAATGCAACTGCTCGTACTGGCACGGCTCGTTCGGCGGGCTGTACCTGCCGCACCTGCGGAACGCGGTCTATCAGCATCTCATCGCCGCCGACAACATTCTTGAAGAACTCGCTGGCCAACTTGGCTCGGCCAATCACAACGGCAGCGGCTCGTGGGTGCGGATCGACTCGGACGATTTCGATTTCGACGCTCACAAAGAAATCCGTTTGACCAGCGATCGCCTTGTCGCGTTCCTGGCACCTGCTCGCGGCGGGCACTTGTACGAACTCGACCTGCGCAGCATCCGCCACAACTTGCTGGCGACGCTCGACCGCCGGATCGAGCCGTATCACGAGAAGATCAAACAAGCCGCCCTCGACAAGTCGCTGCAATCGGGCAGCGGTGGAGTCGATCCCACTGGCGGAGTGAAGTTCAAACAACCGAACCTCGATCAAAAGCTGATCTACGACACAACACCGCGCAAGAGCCTCGTCGATCACTTCCTCGCCGACGGCACAACGCTCGACGACTTCCAACGCGGTCACGGTGAGATCGGCGATTTCGCGACCGGTAAGTTTCATTCGTTGCTGCGCCGTTCTCCCGAACGAGTCGAAGCGGTTCTCACCCGCGTCGGCCACGTCGGCCGGCACGAGATCAAGATGACCAAGCGGATCGCCCTCAACGCGGGCGGCGGGACGTCTCTCGAAATTCTGTACGTCCTCGAAAACCTCCCGCCCAACGTGCCGTTCAACTTCGCCGTCGAACTGAACTTCGCCGGAATGGCCGCTGAAGCCCATGACCGCTACTTCTACGACGCCTCCGGCCGCCGGCTCGGACAACTGCAATCGGTGCTCGATCTTCCTGAGTCCAATCGTCTCGGCCTCGTTGACGAATGGCTCGGCCTCGATGCCGCAGTCGAACTCTCCGAACCGGCCGCGATCTGGACTTTCCCAATTCAAACGGTGAGCAACTCCGAAGGGGGCTTCGAGACCGTCCATCAAAGCTCCGCAGTCGTCCCGCACTGGCAAGTCCGCGCCGGCAAAGACGGAACGTGGGGCGTCGAGATCACGCTGTCGCTCGATACGTCGGCCGCTCAAGCACGCGTGCTCTCTCAAGCGAAGTCCGCTGTGACGATCACCGCTTGAGGCATTTCGCCGAACCGTGCTACAAGCCCGTGGGGCAGGTTTTCGACCTGCCAGTGGGTTCCGGGCAGGTTGAAAACCTGCCCCACGTTGGAGGCTTCACGCATGGATGCGTCAGATCGACAGGGACGTTGGTGGCCGCGAGCGTTGTGGGCCGCCGCATTGTTGCCGTTTGCGTTGTCGCTGGCTGTTCATGCCAGTGGCGTGAAGGCTCGGCCGGTTGCGGCCGACACGTCGCGAGAATGTCTCGCGTTCGAGCAATACCTCGTGAACCTCGGCGCGCCGCCGCCTCGGTCGGAGTATCTCGCGCGGTATGCCTTCCGAAATGTCGGCTCGCGACCGCTGAAGATTTTGGAACTCAAGCCAAGTTGCGGATGTTTGAACCCGCGTCTCGAACGCAAAGAGTTTGCTCCCGGCGAGGGAGGTGAGTTCTTCCTGCGAGTCCGTGCGGCCAACGAGAAACCCGGCCCGCACGAATACACCTGCCAAGTTCTCTACGACGACGGCCAGCCGCGCGAAGCGGAAGTGCGGTTCAAAATCTCGCTCCCCGAAGAGCGAGTCGAAATCCGGCCCCGATCATTGATCGTCTACCAATTCGGCAAAGATCCGACGAAGCGCGAGATCACGATCACCGACTTCCGCGCCGCGCCGGACGATCGGCCCCTCGCTCGCCTCGAAGTTCTGGAAGTGGTCTGCACGCTGAAGTGGGTCGAGGTCGCGATTGGCGAGGCTCAAGTCGATGAGATCGGTCAGCGTCAGCAAAAGATCGCGGTGACGATCACCGATGTGCCACCAGGCAAGCACGACGGCACGATCATTGTCCGCACGAACATCCCGGAATACGCCGAGTTGCGGGTGCCGCTGCGAGTTGATGGCTTGTCGCCCAACGACGACCATCCCCAGCGTAAGTAGCCGCACTCGCCAGAGTGCGGGAATCGCGCGAACAACCCCGCGTTCTGGCGAACGCGGCGACGTTGAAGAGTTCTCACCTTGATCACCCGCATCACCGGCCGATTGGTCCATCTCACCGGCAGCGAAGCGACGCTGTCGGTCGGAGCGTTTCATTACGAAGTCTTCGTCCCGGAGTTCGTGCGGCGACAGCTTCAAGGGAGCCTCGATCAAGAGGTCAGTCTGCGGACCATCGAATACCTCGAAGGCAATCCGCAAAAAGGCGGCCGCTTGACGCCGCGGCTGATTGGTTTTCTCAACGATGCGGAGAAAGAATTCTTCGAGAGCATCTGCTCGGTGGACGGCGTCGGCGTGAAGACCGCGTTGCGAGCAATGGTTCGCCCCGTGCGCGAAGTCGCCGTCGCGATCGAAGAGCAAAACGTCAAAGAACTGACCGCGCTTCCCGGCATCGGCCCGGCGACTGCCGAGCGAATCGTCGCCAAGCTGCGACGCAAGATGGCGAAGTTCGCGCTGATGGTCGCTCGCGATCTGCCGCCGGAACTCGCGGGTCAGCAGTCGGTCGTGCATGAGGCGTTTGAGGCTCTTGTCAGCCTCGGCCATTCCGCACCGGATGCGCGGCAGAAGATCGACACGATTCTCGAATCCGGCAAGAAATTCAAATCGGTCGAAGACTTATTGACCGAGCTGTATCAGAAGGAACGGCGATAACGGTCATTAAGAGTCGCACGCTTGCTGGGAAAAGACATTTGAGCGGAGCTGGCCGAAACGGACTGAATCCTCATGATTGACGAGTTGATCGACAAGTTGACGGAGTCGATTGAAGACGCGCGATCCGGTCGATCGTTCCCAACAGAAATCCAGCCAGCGACTCGCGACGACGTGAGTCGTTTGGCCGATGACGGTTGGCGGTTTGATTGGAGCCTGCAACTTTCGATGGGCGAAGTTTACAAGCTGACCGTGCCAAATTTGGGTCGATTGGTACACGGCTTGATTTCGCTGTCTCGCGATGATGGATTCGTCCAAGTCAATTTGATTGAAAGCCACCCGGAGAACGTCGGCCGGAACAAGAAATATGTGGGAGTCGCTGGGAACTTGTTTGCCTACGCGACGAAGGTCGCGTTCGAATTGGGCTTCAATGGCTTCATCGCGTTCGAGGCCAAGTCGGAGTTGATTTCGCACTACGAAGAGAGCTTGGGTGCTCGTAGAATCGGCGGCAGTCAGCGAATGTACTTGGATGAAGAGGCCGCGACGAAGTTGGTCGCCAGATACTTTGGAGCAAATCATGGCCATCGTGCGTGAACCTGAGGGGGTGGATTTCGTCGTCTCCAGCGGCCGTTGGTCCCCGGAAGTCGCGGCCGAAGTCGCCGAATTCCTTCGCCAAATTCGACAGCAACCCCAATCATCACCCGCTCCGGTCGCTCGCGTGAAAACTGATTTCGATCACTCGAACGCACCGCCGTCGAAACCGGGCTCCATTTCCGCCTCAACCTGATCTGTCTCTCCGGCCGAGGCGACGAAGACGTCTATGAAGTCGTTCGGCTGGTGGGCAAAGAAATCTGACGGAACGAACTCAGGTCGTTATTTCGCCCTCAATTGAACCGAGCGCTGCGGACAGTTGGTTCAACCGCAGTGCGATTCGGTCGCGGCGTGACACATAGGCGTTTTCTCCTCGGAGAAAGGCTCGTTTGAGGCCGATGCCGGAGACCGTCATGAAGACGCCAACTCCGGCGATTCCGAGTGCGGTGACCACGCCTCCCCAACCCGATTGGCCCACGAGGGTGGCGACAGCAACAATCAGTCCAGCGATCGCGATCATTGCTCCGCAAAACATCATCAAGAAAGGATCGGCGTCTAATTTGGAGCCAACCTTGGTCCAATCGCTGTCAAGCAATTCCAATTCGCGGCGCAGGTTCATCTGCTCAAGTTGTTGCTCAATCCGCTCGGTTCGTTGATCGATCTGTGCGATCTGAGTGGCGTACACGACGGACTCCGTTTGTTTGATCTCCAGACAGACGCCGCAATGCCGGCAGGTCACGAAGCGGACCTCGTGCGGCACCTGCAACGGTGCTCCGCATTTCACGCAAACGATCGCGTTGAGTTCCATAACCGAGACTCCGTAGGTGGCACAGCTTGCTTCAAGCAGTGTGCGCAGCATCGGAAATCCAAAGGTGACGATCAATGGCCAACCGACGCTCTTTTTGAACGGAGCGTCAACTCCATGTTTCCAATGCCTTCGGCACACAGCTTGAAGCAAGCTGTGCCACCCCATTTTCATCGGGCATGGAATCCGAAGTCACTCCACCTCGACCACCATCCGCACAAGCTCGGCCAGCGAGTCGGCTTTCATCTTTTCCAGGACTTTGTGGCGGCGGGTCTCGACGGTGCGCAGGCTGATGAGCAGTTCGTTGGCGATCACTTTGTTGAGCTTGCCGGCGACCATGCGTTGCATGACTTCGTACTCTTCTGGAGTCAACGTGGCCAAGTGGCGTTTGATTTCTTGCTGGACCGTTCGTTTGGCTCGTTGAGAAGCGTCGCGTCCCAAAGCCTTGTGGATCGCCTGCACGAGTTGATCGTTGCGGCAGGGCTTTTCGAGCAGAGTGACGGCTCCGGCTTCCATTGCTCGGACAGCGGCCGGGACATCGGCATAGGCGGAAATCAGAATTGCCGGCAGCGGTGCGGCGCTCTTTTGCAGAGTTTCGAGCAAGTCCAAACCGCTCATCCCCAACATGCGCAAGTCGGTCACCAGGCAGCCGGGCTTGTCCGCCTTGTACTCTTGCAGAAACGCTTCGGCGGACGGAAACGTCTGCACGCGCAGGCCAGCGGAGTTCACCAGCGCGCTGACCGAATCTCGGACTGCGGGATCGTCATCGACAACGTAAACGGTCGCTTCTTGGCTCATTGGATTTTGTGAGTCTACGAGGTGAGAGAGTTAGAAAACCGTAGCCTGACTCTCCGAGTAGGGACTGCTTGCGAAATCCCCGACTCGGAGAGTCAGGCTACGACGAGAACGAAATCACTGTAATCGTCACTCCCCGCCCTTGTCACCCAACGAGCGAGAATTGTGCTCGATCCAAAACAGGCCCACATAAACCTTCGGATCAATCGCCCAACCCCTGCGGCGACGCTCCTCCAACCACTCCGGCATCTCGGCCAGCGGGACTTCGTGAACGAGGATATCTTCGGAAGCGTCGCCGCCCCCAGCGCCGGTCTTGGTGAGGCCGGACATCAGGAAGAACGAGATCATTTCGTCGGTCAGTCCGGCGGAACTTGGACCTTCGGTGAGCAGCCGCACGACTTGTGCCTCGTAGCCGGTCTCTTCCAGGAGTTCTCGTCTTGCGGCCGTGATCAATGATTCGGATTCCTCGCCCGCGATGTCTCCCGACAGACCCGCCGGCAGTTCGATCACTTGCATGCCAAGCGGTGGGCGGGTTTGTTCGACCAACACCATCTTGGCGTCGTCCGTCACGGCGACGAGCCCCACCACGCCCGTTGCGCCGTGACGAGTTGCGAACTCCCAACGCCCGCGTCGCACCAAGGACAAATGGCGGCCGGCGTGCAGGGTTTCCAAACTGGTGGAGCTGAGTTCCATCTTGAAGAGGCCAATTCGATGGTCGAGTTGAAAGAAGGTCACTAACCCGATGCGTCAGCGAGGGCGGACGCTCCAATGGACAAGGATTCTCAGTCCGATGTCTTTGAAGCGTTCGCCCTCGCTGACGCTTCGGGTTACTTTCGGCCGCACGTCGCGAGGCGTCGGTTCGTCTTGTAGACTGCCGCCCGAATTCCCGCGAGGCGAACATGGCTCACCTGCTGATCATCGACGACGAACCGAGCATCTGCTGGGGGCTGAAGAAACTGTTCGAGAGCCTGGGACATGCCGTGCGAACCGCATCGTCGGCGGAAGCAGGACTGCGCGAAGCGGACAAGTCGCCCAAAGCGGAAGCGGTGTTTCTCGACGTGCGCTTGCCTGGACTCGATGGCATTTCGGCGATTCCGCCATTGCGTGAGAAGCTCCCCGATGCCCCCATCATCGTGATGACTGCGCATGGGAAATTGGAGACGGCCGTCGCTGCGATTCGCAACGGCGCGTTTGAGTATCTCACGAAGCCGTTCGACTTGACGCTGGCGGAGAAAGTCCTGGACCGCGCGTTGCGACGCCGACCAAACAACACCGCACAGCCGGCGGCGACTCCTGGTTTGCAGGATCAAATTGTTGGCCGCTCACCCGTGCTCCAAGAAGTCTTCAAACAGATCGCGCTGGTGGCCGGATCAGAGGCGTGCGTGCTGGTCAATGGCGAAAGCGGCACCGGGAAGGAATTGGTCGCGCGCGCGATTCACCGCTTCAGTCGCCGCAGCGCAGGACCGTTCGTGCCGGTGCATGTCGCCGCGCTCGCGCCGATGCTCGCCGAAAGCGAACTCTTCGGGCATGTTCGCGGAGCCTTCACCGGTGTCGAAACGCCGCGCATCGGGCTGCTGGAACAAGCTCACGGCGGGACCGTGTTTCTCGACGAGGTCGCCGACATCCCGCTGCCGCTGCAAATCAAACTGCTCCGAGCGCTCGAACATGGCGAGATCGTCCCAGTCGGAGCGGACAAGCCACGCGCGATCGACTTCCGGTTGATCTCGGCATCGCATCAAAGGCTCAGCGAGAAGATCGCCGCCGGCCTCTTTCGTCACGATCTGTTTTTTCGGCTCGTCACGTTTCAAATCGACCTGCCGCCGCTGCGCGAACGGGGGGCGGACATTTTGGAACTGACCGAGCACTTCATCACGACGCTGACCGCCAAGAACCAATTGCAGCGACCGTCGCTGAGTCAGCGGGCCGAGGTCGAGCTGACGCGCCGCCCGTGGCACGGCAACGTCCGCGAACTGCGCAACGCGATCGAACATGCCGTCATCGTCGCTCGTGGCGGACAGATTGAGCCGGACCACTTGCCACCGCCGGCCCCTGCGCCTGGAACACCTGCGGACGTGATCCCCAGCGACATGCTCTCGCAACTCATCCGCCAATGGGCCGAGTCTCGGCTGCGCGAAGACGGTGAGCAAGAAGATCTCTACGAACGCTTCCTGAGCGTCGTCGAACCGGCATTGCTGTCCGCCACGCTGGCTCATGAACTGGGCCAATGCACGTCTGCCGCGAAGCGACTCGGCCTGCATCGGCACACGCTGCGAAAGAAGCTCGATCAGTACGGGATTGAATGATTAACGTCCCATCGGTCTTCCGGCCTTGGCCCCAACGGGGACAGACTCGAAAGCCCAGGGCGTTAGCCCTGGGAAAAGGACACGCATGAATGCCGCAAGGCCCAACGGGCCGTGACCCAAACGCCAGAAAGCGTCGTGTCACGGCCCGTTGGGCCTTCAATGATTGTTACGCGCCGCGATCCCAGGGCTGCGCCCTGGGCTTTCGAGTCATGCCCCCTTGGGGCTGAACACCAGATGCGAGCCGCGTGAGCCACGGTCAGTGCATCATGCCATACTTCTTCATCTTGTTGTAGAGCGTCACGCGGCTGATGCCGAGTTCCTTCGCGGTATTGGTGCGGCTGAAATTATTCTTCAGCAGCGTCTGCTCGATGATCTCCCGTTCGGTGAGCGAGATCTGGCGATTGAGCGTCGCGGCACTGTTCGCCAGGGATGACGTGCCAAGTTGCACGCTCGGATCATTCGACGGGCCGGCGTTGCCGACCAGGATGTCATACGGCAGTTGGTCGGCGGTGAGCACACCGTTGCGGCAGTAAATGACCGCGCGCTGAATGACGTTTTCCAACTCGCGCACGTTGCCAGGCCACGGGTAGGCGTACAACGCGCTAAAGAGATTGTCGTCGATGCTGTCGATCTTGATGTTGTGCTTGGCGGACGACTGCGCGACGAACTTGCGAGCCAACGGAGCAATGTCCGGCTTGCGATCGCGGAGCGGTGCCACCTCGAACTTCAGCATGTTGAGCCGGTAGTACAAGTCGGGCCGGAAGCGGCCTTTCTCGACCAGCGGTTTCAAATCGAGATTGCTGGCGACCACCAGCCGGGCCTGCGATTTGTACGTCTTGTTCGAGCCGACGGGTTCAAACTCGCCGGTCTCGATCGCGCGGAGAATCTTGACTTGCTGCTCCGGGCCGAGCACGTCGATTTCGTCGAGCAGTATCGTGCCGCGTCCCGCCGCCAGGAATTTCCCTTCCTTGTCGGCGTGAGCGCTCGTGAACGCGCCCTTCACATGGCCGAAGAGTTCGCTTTCGATCAATTCGCTGGGCAACGCTCCGCACGCGACGTGCAAGAACGCTTCCTTGCGGCGCGGCGAGACTTCGTGAATCAAGTTGGCCAGGAATGTTTTGCCGGAGCCGGTCTCACCGATCAGCAGCACCGTCACGTCATGCTGCGCGGCGACTTCCAGTTCGACCAACATTCGCCGCAGTTGCGGTGTGTTCGTTTCAAACTTGCGGCTGATGCCGTGCAGCACGGTATCCAGTTCTTTGAACTCGTTTGATGCAGAAGCAGTTTCGGTCGGCGCGGCGGTTGAGGGTGCGGGGAATTTCTCGTTGATCCACGCGACCACTTTCTCGACGCCGATGGTGCCTCGCAGATGCGTCATGCCTCCGCAGGCGGCGAGGCGTTCGAGCGGCTCCGGACAGTTTTCCGCCGTGAGCAGCAGGACGTGCAACTCCGTCAGCCGCTGCCGCAGTTGACTGATGACATACTCTTGAGCGTGCCCGCCATCGTTGGTGACTTGGAAGTCACCGACCAAAGCGTGCGCCGCGTGTTTCAAACACAACTCTCCCGCCTTTTGGACGGTGTCGCTAAGCATCACGTCAAAGCGTTCGCCCAAGGCCATCGAAAGGTCGGAGGAAAAGATCGGATTGCGGCTGCAAACGACCAGGATCGACTTGCTCATGGAGAAGCTCCAAGTAGGTCAGCCTTTCCAGGCTGACCCGAACGAGATTCGGCGCGGAGATTGAGAACGTTCGGATCAGCCTGGAAAGGCTGACCTACGTCCTGTTCATCCCTTGAACAAAGCCAATGCCAATCACGTCAACTTTCCGAAACGAACGTCAACAAGTCTGAAAAGTCCGAGAAATACCGAGCTTGTTGCGGCGAACGTCCATTGCGGAACTCAGCCGCGTGGCGAATCGGCAACGCCGCATGGATGCCATTCGGCAACGGACGTGGCGAGGTGGCATCAAGGACCGCCACCGGGCTTGTCCCGGTGGTTCTCGCGCCCTGCAGCTACGGCACGGATCGGCAGGAAGACGCCGCGATCAACGCGTTGCCGAGCGTTCTTGGCCCGTAGCTGCAGAGCGCGGGAACCACCCCGGCAAGCGGGGTGGCGTTTTGTCAGATGCGCGATGACTGGTCGCTCTCCGTTGGTCGCGGTACGGTTTTCAAACCATGACAAATCCTCGTCCGACTTTTGCTGTGATCCTTCCCGCTGCTGGCAAGAGCAGTCGCTTTGCAGACGCTGCCAGTGACGAACTCGCGGCGCTTGGCCTGGCGGCTCCGAAGAAGAAACCTTTTCAAGAGCTGAAGGGCCGGCCCGTCTGGCTGCGGGCACTCGAACCGTTCGTGAATCGGGACGATGTCGTGCAGCGGATCATCGCGCTGTCGCCGGAGGACATGGATTGGTTCAAGACCAAGTACCGAGCGAGCCTCGCGTTCCTCGACCTGCAACTGATCGAAGGCGGAACGGAGCGAGCCGATACGGTCGCACGCGCTTTGGCCTGCGTGCGGGAAGATGTCGAGTTTGTCGCGGTGCATGATGCCGCTCGGCCGCTGATCGCTCACGAGTGGATCGACGCGGTCTTCCGTGCGGCCGAGAAGTACGGCGCGGCGATCCCGGCGACGCCGATCAGCAGCACGCTGAAGCTGGTCGCGCCGGACGGGCGGATCGTGAAGACCGTACCGCGTGAGGGATTGTGGGCGGCGCAGACGCCGCAGGTGTTTCGACGTCAGTTGCTGCTCGATGCGTTCGCTCAGCGCGGCGACTTTCAGCCGACCGATGAAGCTCAGTTGGTCGAGCGGCTGGGCCAGCCGGTGCATGTCGTCGAGTGCTCGCCGATGAACTTGAAGATCACGTCGGCGGAAGATTTCCGGCTGGCTCAGGCGTTGGTCGATCACGTCCCACAGCCAGGCGTCGCCAAGATGCTGCATCCGTTCGAGGACGAACGCTGGAAGTAACGTAGCCGCGTTCGCCAGAACGCGGGTTATGCGTGGGATCGCCCTGCCCGCACTCTGGCGAGTGCGGCTACGACTTTCATTGCCGGCTGACCCCTTTGGGCAGCATGCCTTGGCCAATGGGAATTGGGAAAATCGTTTGCGGGATCGCTTTGAATGCATCATCCAGCGGCGAGGCCGTATAGATATTGGTTTGCGGGTCCGACAGTTTTCCGGTCACATTGATGCGGACCCAGCCTTTTGTGGCTGCGCCGATCACGTCTTGAAGGATCGGAATCGACAGCGGGCCGCGCGGCAGGCGCGAGTAGAAGTCGAGATTCACGTTATTCTCAAAGTCTGCCGTTCCTTTGCCGACGAAGCTGATCGTGTCCCCTTCCAATGCGATTGAACGAAACATGAACCGGGCGTAACCAATGTCGAAGTCGAGCCGCGCCGATTTGAAGGTGTAATCTTCCGGCGGCGCGAGGCTCAGATTGCGATACATTTGCAAGATGACCGGCATGTCGAGCAGTGCGGCCGGACTGATCTGCATGGTGCCGCGGCCGGTAACTCCCTGCGCGGTGGAGCCTTTGCCTTCCAGTTGCACCGAACCGTTGGTGATGCCGCGCAAGTCGCGCTGCTTCGGAGCGTGCAGTGCGGCGAACTTTTCCAGCCGCGCGTTGCGAAGCTGCAGCAGCACCTTGTATTTGGGAATCTCGGACAACGTTGAAACGCCGTCGAGCAGCAGCGTGCCGTCGAACAACCGCGCGGTGATTCGCTCGCGATCTTCCAGCAATCCGGGAGGCCGCACGCGCTGCGTGTCCCCCGCGCCAAACATCAGCGTCCCTTGTTCGACACGGAAGGGACCGCGAACATCGGTCAGGTCGTAATCCAGAATGCGGGCCGAAGACAAATCAACGTCCCCATTCACTTTCACTTCCTGCCCATTCCAACTCCCTTTGGCATGCACCTTGCCTCGCAGGTTTTTGAAGTCCAGCCCCGTGTGCATCGTGCCGTCAAAGAAGTAGGTGTCCAAGTCCCATGCGGCGGTGATCGGGTCGTTCAGGTCGGCGGTCCCTTTGAAGTCCATCGCTCCGTCAAATCGCAGCGTTTGATTGGGATCGAGGCTCGCGAAGAGCTGTTTCAACCCCGGCAACTGCGACAGCGCGTCGAGCAGTTCTTTATTCGGCGTGAGGTTCTCGACCGTGAACTTGTCGTAGTGCGCACGCCAGTTGCCGTTCGCCTCGACCGTTTGATAACCGGTGGCCGAGAGTGTGGTTTCGCCATGCCGTGCTTGAATCGACTTCACGACGACCGTCGGCAAACCGTTTTTGTCGGGGCCGTATTCATAGCTGGCTCGGAGTTCATCCAACTCGTACGGCAGCATCTTCAACGACAGGCTGCCTTTCGTCAGTTCGATACTCTTCATCCGAATATCCGCCGCCCGATCGGTCAGCCAATGCACGTCGGTGACGACATCGACGAGTCCCGTCGGACGAAACTCGCTCCACACGCGCTGCAACGACGCCGGTACCGCTTGGTACAGCGATTTGTCGAGAGGCGCGGCTTGCGTCACGATTTTCAGATTCAGCTCACCGACCGTGTTGTTGAGTTTGCGATAGTCCCCTTTCGCCGCGATGACGGTCTTCCCATCTTCGCCATGCCGGCCTTTCAAATCTTTGAAATCGAAGTTCGGACCGATCGCGGACAGACGGCCGGTGATGCCCTCGATGCGATAGGGGAAGGCGTCGTAATTCATCGCTCCGTTCTTCAGCAGCGCTTCGATACGCGGCACGAACGGCTGTTGCGGAGCCTTGGTCAGCCGGACCTCGCCATCCATGAGGCCGGTCAGCCGCATCCTCTGAATCGCCGATCGCAGTTGCGGTGCGCAGGCGTTGATGAACGTCTCGTCGATCGGCAAGTCGGACGTGCGGACCGTCAACAGGATTGTCGCGTTCGCCCCGGGATTTTCGACCGTCCCTTCGAGCGTGATCGGCCGGTTGCCGGCCATGCCGCTGACGTCGATGATCAGGTTGCCGTCTTGCAGGGTGATTGAGCCGTTCGCGTGCTCGACGGGATACGGGAACGCTTCGTGAATCACCGAGCAATCCTTGGCGGTGACGATCAACGCTTCCGGCTTCCAGCGTCCTCTTTCATGCACCAGGACGGCGTGCATGTCGAGATCGCCTTGCGGCTGATGCTGGTCGTAGATGCGGCCGAACCCCGCCGATAAACGACTGCGCAGCCGCCGATCGCAGACGACGTTGTTGACGTTCAGTTCGATGCGGCCGGGATAGCCCGCCTCGCGGCCTTCCAATTTGCCATTGACCAGCAGCTTGGTCGCGCCGTTGTGAGCCGTCAGCTCTTTGACTACGAAGCGATCGTTGTCGGCATACAGCTCGCCGCGCAGGTCATGCAGTGGGAAGGGCAGGGCGGGGTTGGTGATCTCGCCGTCTTCGATGTTCATGGCGACGTGAAACGTGGGGGTCGTCTTTGGCTCCGGCCGCGTGATGCCGAAGGCGACGTTGAACTTCGCCTTCAAACCCAAGATGGAATCAGCCGCACCCACAGCTTTAATCGGTCCCGACACTCCGAACGGCGAGCCGCCCTGAGCATCCGCCGGTTTCGTGAGCAGTTCAAGAAACTTCGCTTCCCATTCCGCCAGCTTCGTCCGCACTTCCGGAGCAAAGCTGGCCGCGACTCCAACGAGCTCTTGCCCCGCCGTGATCTGCGTCAGCTTGCCGTCGAGGTGTCCGGTCTGGTCGTCGATGCTCCAGCGGCCACCCAATTCGATCGCCCCGGTGTGCTCGCAGTTCGACGCCGCCTTGATCTGAAACTGCCGCTTCCCCGAAGGGAGCAATTCGATATCCATGTGTTCGAGCACCAGCACCCCTGGCGGAACCCCCGGAGCTTGTTCGACCCGCACGACAACGGTGCCATCCTCGATCGCGAACTCCGGCAAACTCCCTTTCTCCTGTTGCGGCGGGAACACCAGCGTTTGCCAATTCCAACTGCCATCCGCCCCGCGCACGACCTCCAACCGCGGAGCCTTCACGATGACCTTCAAGACTTCCAACGGCTGCCCATCCAGAATGGCGTCGCAGTCGCGATTGATGTGGATGACCGTCTCCGGCAGCCGCACGATCGGCACATCACCCTGCGGCGGCGTCAGCGTCAATCCGATCAGGACGATCTCACGCCCGAAGTCATATCGCACTTCGTCGAGTTGCAGTTCCACATTCGGCAGCAGTTTCTTCAGCTCCGCGACGACCCCCTGCTTGATGACCGCATCGCGGCCATTCCACACGCGCAGCAGAACTCCCTTGCCGTAGTAGGCTCCCGCCGCCACCAGCACGATCATCCACAGAAATGTTTTGAGGAGGGTTTTCATTTGGCGAACCAAACTTTGTTTGGAGTCAGCCGTACCGCGACCGTTAGGGAGTGGCCTGTTCTGTCAAAGCGGACCGCTCCCTGACGGTTGCGGTACGGCTGGCTGATTCTTCAACAGCGAGCACACGCCAACCGCTGCCAGTACGCACAACGGATACTCCGCCGGCAGCCGATAACGCAGCGAGCCGACGAAGACCGCGTGAATCGCCGCGAAGTAGAAGATTGGTCCGAGCGTCAAAAAACAGACCCAGGGCTGCTTTCGAGCTTGCCACCCGCCGCGCGCAGCCAACACGCAAACCGGAACGAAAAACGCCGCGACGAGCAGTCCTCGCCAGAAACCCCCGAACTCCTTCGCGCTCGGCCACGGCTTCCAATATCGCCATAGCTTCAAAAGCGACAGCTCGACTGCACGGCCGGGATGCTGGCGGGCGTACTGCCACGCCGCTTGTTTGTAGTGTTGATCGACGTCCCACTCGGACATCTGGGCCATCAAGTTGTCCCGATCGAAGAACGTCATATTGCTGTCGCCGTTCGCATCGGGATTCAGTCCGTCGTACAAGCTCGGCCCGGACCACAACGTCGTGAAGACCCAGTGACCACTGACCTCGTGATTCCGCCAGGCCCACGGCAGCATCGCCCCGAACAATCCGAGCAGCATCACTGCCGATTCGAGACACGCTTTGCCTCGCGACCTCTTGAGCAGGATCACCAGCACGGCGAGCAACGGTCCGGCCAGCATCCAACTTGGCCGCACGTATGTTGCAATCGCGATGCTGATGCCGGTGAGGAGGGGCCACAAAATGGGATAACGGCTTTCGGCTTTCGGCTCTCGGCTTTCGGCCGGCAACCAATTTGCTGCGCACCAGAGGCTCAGCGTGAGCGTCAGCGCGAATAATGTTTCGCTGAGCAACAGCACGCTGAAGCCGGTCATCACTGGTGAGATAGCTGTCAGGCCGCACGCGATCAACGCGATTCGTTCGTCGAACAATCTCCGTCCCAGCAGATAGACCGCACCACACGCGGCAGTCCCGATCAACGCCAACAAACATCGTGCGGCAAATGGACTCTCGCCGAAGAGCTTCATCGACAGCGCCAACACAGCGGTGAAGCCGGGCATACGATGCACGTGGCGCGGCGGGTCGTACAACGAGAACCCTTGGCCGGCGGTCATCTTCCGAGCCAGTTCCCAATAGCCTTCGGCATCGCCAGCGATGAGGCACAATTGATCGCCGACTTTCTGCTGCACGGCCCACGCCGCCACCAGTCGTCCGACCAACGCCAACAGCAGAATCGCGATCAGCCACGTCCGCCCTCGAACCATATCCCGTCCCTGGAAAAAGGCGGCGGACTTTACGAGTGCTCCCCAAACGGGACAAGACCGCTATTCCTCCAGCAGCAGGTCGTCCTCGGTGATCAACCGGTGCCCGCGTTCGGCCAGCACCTTGAGCGCCATATCGAGGTCATCGACCGAGAGGGCGATCGCTCCGCGACCTTGCCCGCGATACAGCAGCGGGTATGTGTAGTGAATGTTGACCTCGGCTTGCAGCAGCGAGCCGCAGATCATCGCGAACGGCTGATGCCCCTCCGGCAACTCGACGCCGATGATGTCGCTCTCGAAATACGCGAAGCCGGACAGGCTGAGAATCTCGCGGCCCCGATCATACGAACTGAGCATCACTCGCGCGGTCGCGCAGTCGTGAGAGTCATTGATGCTCAGTGCGATGATCCGCAGGTCATGCTTCTCGAAGATTCGCAGCAAGTCGCGCAGGCGGCCGAGCCGGTTTTCCAGAAACACACAGAACTGTCGCAGGCAAGGCCAGTCATGATCGCGAGCGGTCGCGTCGGCGATACCCGCTCCCAGACCGTCATACGAAGTGGCCATGATTGGTTTGCCTCCCTGACAAAGGACCGCGTGCGAGCCGCCCCAGGATGGGATTGCGAGACTGCCGCCGCCGCGAGATAGTCGCCGCGCGGTAAATCCGCGCAAACGCCGTGCCTTCCGTGCGGCGGAGTTGTATCCCTTCCTCGCAAAAAGCGTCAATTGGCGATTGATCCATGATCCGCACCTGCTTGTTCGATATGGGCAACGTCCTGGTCTTCTTCTCGCACGATCGGATGTGTGAGCAGCTCGGCCAACTCTGCGACCGATCGACGGAAGACATTCGGCAACTGCTGCTCGAATCCGGCGTGCAATGGAACTACGAACGAGGCCGGCTCAGCCCTTCTCAATTCCACGATTGGTTCCAAGAGACCGCCGGCCGAAAGGTTCCCTTTGACGCCCTGAAGCGTGCGGCCTCGGATATCTTTTGGCTCAACGAGCCGATCGTCCCGGTGCTCGATCAGCTCAAAGCTCAGGGCCTGCGGCTCGTACTGCTGTCGAACACCTGCATCACGCACTTCGAGTGGGTCCGCGACCATTACGACGTGCTGCAACGCTTCGATGCCTGCGTGACCTCGTGTGGCGCAGGAGCCATCAAACCAGAACCCGCCATCTACGAAGCCGCCCTGCGCGAGATTGGCTGCGATCCAGGCGAGTGCTTCTACACCGACGACATCCCGAAATACGTCACCGCCGGCCGCCAGCACGGTTTGATGGCCGAGGTCTTCACCGACGTGCCGTCGCTGCTCGGACACTTGGGCCAGCACGGATTGGCCGTTTCTTGACCGTACCGCGACCGTTAGGGAGCGGCCCGCAGCGATAGATCGGACCACTCCCTAACGGTCGCGGTACGGCTGCGAAATACGCGACGGAAACGAAAAAGCCGACCCAATCGGATCGGCTTTTCGTGTAGTGGCGGGGGCAGGATTTGAACCTACGACCTCGAGGTTATGAGCCTCGCGAGCTACCGGGCTGCTCCACCCCGCGACAGTCGCATCATTCTCTCTTTTGGCTCGCGGATGCGTCGCAAGCGGTGCGGGAGTATATCGGCACACTGAATGAAGTCGAGCAGCGCGGATGAAGAATTCTCAAACCACTTGGAACTTCACCGTGAGGGTTGTGCCGATCACGGCGATCGAAGTCACAACCGCAACTCCTTCAGCGCATCCGCTGGCGACATGATGTAGCTGAGGTAAAACGGCCCGAACTCCGCATACCGCGCCGAGGCGCGATCAAAGCGCATCGTGTAAACGATCTCCTTGATGTGTTCGGGAGCGCGTCCCCACAGCGTCACCCCCCACTCCCAATCGTCGAAGCCGGTCGAGGCGGTGATGAGCTGCGACACGCGCCCGGCGAATTTGATTCCGGACGTCGCATGCTCGGCCATCAAGTCGGCTCGCTCGCTGAACGAGAGCTGATACCAGTTGGCGTTGGGGTGCCGAATTTTGTTCATCGGATAAAAGCAGGAGATCGGAAACGGCGGGAAGTCCGGATACATCCGCTGCTGATTCATCATCGGCAGCCGCTGCTCGTAAGCGGACATCTTTGCTTGGAACGCGGGATCGGAGGGATCGGTCCCTTCCCGCTTCAGCCGCTCGGCATATTGCTCGATCGACGGGACGTACTCGGAAATCTCCGTGATCGAGACGAACGAGTAAGCCGGCACCAGCACCGAGCCGAACCGGCTGGCGCGAATCCCTTGTCGAATCCCGTTGATCACCAGCGGGTCCGGGTCCAGGACCATGATTCCCAGGTCCGCTTCGTGCCGAGACACCACCGACGTTTGAATTCGTTTTGGAGCACCCTCGCGATTGGGATCGAGCAACTGAGTCAGTTGTTCAAGACCTTCCGCTCGCTGATAGTCGGCCAGCCCCTGCCATTCCTTCTGATTGACTCGCAGGTAAAGATGCAGGCAGTGCCAGCCTTCGGACATCTTGATGGTCGGCGGAGTGGCGGGAGGTGCGTGTTGCGGACGTTGCATGGTCAAGCTCCAACGGAATGCGAAAGCCGCCGAAGGATCGCCTGCGGCGGCTGAGGGACTGGTTTGCGAATCAGCGATTCACTCGGCGACAAGTTCACAGACTCCATCGCGGGCGGCATCGTATTGAGTTACGAAAGAGAAGGCGAAGCACGCTCATCCGTCGCTGAAGCAAGGGGTGTGCCCAGAGATATTGGCGGTGTTAAGTTTTTGTGGTGTCGCAAGTTGACCAATAGGGTTGCCATTGATTGCTGTCGCGGAGGTTGGTCAGGGCGGAGACGGATTCGGCGTTGCGGAGATTCCAACGAGCACCAGAGCGTT
>CAMDEA010000039.1 GCA_945893045.1 Planctomyces sp. SH-PL62
GCCGGGTCGCCAGGCCCCCCTGGCTTGTTTCGTAGCAGCGAGGCCGTGGACCGTCTGACCAATGGCGGCAAGAGAAATCAGTGTGAGCCTCAGCGAACAACTGATTAACCGCCCCTGCAACGTACGAAACAAGCCAGGAGGACGAGGCCACGCCGAGGAGTCCTGGCGACCCACGAAACGGCTGGTGGGCAAACAACATACAACAAACATCATCGTTGACCCTCCGTGGACCGGGGCGGCCAAGCGCTGGACCGGGGTCTGGAACCACCTCTGGAACCAGTGTTGGACCGGGGTCTGGAACGGTTTGGGGACAAACGTTCTTGGCTCCGCTGTGTGATTCAAGTCGCCGACGGAGCGGCGACAAGAAGACGATCGACTCAGGAGAGAAAGATGTTTTGTGAGCGTCGGCATGTCCGGTCTTTTCGGACAGCGAATGCGCCGCGTTGGACTGCTGCCCGGTGGCTCTTGTGGGAAGCATCATTCCCGGAGCCCGCGACTCACCGCTGCTTGCGCCATCGGTGCGGCTGCTTCCGGATTCTTTGGCGGTGGAGTCGGAGTGCGTGTAGGAACTGCTCTTCATCAACTCGCGACGAAAGTCCACGATCAACTGGCGTTCGGAGGTCAGCAAATCCTTCAAGCGATAAGGGTCGAACGTCAGCTTCGCGAGTTCCTCGGCGATGATCGAAGCATCCTTGGCCGAATTCGCGAACATCAGCCGCGACCGCGCTTGCCAGATGATTCCGGTCAAGTCGATGTCGCCGCGTTCAAGCTGTGAGAACGATTGATGCGCGAGGATCAGCCGCAGGCCGAGTTGTCGCACAAGCGGCAGTGCCTCATAGAGATCAGGGCCGACGAAATGCTGAAACTCATCCAAGACCAAATAGGTGGGATTGACGTCCTTGCTCGTCAGGCTCATGGCGGTCTGAATGACTTCGTTGACGACGAAACCACCGATGGTCTTGCCGATCTGTTGATCGAGAATGCCATACGAGCCGACATTCACCAGTACAATCCGACGCTCCCGGATGAAGCGGGCGACATCGAACCGATTCTGAGCGACGCCAAACATGCGACGCAAGATGCCACAATCCGCGAACAACGTGAGCCGGCTGCGAGTCGATTCCAATTGTTTGAGCGCTTCACCGCCGCGCGCGCCGAGGATTTCGGCCCACATCGACCGCACTCCGTCCGGCAACCGCTTGAGCAAAGCTTTGTGTTCGTCCGTTCCCGGACGCAACAGCCAGCGCGAGGCGGCGAGCGGCAGGCCCATCGCGGCCAACGCGAAGAAACAGGCGAAAGTCCAATATCTCAAGCGAGGCATCTGCTCGACGTTTTGGCTGGCCCAGCCGCGCAGCACGATCTCCATCGAACGCCCAGCTTGGTAATACAGGTGTTCTTCGGACTGACTGCGCAACGGATGAAACGGGAGTACCCACTTCTCATTGGCCGGTTCCAAGTACACCAACCGATCCGCGACATGTTGCGGGCAGGTTTTACGATCGGCCATCCAAGTCAGTAGGTCTTGGCTCAGATTGCCCACGGGATCAACCAAGAACAACGCGCACTTCGGACGCGGGTTCCTCAGCAGCGATTTGACGATCGACACGATCAGCGTGCTCTTGCCGCTCCCCGTCGCGCCGATGGCGTGCAGATGTGTGCGGAGCAAATCAGGATTCAGGTAATACGGCAGATTCGTTTGCAAGTCCGTGCCGAGAATGATCGGGATCATGATTTGAAGAACTCCTCCAGGGCTTTGGATTCTGCGGTCTCATAAAGAGATTCGATGGAGTCCAAGGTGTCGGGGTCGTAATTCGCGCGTTTCGCCGCTTCACGGAGTTGCAGGAAGTACTTGGCAATTTCGTCGAGCGACTGGAAGCGTTTCCGGCGGTTGACTCCGCTGACCGTCAGCGCCTCCTCGATCATGCCCCGCAGTTGTGCGGCGCGCGACTCGACTTCTTCCGCGGAATGCGAGTCGGTCATGTAAGTCGCGAAATACTCTTCGAGTCGCTCGCGCGTGAAGCGGCTACCGAGTTCGGTCGAGTATTGATCGCGCAGTAACAGACAGCTCAGCCGGGCCTCTTCGCGGCGGTGCTTGTCGCGCGTGCGGTTGGCAGCGTCTGCTTGAGCCTGTACTTCGGCGTCGCGCCGGGCCTGTTCGCGTTCGGGCGTGGAGCGTTGCCAATCCGCTTCTCGGCGTCTCCGTTCGGTCTCATCCACGATCCGCTGTGTGGCGGCCACACGTTTTTGCCGGCAGCGAAGCCGATACTCGCGCCAAGCTCGCAGGACCGGGCGGATCGTTGCGTCACGTAGGAATGCCAGCGACGGCAGCACAAGCCAAGTGCAGCCGAGCACCAACCCGCTGAACGCCAGCGACCGCAATAGCACCCCGACGACCTCTTCCGCCTCACTCGGTTCCCACAGATACCAATACCAGATCGCCACGACGAAAAACGCCAGCATCGCCAAACGCTTGCCGAATCTGTGCAGCTCAGGCCGCTCGCGCACGACATGCGAGCCGAACACGAGCAACAGCGCGACAAGCGACACCATGCCAAAGTTGAGTTCTCCCGTGAGCCAATCCATCGCGAGCACCTTCCGCGCATGTGCCGCCGCACCCAACCGCCGATTCAGCGTTGCCGTAACGCATCCGCGGGAGCGAGCCGCGCTGCCAGCCAAGCGGGAAACAAGCTGGCCAGCAGCGCCACGAGCCCGCCGACCGCCACGACGAACAATCCCAGCGTCGGTGTGAACAAAAACAACATCGGCTTGAGCGAAGCGAGATGCTCGTAGTCCGGATTCTTGGTCAACTGTTGCAACAACCATTCGTTGGCCAAGTCGGTTCCGATCCACAGCACGCCACAAGTCACCGCCGCGCCGACCAAGGCCACAAAGATCCCTTCCAGCAAAAAGATGCCGATGACTTGCGGCGTGGAAGCGCCGATGGCTCGAAGAATGCCGATTTCCGCCGTGCGGCGTTCCACGGATGCGAGCACCGTGTTGAAGATGCTGCACGTGGCGGCGATCAGGGTGATGGCACCGATCAGCGCGCCGATCAACAGGCCGTAGTGCCGCAGATCACGGATCGTCGCCACGTCGTCCAGAATGGAATCGCTGGGAAGTCCGGCTTTGCGAAATTGCTGGCGCAGAGCCGTGACCGTTTCCAAATCTTGGACATGCAAGCGCAGGCTCGGATAGATGAGCGTGTCCTGAGCGATCTGCTCCTGAATGGCCTCCCAGGCGTCACGCAACGTGGCATAGGCAAAGCCGGTTTTGGTTTGTTTATGGTGCGTTGACTCGGCCTTGGTCTCCACCTTGGTCTCGGCCTCGTCCGGCGTATTGGTCAAGGCGGCATGACTGTCGGATGGCTCTTCCGAGTGATCGAGGTCTCGTTCTCGTTTCCAAGGGGAGATCAGCGCCATCACCGAGTAGTCAACGTAGACAGAATTCTCTGGGCTTTCGTTGACGATCCCGGCAATCTTGCCGTAGAGGGTGGCGTGCTGATTGGGGTCTTCCAAATTCAGGCTGCGATCCATCACCAGCGCGACTTCGGTTCCAATCAACTCGGCCGGTGGCAGGTCCGACAATCGCTGCACCACGTTCAGCGGCAGAACGAGGGAGGGTTGGATCGGCTCAGGCGTGGTGGGCAGATTGGTCCCCGCGACGCGCTCCAGCCGCTCAATCTCCGGGTCATCCGCGACGGCCGATCGGAGACAAACCGTCGTCATCCGGCCTTGGGCGATCCCGATCTCCACGAAACCCAACTCGTGATAAACCACTTGGCGGATGCCCGGCCTGTCCGCCAGACGCTGTCGATACGCTTGGTCAAAGGGTTCCGCGTCCGTGCGATCCGCCGGCTGATACACGGTCAGCGTCGTCAGGGCGACGGTGCGGGTGTAATAGCGTTCCAAAAACTGCCCCACGCCCGTGGTCAGCGCGAGCAAGGTGCCAAAGAACGTCAGTCCCACGGCGGTGGCGATGACGTTACTCGCAAACGAAAACCGCGACGCGCGCAGGCCGGTCAGGACCAGACGCACCAATTCCGAAAGGGGCATGGGACGACTCCTATGAAACGCGGGATGTCAGCAACTCTTCGTGAACCACGTGTCGATCAATCGTGACCATACGGCTACAGAACGCCTGTGCTTCCGCCGGCGTGTGCGTCACCATCAACACGGTCGTGCCGAATTCACGATGCAGCCGGCTCATGGCGGTCAACACATCGCGGCGACTGGATTGGTCGAGATTGCCGGTCGGCTCATCCGCCAACAGCAAGGCGGGCCGTTTGATCATCGCGCGAGCAATCGCCACACGCTGGCATTCGCCGCCGGAGAGTGTCGAGGGGATATGGTCGGCGCGATCCGCCAAGCCCAAACGCTGCAACCACTCGCGCGCCTCGCTCTGCGCTTGCCGGCGCGAAGCCCCCGTGAACATCAAGCCCAGCGCCACGTTGTCGCGAGCGCTGCGGCTGGCGAGCAAATGATAGTCCTGAAAGACAAACCCCACATGATGCCGCCGGAATGACACAGGGCCGAATTCTGGGATTGGACGTCCGCCATACAAGACTCGGCCGGATGTTGGATGATCGAGTGCGCCCGCCAAGTTGAGCAGCGTCGATTTTCCGCCGCCGCTGGGGCCGACGATGCCGACAAACTCACCCGCGCCGATCCGCAAGCTGACACTATTCAATGCGACCACTTGGCCGGCATCGCTCCCTCGGCCGCGCGCGGCGTACACCCGGCTGACGCCATCGAATTCCAAAACGGGAATGGGGGATAAGACAGTCACGGTCGGTCTCCTTTGCGGAATTTGCCCATCGGCAGGATGTAGAGGCCATGCGCGGCGTTGTAGAAATCGCGAGCGGCCACCGCGTCGAGCAGCACGGCGATTTGCTCTCGCAGTTTGGGAATCGCCCGTTTGATTTCCTTTTGGAGTTCGACTTCAAACGACAAGGTGGTCCGACCGCCTGGGTAGAGATCCACGACCTTCTTCATCTCCGCAAAATCCCAGAAGTCGATCCGGTTCTGTGTCAAAAAATCTCCCAGCACTTGCACGGTCTGCGGCAGACTGAGGCGGCCCGACTCCAGAAAGCCGACGAGTTCCGTCAGCCGCGCCAGCAACGTGTTGAGTTCCTTCTCGGAAAACAGCACGTACAGTTCAAATTGCTCGGTGTGCGCGATGTGCATGGGCATGATGCCGCCGCCGATCGGCGACAAGTCGGCGAGAACTGTCAGAGAATCGGTGTCCCGATCCTCAGCGATCACGGGCCAAGGCATCACGTCTTCGGCGCGGAACGGGGGCAGGTGCGTTCCCACGCCCGCAACGTCGAGTGCCGCCGACAAAGCCTCCAGATCGACGGGATACACCAAGCGGCGCGTCGGCCACGCGAAGCATTGATCGGAACGCACCCAACCGATCGCCAAGTCCCGGTCCTGTTCGCTCCCCACGAGCCAATGCTCACCCGTATCTTCAAACACGAAAAATGGAGTGCTCGATTTCATCAGACGTTTGGGATATCCCCGTTCGTCCAGAATCTGCACGTCTTCACGCCGGGCCAGCGCCTTGCGCGGAACTTTGCCGGTCAACAAGACGCGGCCATATCCGCGCTCGCCGGGAGTGTCGCGATAGCGGATGGTCTCGAAGACGGCTTCCGCCGATTTGGCGTGCCGAGCGACGGCTGACAAGATCTCCTTGAGACTGATCGCTTCTCCGCCTTCCAGATAGATGGTGCCGGATTCAATTTCGCTGTCGGACTTCCCATCCGCTTTGAGGGATCGAATCAATTCCAACAAAGCCGCTGCATCCCTCGTGCAGAGATTGATGGTGCGCCCGTCTTCGCGAGTGATCTCGAAACGGACATACTTCGCAGGGTCGTCTGCCGGCGCTGCACTGGGTCTCGATGGATTGACTGACTCCGGCGGTTCTGTGAAATCTTCCGCGCGATGAGGAATTGTTCTTGCGTTTCGCGGCGGCATTCTGACAATGCCGCGTGTGCAAGGAGTCACTGCAAAGTGATGAGCGTCTGCGGCAGGGAGGTCGCTCAGAAGGAGCGACGGGATGGACTCGAAAATTGCCTCGCGCCGGTTGATTCTGCGTTCGCTTCAGAATCCCGATGAGTTTGTGATGCTGAGGACGGCGGTGCCGCGTTGGGCACGCCGATTGGCCCGATTCTCTGACGGCCGAAATTGGCTTGGCCGCCGTTTCACTCTTTGACGCAACAGGGAGCAGGAATCATGGTGGACGACGATACGATCATCGAACAAGTTGAAAACACTTACGACGCGGCAGGCAATGCGATCCTGACGAAGACGCGGTATCGCTACCACAACGCTCCGGCCAATCAAACTGGCCCGCTACAAGACCCAAGTACGACTCCGAAGGCTCGCGTGACTTATGTGGCCACCTACTATGACCCGTTCGGTCGAGTCATCGCGACGGCGGATTATGGGACCAATGGCGGGACGACGCTCACGCGGCCGGCGACGGTGCCGGCTCGTTCGGACAACCGCTGGTACAACTACGGCGGCAGTGCCGACACCGATCGCATCAAGTACGGCTACGACCGAGCGGGCAATCGGATCTGGCGACAGAACACGGTGGCCACCAGCCTGGGTAAAGCCTTCGACGAGTTCTACCTCAACGACGGCCTCCACCGCCTGAAGGGCATGCAACGCGGCACGCTCAACGCCGGCAAGACGGTGATTACGGCGGGCACGTCCACTTTCGCCGAATGCTGGGCCTTGGACACCACCGGCAACTGGAGTAACTACCGCCAAGACGACAATGGTGACGGTGCTTGGGACTTGATCCAGAACCGCGCCAACAACACCGTCAACGAAATCACCAACATCACCGAGATGGCCGGCCCAAGCTGGATCACCCCTGGCTACGACGCTGTCGGCAACATGACCACGATCCCCAAGCCAGCCAATCCGACCGTCGGCTACACCGGAATCTACGACGCCTGGAACCGCCTCACCGCCATCAAAGAAGGCGGCGACTTCATCGCTGAATATTCCTACGACCCCGCCAAACGACGAACCATTCAAAGGAGCTACTCCAGTGGGGTTCTGAGCGAGACGCGGCACCTCTATTACACGGAACCGAGCAAATGGCAGGTGATTGAAGAGAGAGTAGGCAATTCAGCCGATGCCGAGCGGCAATTCGTCTGGGGCGTCCGCTACATCGATGATCTCGTGCTACGGGACCGCGACACCGACGGCAATGGCTCGCTTGACGAAAGATTCTACGCCATGCAAGACGCCAACTGGAATGTGACGGCCATCGCGAACGCCAGCGGTATCGTCCTGGAACGATACGCTTACTCCGCCTATGGAGTACCGAACTTCCTCGACGCGGCGTTCGCCTCACGTGGCTCTTCGTCCTATCAGTGTGAGATGCTCTATGCAGGGTATCGGTACGATGTCGTAATTACTGTCTACCACATAAGAAATCGCGTTTTTGATCCATCACTTGGCGTGTGGATGCAACGCGATCCTCAGGAATTGACAGATTTAACTAGCCTCTATGAGTATTGTGAGAGCAAGCCCGTTGATCTCACCGATCCGTCTGGCTTGCAAGCGGGAGACGACTGCCTGTGGAGTGGGCTGAATCCATGTCCCAAGGGTGCTGAAAAATGCGTGTTGATCGATCTCTTTGAAGCTAAAACGCCGACTTGTCCGCCGAAGTACCAACGCACCTTTCTCAAAGATATCAAAGGGAAGCCTGTTTTTAAGGAGCCATGGTGCATACTGTGTGTCGACTGTTGGTGCCCCTTTTTTTCATTTTGCTTTGGCAAAGTGTGGATGGATAAGGATGGTGGCCCATTTGCAAGATGTGAATGTGCAAGAGTCGCATAACGACTTATTTATAAATAACAATTAAAATGAATACTAAAACTAAGATTACATTTCTTGTGATGTCGTTGACGTCTCTGCTGTCTGCCACGGCACTGCTGTATCGGACAGGCGAGTGGAATAGAAGCGGCAAGTCGAGCAGTATCGTAGGATTAAAGAAGATTCAAGGCGATTGGGTGCTGCGCAAAGTTAGCGTACTTGCCCCGGCTGGCGTCAATTATGCCGAGTTTTCAGGCGAAGAAGTTGCCGGCGGAATGCGAATAGTTGGATCCCCAGTCAATGCCACCGTTGCACGTCCTGGAGAAGAATACGCCACCGTCGAGGCGGATTTCCGGATTGGGGACAAACGAATAAGGGCGACTTACGAGATAGTGATTCGGCCAAGTAGCGTGCCCAGCGAAATCGACGGTGTTGAGGCCGGAATGGAAAATAAAGGTATCTATAAACTGTCGGGACGCATGCTAACAAAATGCAGCACGACAAACATAAACCACGAGAGACCTAAAAGTTTCTCGGATCATCCGATTAATAGTCAGATCCTGACATCGTGGGAAAGAAGTGATTTGTCAACACAATAGATAACTTCCAATGTGGCGAGCTACTGCAAGACGCCAACTGGAACGTCACCGCCCTCACCAACGCCAGCGGCACCGTTCAGGAACGCTACGCCTACACCGCCTACGGCGTCCCGATCTTCCTTGATGCGATCTTTGGTTCGCGAGCATCATCGTCCTACGCTTGGGAGACACTCTATGCGGGGTATCGCTGGGATCCGGCCATCAACCACTTCCAGGTACGGAACCGCATTTACTCGTCGTTGATTGCGGCTTGGCTCCAACGCGATCCTATTGGCCATAGTGTTGGTGGTAGCAATCTTTATGAATACTGCCTTGGCACTCCTCTTGGGCGTGTTGACCCGCTCGGTTTGGCACCAGTCGACCCCAATGAAGCGGCACGTAACAAATGCCTTGAGGACGTAGCCAATTCTATGAAAGTATGTCTTGCGAGTTTATTAGCGTAAGTGCTAATTACATGCTACAACATATGCGTTGTAGGAGTATGCATTACATTTCCGCCGTGGTGCTTCGCTTGCTTAGCGGGCTGTTATGTGTATTGGGTGGCTGGATTGTTCCTCTGTGCCTTGGTCCACAAAAAAGACGGAGAGAACTGCATCAAGAATTTCCCGTTCCCGAAACCGCTTCCTGGATTGGCCTGTAGCAGCGTGACAGGAGGCACCGTATGATGTTGGGTATGTGTTGGATTGCACCTGGATTACTTTACTATGAGACGTCACTTACACGATCGGCGAGATAATGTGCCCTCAACTTCTGCGATTACGTCGAATGGCTACAATCACACTGATGGTTTCTGGTTTGATTCTGATACCGTTGGTCGAAGCGATAGTGTTTCCGTTGGTGGACCCTGCGGAGAAGTTGATGTCCAGCCTCATGGGGCCCGGCTACTTCGGTGTATGGTTTGGTTGCGGAGCGCTCTCAATCTATTCGCTAGCCGTAAAATCGCCGCGAACACATTTCCAAATGGCCACGCGGATTGTGACTCCTTTGTTTGCTCATGTAGTCATATTGTGTGTCGGTACTTTTATATACAATACCAATTTGATGGCGCAGGCGATTATACCACTCACCGCTGGTGTGGTCGTCCTCTTCGTGTGCAGAGGGAAGTGTACATGTGGTACGGATAGGGTGGATGTCAGCGGAACAGAGACATCGCCAAACACTGATAGTGGCGAATGAAATAGGAAAGAAACGGGGACAGGATGAGCGGCTGGAGATGACATTGTGGTCGATGACGACGTAATTCTGGAGCAGGTGGAGTTCACCTACGATGGCGCGGGGAACGTCATTGAGACGTTCACGCGTCGGCGGTATCACAATGCGCCGGATAGCCAGACAGGCCCGCTGGCAGATCCTTCGACGACGCCGAAGGCGCGAGTGACCTACGTGGCTTCGTATCCTGATCCTCTCGGCCGAGTGATTGCGACGGCGGAGTACGGGACGAATGGCGGGACGGCGCTCACGCGGTCGGCCACTGTTCCGGCACGGAGCGACAACGTGCTGGTGACGACGACGCAGTACGACTCGGCGGGGCGAGTGGCCTCGACGACGAATGCGGCGGGGGTCTCGACCTGTCTGGAATACGACGCGGCGGGACGGCAGACGAAGGTGGTGCTCAACTGCGCCAGCGGGAGTAGCTCCAGTTCCAGCAGCGGTTCCTCCAGCGGGTGTGCAGCCTCGGACGACGTGAATGTAACGGTGCTGACGGCGTACAACGGGGACGGGAACGTGTCGTCGATCACGGCCAACAATGGCAGCACCGGGAATCAGACGACGCAGTTCGTGTACGGCACGACGCTGGCCGATTCGGACATCGCCTCGTCGTTGCTGAAGGTGGCGGAAATCTATCCCGACTCGGTGGATGGCCACCGCCGCCGGAGCCAAGTTTGACGAGCAGTATCTGTACGACCTGATCGACCGGCTCAAGCACCTGGACCGTGGCCAACTGACGGCGATGAAGGACGCGATCACGAACAAGACGTTCGCGCAGTGCTGGCAGTTGGACGCCACCGGCAATTGGAAGAACTTCCGTCAGGACGACGATGGCGACGGCACCTGGGACTTGAACCAGCAGCGGACCGACAACACGGTCAACGAGATCACCGACATCAGCGAGACCGCCGGCCCGTCGTGGGTAACACCGGCCTACAACCGCGCCGGCAACATGACCACCGTGCCGAAACCCTCTGATCCGACGCAGAGCTACACCGCCACCTACGACGCCTGGAACCGCCTGATCCGCATGGAAGCCGGAGCCGACAAGGTGACGGAGTACGAATACGACGGAGCCAAACGCCGCACGCTGCAAAAGACCTACACCGCTGGAGTCCTCTCGGAGACACGGCACCTGTACTACACCGAGCCGAGCCAGTGGCAAGTGATCGAAGAACGCACGGGCACCAGTCCTGACTCGGCCGATGCCGAACGCCAATTCGTATGGGGCTTGCGCTACATCGACGATCTCGTACTCCGTGACCGAGACACCGACGCCAACGGCTCCCTCGACGAACGCCTCTACGCACTCCAAGACGCCAACTGGAATGTCACCGCCGTCACCAACACCAGCGGCACCGTTCAGGAACGGTACGCCTACTCCGCCTACGGCGTCCCGATCTTCTTGGACGCGACGTTCGGAGTGCGAGCGTCTTCGTCATTCGCTTGGGAAACGCTATTCGCTGGATACCGCTGGGATGCGGTGACAAAGCACTTCCAGGTCAGGAATCGAGTTTACTCGCCGACTGTCGCGACGTGGCTGCAAAGAGATCCGATTGGCTATTCGTCCGGATTCAACCTTTACGAGTACGTCAATTCCAACCCGATGAAGGGCCGTGACCCAATGGGGCTCTTCACGTTGGTGGAGGTTCTCGTAGTTGTTGTCCTCGGGATTATTGTTATTATCCTTCTGTATCAGCTAGGTAAGGCATGTCTGAAAGCATTAGGTGGCATCAAAGGCACTGCATGTAACTCAATATCTCCAGACGGACAACATAAACTTGCAAATGCCCAAGCTCTTCTTGGATCGTGCCTATCTGGGTATGCCGGAATTGGGGCACTGCTTAGTGCAATTACAGATCGTATCAACAACGCAAACGACATCGGCAGTACGAGTTCTTCCTTCTATTGCGACGATGAGCCATGCACTGACTGCTCTGCCGTGACACTTACATCCACGAAGACGGTCATTCGGACTAATTGCACCAGCGTAACTGCCGGGGATCTGGCAATGCAGCTTTTACAGGAACTCTGGCGCCAGCAGGGAAAACAGGGAGCCGCTGGCGGACCACTTGACGCAGCGGCTCATAACGCCGAGATGCAGGTATTACACAATTGTCTTTGCGCGAAAGCAGCGCAACCGCTCACAAAGGATAACCCTCACACCACTAAGCCCTGGGGCCTAGAAGGCGGTGGTAGCCTTCCACCGTGTCCCTGATTGGATTCATGACATGATTGCTTTGGCGACGATGGCAACCCCGAGACGCAAGGCGCTAGCTAGGAAGTGGGCTGTCTTATTTGTGATTTGCGCTTTGATCGCAGTATCGCCGATCATCATTTCCGTGTTGTGTAACTATGTTAATGTGATAGCATACATTTCGTGGGGGCACAACAAGACGGAGATGATATGGTATCAGGATTCTACTTGGGTCGCGGTGCAGAGGACGAAATGGGAGGCGTGGCCGTTTCAGGCTCGTTTGTTTTTGAGGCCCGCAGCGGACGGAGAACCAAGACAATGGGTAGGCATGGACGTTTCCAGCGACAAGACAATCGCCACAATACGGGTCATCGAGGGCGAGTATAGGTCAGGCTTTGAACAAATCGCGCCGGACACATTCCGCTATTACGTTGCGACCGTCTCGGCTGTCCGGATCAGCTACTACCATTGTTTATTCATGCTATGCGTAGTTACGGTGGTATGGCGGTGGCGGCTGAGGCACAGTCGTAGTGCGATAAGTTGCTAAGTCGCGTCCGTAAACAGGGTCGTGAAGATGGTCACCGATGATGTAATTCTGGAGCAGGTGGAGTTCACGTATGACTCAGCGGGGAACGTCGTTCAGACGGTCACGCGGCGTCGGTATCACAATGCGCCGGATAGTCAGACGGGACCGCTGGCAGATCCTTCGACGACGCCGAAGGCCAGAGTGACGTATGTGGCGTCGTACCCCGATCCGCTGGGGCGGGTGACTCCGGCCTACAACCGTGCCGGCAACATGACCACGGTCCCGAAACCCTCCGATCCGACGCAGAGCTACACCGCCACCTACGACGCCTGGAACCGCCTGATCCGCATGGAAGCCGGAGCCGACAAGGTGGCGGAATACGAATACGACGGAGCCAAACGCCGCACGGTGCAAAAGACCTACACCGCCGGAGTCCTCTCCGAAACTCGGCACCTGTATTACACCGAACCGAGCAAGTGGCAGGTGATCGAAGAACGTGTCGGCAGTTCCTCGGACGCCGAACGCCAATTCGTGTGGGGCCTGCGGTACATCGACGACTTGGTGCTGCGTGACCGCGACACCGACGCCAACGGCTCCCTCGACGAACGCCTCTACGCGCTGCAAGACGCCAACTGGAACGTCACCGCGGTCACCAACGCCAGCGGCACCGTCCAGGAGCGCTACGCCTACTCCGCCTACGGCGTCCCGATCTTCCTGGATGCCACCTTCGGCTCCCGAGCTTCTTCGTCCTATGCTTGGGAGACGCTCTATGCCGGATACAGATGGGACCAAGCCATTAGGCAATTCCAGGTGCGACATCGTGTCTACAATCCGATCGGCGGATCATGGTTGCAGCGTGACCCGATTGGTTTACCGAGCGGTATCAATCTGTATGAATATGTCGCCTCGTCACCGCTAATGAAGCTAGATCCGACCGGGCAGTGGATCTTACCCGCATCATGCTTAGGAGCATTGACGGGATGCGCGGGCGTTCCACTGATTGGCTTAATTGCATGCTATTCCAGCACGACGAATGCAGACGACTTCTCAGATTGCTGGAACACGTTCTTGGATGGGCTACCGCCGTGGCAGAAGATTTTGTGGGCTGCCGTGTGCGTTGGTTTAGCCATTTGCCTTGTGATCTATCTTCGGCGTCTTTGTCGACCGCGACCCCGACGCAGGGTCTGTGTCTGCTTGATGGTAGGTCCGCACCCAGTTGATGGACGCATGTGTTATCATAGTCATACCGACTTTTGGAAATGTTTGTGTTTTTACAACTGCTTTCCAGGAACATTCGTAGCTCCTGGAATACGTCTGTTTATTTAATGATGTCCGCTTAAGACAGCAAATAGGTGAATAGCATGATTTCGCCAGCATTTGATCTGCCGCGTCTGGAATTCAGGCCTTCGCTTATTATTCCATCGAGACTTCAGCGATTATGCGCGTATATGGTAGCTCCACTTCGCCGACTGATGTGCGGATGGCAATGGCGACGCAAAGTACACAACAGCGTTCGGATTAGAGAGAGTATCCAGAGGTGCGTATCTAGGCGTGAGTTGGACGCGGTACTTGGACGTCCGCAGTACTCTCTCAATGGAACTTCATTTGGCTATTGGAGCCCTGATGGAACGGGCCTTATTCCTGACATTGTAGAAGTGTATCGACGGCATGGATGTGATATTGATATTTGGTTCAAAGACGGTGAGATGGTATCGTTCATGGTGTTGCCAGCCGTCTCATGGTGGGATCTGACGAGCGACAGAGTGGTCGTGGACGACGGTGCCGGCTCGGTCGGATATTCGGCTTAACGGATTGAAGGCGGTTTGTGCGAAGTGCGTTGTCCTTGACCGACGACGTCTCGACCTCAAGCCGCTCGCAGAGCGGGGACAAGTTGATTGACTTTTGCGTGCGCGGCTGGAGGGTTTGCCGTGGTATCCGACGACGTAATTCTGGAGCAGGTAAAGTTCACTTACGACTCGGCGGGGAACGTCATTGAGACCGTCACGCGGCGTCGGTATCACTCTGCGCCGGACAGTCAGACAGGACCGCTGGAAGATCCCTCGACGACACCCAAGGCGCGGGTGACCTACGTGGCGTCGTATCCCGATCCGTTGGGCCGCATCATTGCCACGGCGGAGTACGGGACGAATGGCGGGACGGCGCTGACGCGGCCGGCGACGGTTCCGGCTCGATCGGACAACGTGCTGGTGACGACGACGCAGTACGACTCGGCGGGCCGGGTGGCTTCGACGACGAACGCGGCGGGAGTTTCGACCTGTCTGGAGTATGACGCGGCGGGACGGCAGACCAAGGTGGTGCTGAACTGCGCCAGCGGCAGTAGTTCCAGTTCCAGCAGCAGTTCTTCGAGCGACTGTGCTTCGTCAGACGACGTGAGCGTGGTGAACGACGTGCAGTTCACGTACAACGACTTCGCGCAGCTCCTGGCGGATTTCCAAGCGCATGGCGGCTCGGTGAGCACGAGCACGACACCGAAGGTGCAGTACGGCTACGCCAGCGGCAGCGCCAACACGATCCGTCCCACGAGCCTGGGATGGCGTGATCTCAGCGGCCTGGCACACGTTTGTTGGCATGTGTATCTGGATCGGGATGTGGTTCCTGGTGGGTTGGTATGTCGCACCGCGTCTCCTTTGGTCCGGCTTCTCTGCCCAGCGAGAGAAGTCGGAGCCAGACAGGAGCGATTCGGCAACAAAGGTTTGAAGATTCAGATTGATTGTGTGGCCGGAGACATTACCGTGGTCGATGACGACGTAATTCTGGAGCAGGTGGAGTTCACGTATGACTCAGCGGGGAACGTCATTGAGACGGTCACGCGGCGTCGGTATCACAATGCGCCGGACTCGCAGACGGGGCCGCTGGCAGATCCCTCGACGACTCCGAAGGCGCGTGTGACGTATGTGGCGTCGTATCCCGATCCGCTGGGTCGAGTGATTGCGACGGCGGAGTACGGGACGAATGGTGGAACGGCGCTGTCTCGGCCGGGGACGGTTCCGGCTCGGTCGGACGATTACGGACGGATGTATCAAAGGGGACGAACATGTCGCGCATACTGGTGCTCGGTGATGTGATTCTCGACCGATACGTCTACGGTGAAGCCGAACGGGTGAGCCCAGAGGCACCGGTGTTGGTGGTGCGGGCAGACTCGGAAGAGACCCGGCTCGGCGGCGCGGCGAGTGTGGCTCGATTGCTGCGTGGGTTGGATGCCGAAGTCGTGTTGGCGGGAGTCGTCGGGGACGATGCGTCGGCCCGGATCGTGCGTGAGTTGGTGGTGGCGGACGGGATTGACGACTCATTGTTACTGTCGGATGGCTCGCGGCCAACGACGACGAAAGAACGGCTCGTCGGGCGCGCGGCCAATCGACATCCGCACCAGATTGTCCGCATCGACCGCGAAGATCGGACGCCGCTCTACGAAACTCTGCAACAGCGATTGAGTGCTTTGATCGCTGAACAACTCGCCGAGTGTCAGGCCGTGCTGATTTCCGACTATGCAAAGGGAGTTTGCACTCCAGAACTACTCGCGACGGTCATCTCGGCTGCGAAGCATTTTGCTTTGCCGGTGCTGGTTGATCCGGCTCGGATTGCAGATTACTCGCAGTATCAAGGCTGCGATTTGATGACGCCGAATCGCGTCGAGGCGGAATTGGCATCAGGTGTGCGTGTGGCTTCGCCGGCTGATGCAGCAATGGTTGGGAGGGCGCTGTGTGACAAGTTCGGTCTGTCGGCGGTATTGGTCACTCTCGACAAGGATGGGATGGTGTTGGTGCGGTCGCGGGCGGTAACGAGTGAGCAGAGCGAAGAGGCGCTCGGCAATCGTCTCGCGGAGCGAGACGGCTACGTTGAGCATTTTCCGACTCGGCAGCGCGAGGTCTATGACATCACCGGTGCGGGAGACATGGTGCTGGCAATGCTCGGACAATGTCTGGCGGAAGGACGCTCGCTGCCGGACGCGATTCGATTGGCAAACATCGCCGCTGGACTGGAAGTTGAACGGCAAGGGGTCGCTCCCGTTTCGTGGACTGAGATTCTGGCGGAATGTCAGCACGACCGGCGACCAATGGCGTCAGACAAGCTGGTGACGCTCGACGCGATGGCAGCATTGGCCGAGAGCTATCGGCAAACCGGACGGCACATCGTGTTCACGAACGGCTGCTTCGATCTGCTGCACGTCGGACATGTTAGACTTTTGCAGGAAGCTGCGCGATTGGGGAATGTGCTGGTCATCGCAGTCAACAGCGATACCAGCGTGCGGCGACTCAAAGGCCCCAGCCGGCCGGTGATCGCCGAACAGGATCGGGCCACAATGCTCGCTTCGTTGGAATGCGTTTCGCATGTGCTCGTCTTTGAAGAGGACACGCCGCACGAATTGTTGCGACGCATCCGCCCGGATGTGCTGGCGAAAGGTGGCACCACGGCGGACATCGTCGGCCGCGAAGTCGTCGAAGGCTACGGTGGCCAAGTCGTCCGGCTGAGCCAATTCGGAAACAATTCCACCACCAACATCGTGCATGAGATTCAGAGGCGGCTCGATCACCAGCACGGATCGAACCACACACGATCGGTGCATCCAGACCATGAGCCGGTATCCTCAATTTGATCGCCAGCGTCTCGACCTCAAGCCGCTGGCCGAGCGTGGACACGATCTCGTTTCGTCCGCGTGTTGGCCGTTGGAGCCGCCGCGCGAGCCGTTCGATCATCCGGAGTTCTCCGAACTCATCGCCCGGATCATCGTCGCACGAAAAGCCGCCCGACCGGTGATCTTGATGATGGGCGCGCACCCGATAAAGCTGGGGCTTTCTCGGTTTCTGATTGATCTCATCGAACACGGCTTCGTTACGCACTTCGCCACCAACGGAGCGGGGCTGATTCATGATTTCGAGCTGGCCTTGGTCGGCGGCACCAGCGAAGACGTCGCCAAGTGGATTCCCCTCGGTCAATTCGGACTGTGGCAAGAAACCGGCGGATTGAATGATGTGATCCGAGATGCCGCCGAACGACGTGAAGGACTCGGTGAGGCGGTCGGCCGAATCATCGAAGATCAACGATTCCCGCATCGCGATCTGAGCCTCGCCGCAGCCTGCTGGCGAGCCGGCATCCCTTGCACCTGCCACGTCAGCATCGGCAGCGACATTATCCACAGTCTGCCGAATTGCGACGGCGCGGCACTCGGCCAAACCAGCTTCACCGACTTCCTGATCTTCACTCACACCATCGAACAACTCGAAGGGGGCGTGTACCTCAATGTCGGCAGTGCCGTCATTCGCCACGGCGAGCAGGAAGATCGACAGGCTCATCCAACAGAACGGTCTCGACATGACGTACCTCCCGGCTTCAGTGTCCTGGATTCAAGTCGCGGTCGAAAGCTCTCAATCCACTGACGAACGCGACTTTACGAAACGTGGCCGGCCCTTGAAGATGCTCGGCCAGACGAACAAACGAATGAGGAACCTGCGACGTGTTTTTAGATTTGCCAGTTGGGACTCTGTTGTTGATGGTCGTAAAGCTGATTTCGGCTGCGATTGGTCTTTGGATGTTGCTTTGGGTTCGCAAGCTCTGGCGTGATCGGCCGTCGCTATCTCTTCTTTGCACCTTAGGACTACTGGGTTTGTCTTGGCGTGCGTTGTTGATTTTGTGGGTGTGGAGCGTCGCACTTGATGATTATTCACTCGGAATGGTGCTCTGGCTGATCGTAGGAGCCGCTGGCTTCTGGATGCTCCTACGCCTGCGAGGGCAGTGGCGTGGGCAGCCAAAACAATTGAATTGGGTCAACGCCGGGCTGTCGCTGTGGATGGGTTTGGCTTTGCTGACGTGCGTTGAGTTGTACTTCGCGATCTTTTACGACACATCGGACTCGTTCAACATGACGAACGTGTCGCGGAAGTGGTTCAAGTTGCATGTTGAGCCACAGAAGCATCGCTTTGAAATTCGGCCGGGTGAAGGGCTGATGATTCGCGATGACCGCGACTACCCGACGCAGCTTTCCAAAGATCAGCGGCATTTGGTGTTCTTCGGCGACAGTTTCACGTTCGCACAGGGAGTGCCGGACGTGCGTGACCGCTTCAGCAATCGTGTGCGAGCGGCGCTCGAACCGGCATCGAACGGGCGAGTCGTCGTCTCGAACCTCTCCGACGCTGGCACGGATCTGTTCTGGGTTGAAGGGTTGATGAAGGTGCTCTTCGAGAACGGCCATCGCGTGGACACGGCGGTCTACGTGCTCTGCTTGAACGACATCGAGACGTTTCACGAGCGGCATCGGACCTATTACCAGGACTTGAGCAAGCACTCGCCGACGTTCTTTCTGTTTCGCGACACGTACTTCTTCAACTGGGTCTATTTCCGAGTGAAGCAGGCGACGCTGAAGGACGTGCGCGGATATTTCTCTTTCGTGCAGGAGTATTACTCCGGCGAACCGTGGGAGAAGATGAGCCGGAAACTGGATCAAATGCAGACGCTGTGCGAGGCACACGGGACGGACTTTCGGATCGTGATCTTTCCGTTCCTGCACAACCTGGGGCCGGAGTATCCGTTTCGTGAAGCTCATCAGAAGATCGTGGAGCACTGCCGATCGCAGAACATTCCCGTCTTGGATTTAGAGCCGGAGCTGACGCCGTTCGCCGCGAAAGGTCTGACCGTGAACCGCTTTGACGCTCATCCCAATGAATTGGCCCATCGCCTCGCGGCCGAGGCGATGTTACGGGAACTTTTGCGGGATTTCTCCACGAATGGAAATCCTTGACCGATCGGTTCATAATCCCGCCCCAACCGCGATTGCGGGCGGATTTGACTGGCCCGTCTCTCTCCAAAAACCCCGCCTTCAACTCGTCACATGACAGCACCTCTCAACAAAGTCTTCCGCCTGGAACGCGATGGAAACGTCCTGATCGTCATCCCTCAGGGTGACATCAGCGGCTTCCGATACAACGACGTGCATCAGGAATCCAACGTGACATTGCAGGTGCTTGATGACCCATCGTTGCAGCATGTGGTGATTGATTTCACGGCCGAGCAAATTCTGGGATCGATCATCATCAGCGTCGTCATCAAGACGTGTCGCAAAGCCGGAGCCAAGGGAGGCAAGGCCGCGTTTTGCAATGCCTCGACCGACATGTTGGAAGTGCTCACGACCATGAATCTGACGAAACTTTGGCCGCACTACGCCAGCCGAGCCGAGGCGATCGCCGCCGTTCAAGCCGGATGAAACTAACCCGAAGCGTCAGCGAGGGCGAACGCTTCAGAACACACCAAATTCTGAGTCTCTTGAAGCGTTCGCCCTCGCTGACGCTTCGGGTTACTTTGAGTTGCGGCTTCGCCGCGATGTTTCACCCACTGTGAAGGACATCTGCGTGACCGCCGCTCTACCGCTCGACATCGCTGCCGCCAGCCCCGCCGTCCGGCCGATCGCCGTGATCGACATCGGCACGACCGCCATCCGCATGGCCATTGCCGAAATCGACGGCTCCGGCAACGTCCGCACGTTGGAAACCGTGTCGCAAGGTGTCGATCTGGGCAAGGACACGTTCACCCGCGGCATCATCAAACGCGGCACCATCGAAGACTGCGTTAAGGTGCTGGTCAGCTACCGCCAGTTGCTCAACGAGTACCAAGTCACCAGCACCGATCAAATTCGCGTCGTCGCCACCAGCGCGGTGCGCGAGGCAGCCAACCGCCTGTCGTTCATCGACCGCATCTACATCGCCACCGGCCTGACGGTCGAGCCACTCGACGAAGCCGAGGTCAACCGCATCACGTTCGTGGGCATCAAGCCGTACCTCGATTCGGAACGAGCCCTCGCGTCCGCAAAGACGTTGGTCGTCGAAGTCGGCGGAGGCAGCACCGAAGTGCTGCTGGTCCAAAGCGGACAAGTCGCGTACTCGCACACCTACCGGCTCGGCTCACTGCGGCTGCGCGAAATGCTGGAAGAGCACCGCCTGCCGAAGCTCAAGGTCCGCTCGATCATGCAGAGCCAGATCGGCCGCACGGTCGATGAGATTGTGGTCCACGTTCCGCCAGAAGGCTCGACCGAGTTGATCGCGCTGGGGGGCGACGTCCGTTTCGCCGCGGCCCAAATTCTGCCGGAGAAGAAGCTGCAACACCTCGGCCGAGTCTCGACCTCGTCGTTGGAACGCTTCACCGACAAAGTGCTGGAGATGTCGCCGGACGAGATCGTGCAGAAGTATCAAATCTCGTTTCCCGACGCGGAAACGCTCGGCCCGGCGCTACTGGCCTACAGCCTGTTGGCGCGGACGCTGCACCTCGACCACATTCTGGTCACGAACGTGAACCTGCGCGATGGATTGCTCAAAGACCTGGCCGTGCGCGGCGCGTGGACGGAGGATTTTTCGGAACAAGTCCTCCGCTCAGTGATCGACTTCGGCCGGAAGTTTTGCTTCGACGAACCGCACGCGACACACGTTGCGGTGTTGGCCAAAAAACTCTTCGAGCAACTTCGCGAGCAACATCAACTCGATTCCCGCACCGGCCTGCTGTTGCAAGTCGCCGCGCTGTTGCACGAAGTCGGGCTGTACGTCAACACGACCAGCTATCACAAGCACTCGATGTACCTGATCCAAAACGGCGAACTGTTCGGTCTGTCTCGCCGAGATCAGCTCGTCGTCGCGATCGTCGCGCGCTACCATCGCCGAGCCTCTCCCAAACCCACCCACGCCGGCTACGCCTCGCTGGACCGTGACGGCCGCGTCACCGTCGCCAAGCTCGCCGCGCTGCTGCGAGTCGCCATCGCGCTCGACCGTTCCTACACACAACGCATCGCCGACCTGACCTGCGAACGCGAAGACGACCGCTTAGTCATTCAAATCCCGAACGCGGACGACTTGTCGCTCGAACAACTCGCCCTCAAGCAAAACGGCTCGCTGTTCGAGGAAACCTTCGGCCTGCAAGTCGTGCTGCGAGCGAAACAGGGATGACCCCACCCATGCCCCCCGAACTCCGGATCGCCGAAGCCGCCGCCCATGCCGGGGCTGAGATTGCCCTCCAGCACTTTCAAAACTTGGCCCAAGTCACCAGTGAAATCAAACCGGGTGAGCCAAGCTTCAACCGTGTCTCGATCGCCGACGTCGAATCCGAACACGCGATCGTCGCCGTCATCCGCCGTGAGTTTCCGAACCATGCGATCTTAGGCGAGGAAGCGCACACGGCCGCCGCCGATGCCGAGCATCTGTGGGTCATCGACCCCATCGACGGCACGAACAATTTTCTGCACGGTATTCCCCAATTCGGCATCTCGGTGGCCTACTACCGAGCCGGCCAACCGGTCTGCGGTGTGATCCTCAATCCCGCTCGCGGCGACAGCTTTGTCGCATCGCGCGGACACGGAGCCTTTCACAACGGCCAGCGCGCCGGCGTCTCAGAACATCGCCGGCTGGATGAAGTCTTGATCGGACTCGGCTTCTACTACGACCGCGGCGCGATGATGGAAGCCACGCTCGCCGCGATGCGAGAACTCTTCGGCCACAACATTCACTGCATCCGCCGCCTGGGAGCCGCAACGCTCGACCTGTGCATGGTCGCCTGCGGACAACTCGGAGCGTACTTCGAGTACGAACTCTCGCCCTGGGACTTCGCCGCCGGCCGATTATTTGTCGAAGAAGCCGGAGGCCGCGTAACGACCTGCGACGGTGGCCCGCTCCCGCTGGCGAAGACACATATCCTCGCCACCAACGGTCTGTTGCACGACGTCATGCGGGAAATCGTGCAACGACATTTGCCCGCTCCGGTCGTCGCGCGAGGCTGATCCAAGGCTCTTGAGTCGCACCCGCGCGCTCCACTAGACTCCCGCCCCGCTCGCGATACCCGATGGTGTAACGGTAGCACAACAGATTTTGGTTCTGTTTGTCCAGGTTCGAATCCTGGTCGGGTAATTGGTTGCTTGTGCAAATCTCGGCAACAGAGTGACGGCCCCGGAAATGCCGGGGCTTTTGCGTTTCAGGATTTCCCGCCGGTCGCACGGTTCCGCCGCTTTCGCAAATTTCCGCTGCTGAGCGTCCCGGATTCTGTCCCGGTTTTTCGAGTGCCTTTTGGAAGTCGGCGTCGGTGATGTGCAGGTCGTGCTCCCCGGCGACAGCCTCGGAATGTCCCATTCACGAGCAGACGGCGCGAGCCGGGTTCGTCTTGACCAGTTCCGTTTGGCGGGACGCGCTGAGGTTGGTGCCTCACACGTCGCACACCTTGGCGGCGTGGCGTAGGGCTTCGATTTTATCGGGCCAAGTGGGAATGAATTCTTGGGCGACGAAGCCGCGATAGCCGGTGGCGAGGATGGCCTGCATCACGGCGGGGTAGTTGATCTCTTGCGTGGCGTCGAGTTCGGCTCGGCCGGGGTTGCCGGCGGTGTGGTAGTGAGCGATCACGTCTTTGTATTGCCCGATGCGGCGGATCACATCGCCGTTCATGATCTGCACATGGTAGATGTCGAACAGCAGCTTCATGCGCGGCGAGTCCACTCGGCGAATCAGCTCGACGCAGAAGTCCACGTCGTCGCCGAAGTAGCCGGGATGGCCTTTCATCGGATGGCTGCTGTCGCGCGAGTTGAGATGCTCCAGGCAGAAGTTGATTTTCTTTTCCTCGGCGTAGGCGATGACCTGCTTCCAACACTCGACGCAGTTCTTCGCTCCCTGTTCGTCGGAGATCCCTTTCTCACGCATGCCGGTGAACGTGATGACGTTCTCGCACTGATGCTCGACGGCCAGGTCGATGCCGGCTCGCAGTTTCGTCAGGCAGAATTCATGGTTGTCGCGGTTGAACGGCCCGCGAGCGAAGCCGTGACTGCTGACCAGCGAAATCTTCAAACCCAACTTTCGCACGGCCGGATAGTGCTCCGCGCCGATCCCTTCGATCGCCTCCAAGCCGATCTCGCGGCAATGCCGAGCCAGTTCCTCGGCGGGCATCGGATTGAAGCACCAGCCCATCACCGATTGCCGAATGCGACCGTTGCGAATCTTGAAATCCGGTTCCACCGGCCGATCCGCAGCGATGCTCGTCGCCGTCCCTACGGCAACGGTCCCAGCCGCCAACGTGCCAACCGCTGTCTTGATGAGATCTCGTCGATTGAGTCGTGAAGTCATGAGACGGCTCCTGAAATCGGATTGATTGGGAACAGAAGGTCGCAAAGGGCGCGAAGTCATTTAACGTCCCAGTTCCTGGGCCAAACTTCCGGCGTCGTAAATCTTGCGCATCGCTTCCAGCATCCCGGCGGAGTGAACTGAGATGGATCGGCCGCCGACGTCGGACGAGTGGCGGAATTCATTGGCGAGCGCCGGGATGTTGGAATCGAAGATCAGCCCGACAAGTTCTCCAGCGCGATTCACGACGGGGCTGCCGCTGTTGCCGCCGACGCCGTCAGCCGTGCTGGCGAAGTTGAGCGGCGTCGAGAGATCGAGTTTTGATTTGCGATCGTGCCACGTGCGCGGCAGTTTCCACGGGTCTTGCCCACCGTGAGAAGTTTCGTGCTCGAAGGCTTCGCCCATCGTCGTCCATGCCGGAACCTTCGTGCCGTTGTCGTCGATGCCCTTCACTGCGCCGAAGGCGAGACGCAGAGTGAAGGTCGCATCGGGATAGACCGACGTGCCGAACTTGGCGAACCGCAGCTTGGCGATCTCGGCATAGGCTTGGCGTTCGAGTTCTTCCACCGTCGTGTCGAATTCTTTGCGGACGAACCGCGATCGCTCGTCGATGTCGCGAGCCAGCGCGATCAGCGTGTCGGTCGAGGATTCGACGGCCTTCCAGCCGCCGGCTGCGATCCGCTTTCGTTCTTCAACATCTTTCAGCTTCGTGCCGTTGACGAGTTCGGCCGCTCGCGTGACCGGCCCTTTGGCGGCCAGTGCTTTTTGCAGAACGTCGGGTTCGTGTTTGAGTTCTTCCAGCAGCAATGCGAGCGAGTCGGCGAGCTTGGCTCGCTCAAGATCTTCGTAGATCGGCGCGGGGGAGAAGACTTTTCGTTTGAGCGATTCGCGGCCAGATTCGCGGTACTCGGCCAAGCGTTTCTCGTTGGGCTTCTCGTCCTCGGCCGCCATGCGCACCAGTGACCGAGCGATGCCGAAGAGATCGGAATAAAAGCCCGCACCGGTTTCGAGCAGCAGATGCCGCTTGAAGAGATGCGCGTGATGCTCGTTCGCGGCGGAGATGCGGTCCCAAGCATCGGAGTTGGGATTTGAAATTTGAGATTTGGAATTTGAGATTTCAGATTTGAAGCCGCCACCAAACCGCAACTCCACCTCCGCTCCTCGCTTCGCGTCGAACAATCGCGGGTCGTGCAGCGACTGCATCTGGCCGACCGAGCGCTTGCGGCTGTTCTGCACGCCAAAGAGATCCTTCTTGGCTCGGCGAGCGAACTCCTCGCCGTCAGCAGCGAATTGTTGCAGCAGGATTTCTCGCCGACGCAGCAAGTTCAACAGCGCTGGAAAGCGAACATCGCGCTGGAACTTCAGCGCATCGACCGTCAGCAGACGGCTCGTCCGAGCGGGATGTCCGGAGACGAAGACCAGTTCGCCATCCGCCGCGCCCTTCGCGGACCACTTCAAAAAATGTTCGATCTTCACCGGCTGGCCGTTTTCGTAGACGCGGAAGATCGCCATGTCGAGGTCGTGACGCGGGAACTCGAAGTTGTCGGCATCGCCGCCGAAGAAGGCGATCGAAAACTCCGGCGCGAAGACCAGTCGCACGTCGGTGTATTTCTTGTAGCGATAGAGGTGATACGCACCCCCTTGAAACAGCGTGATGACGTCACTGCGGAGTTTCGTTTGCTCGGTCGATTCCTTTTCGATGTTCGCGATCACCGCCGACCGCGCGGCCTGAGCTTTGTCCGCCGGTTCGGCCGCGACCGCTTTGTTGATGCGGTCGGTGACATCCACGATCTCGACAAGCTGATTGAGTTCCAAATCCGGCGCGGGGACTTCATCGGGAGTTGTCTTCGCGAGAAAGCCGTCGCGATAGTAGTTGTGCTCGGCGGTGGAAATCTTCGCGAGTGTATCGGCCGCGACGTGATGATTGGTCAGTACGAGCCCGCTGCTCGACACAAACGATCCTGATCCGCCGGAGTTGAATCGCACCGACGAGCGCATCAAATGGTCCGCCCACCCGGCCGGTGGCTCGAAGCCGTATCGCTCTTTCAGGATCTTTGTTGGCAGTTGGTTGTAAACCCACATGCCTTCGTCGGCGTTGGCCGAGTTCATCGCCCATGCGACAAGAGCCGCCAGATGGAAGGCCAGACTTCGAGTCGTGCGTGGCATCGTGGAAAGCTCCTGCGGTTGAAAACGAGATGTCGGTGAGGCTGATTCCGAAAGTTGTTGTGATGGCGTCATGTTTTGAATGCAACGCATTGACCACTAATCGGCGCTAATCTTCGCTAATCGGGACAGATTGCTGGTCATTCATTAGCGGCGAGTAGCGTCAATGAGCGGTCCCAAGTCTTGTCGCGCGGCATCAGTGCAGGCTGACCGTGCGAAGTGACTCGATCAGCGGACGGAAGTACGAATCGTGGCGGCTGATCATCGAGCCGGAGATGCGGACGCTGACTGACGCGAGCCCTTCGTGGCCCTCGACGGTCCAGGTGGTGCCGGAGATGTCGCAGTCGTCGATCAAGCGGCCGGCGAGTTTTTCGATCTTCAGTCCCGCGAAGCGGCTCGCGGCGACGGCGAAGCCGCGCTCACTGGCTTCGATGAGCAGCAGCCGAGTCGATGTGCCGACCAATCCGCTCTTCCGCTCGCCGACGGGCAACTCGATCTGAGCGGGCCACACGATGGTGATCCCGGAGTAGGCGAATTGAATGGTTTCAGCAGAGGCTAACTCGGCCAGCGCGACTTTGGCGACGAGCACATCCAGATTTGAACCGGGCGCGTCCTTGGGCAGCAGCGAGGCAAAGGCATCGCCGTATTCGCGGTCGAGCAACTTCTTCGCTTTGGCGAAGTCTTGGCCGAGGAAGACGGCGGTTTCCAAAACGATCTCGTCGGGTTGCACGTCCCACGGACGTGCTCGTGCGGCGAGGCGACATAGATCCGCGACGTACTGCGTGACGGTCGGCAGCGAGACATCGAGGTCGGGCGGCTCGAACGCATACGGCGGATTCGCGGTGGTGTCTTCGAGCAAGCCGCGGCGTTGGTGTTCGTCGAGCTTGCGAAATAACTCGGCGAAGTTCAGCCGTGTGTCGAGGTCATCGAGCGGGCAGCCTTTGACGCAGACCAAGAACGCGGCTAGCGAGGTCGCCGCCTTGAGTTGCTCGCCGTGCGGTTCAATCGCGGCCTTATCGTGCGCGGTCGCCGGTAGAGTGTCCGCGAAGTGCAGCTTTAACCCCAAGCGTGTCTCGACACCGCCAAGCCAATCGTCCACCAGCTTGCGAGTCTTGCCGTGAATGAACGACTCGAAGAAGCGTTCCAGCCGCCGTGCGATCTGCTGGCGATCCGGCAGTGACAAGTTCTCGTGAACATCGACCAGAGGCCGCACGTTGTGATGCGTCGATAAGCAGCGATAGAGAAAGACACGGTCATACTCGCTGCGCAGTTGCAGCGAGCCGACCTCGCGCAGCGCTTGAGCGAGGTTTTCTCGCGACAATGGAAAGCGGCTCATGAGGTCGGTCAGTTCGGCGGCATAGACCCAGTTGGAATCGCGATGGCGGAAGTCGCCGCCGTAGATGCTGGCGACCTCGAAGCCGATGACACGCACGACTTCGTTGAGCAGCGACACCGCTTGGTGGTCGATCAGCCAATTCGCGGCTGCCTTTGTGCCGCGTTTGCCGAGTTCCGTCAGTGCCCACGAGAGGCCCAACGTCACCGGAGTCGCCCCGGCGATCCAGCGGCCGAAGTACGAGGCCGTCTGCATGTAACCAAAATAGGGCTGCGCGGAGTTGTAGAGGTCATACGCCTTCAATGCCTTCTGCAAGTAGCCGTGCAGCGTGTTGATGTTTTGATCTTTCGGACTGAGCGGCAATCGCTCCAGCACGACGAGCAGATGCAAGCACGCTCGGCTCCCCGCGCGCAGCAACTGATCGAGACTCGTTTCGAGCAGCGGATTCTCGACGCCCGGCCGATAGACCTGAGCGACTCGGATCACGAAGGCATTCGCGTCATCACGAATGCGGCGGCTGTCGATTTTCCCCTCTTGCTTGTAATGCCCTTCGCGCAGCCGCTGATAAAGCTGTTGAGACTCTTCGCCGATGATCTCCAAGACGCGCTGGTCTTGAGCGGACAATTCTCGCGGTGAAACAGCACTCGTTTCTTCGAGCGTGTCGTCGTCCGGCTGCGGGTACTCCAACCACTCGCGAAAGTTGACCAGCCGGTTGGCGAGATGCAGCTCGCGCGCATCCAACTGCCGCGCACGATCGGTGAGCTGGTCCTTGGTCGTCTCCAGAAACTTGTCGATTTCGGCTCGCCGCTCGGTCAGTTCCTGTCGCTCGGCTTTGATCGCTTCTCGCTCGGCCGCCAGCTCCTGATCGACATCGCGGATTCGACGCCGAGCACAAAACGCTCCGGCCGCCGCCGTGCCGCCAACGGCAATCAAGATTCCTTCGGCCAGCCCGAATGATTTTGCGATCGCCAAGTAAGTGGCTGAACCCCAAGCGATCGCGGCGGTGATCAGACACAACACCAACGTGGCGGAGCGAGAGGTCATGGGTGAGCCTTGGATGGGCGATGAGATGGCGAGGATCGTTTCTATGACAACTAAAGAGCCCGACGAATGAAAGGAGACGACGAATCGGGAAGCCATCAAAACATTCGTCGTCTCCTTCGATTCGTCGGGATCATTCTTTGCTCGGTTGATCAAAAAAGCCGCATCTGCCCCGAACTCGGCGTCGGATGTTTGAAGTACCGTGTCTCCAGCGGTGGACGAGTTTCGTCCAGTCGGTACTTCTTCGAGAAGACACGAAACGTCTGAGCGATCTGCTCGGCGATCGGTCCCTCGCCTCGTCGGCGCGACCCAAACTGCGAATCATTCAGCTTGCCATCGCGGCACTGACGGATCAGCGATTCGATTTTGTCCTTCTTCGACGGCAAAGCTTTCGCCAGCCAATCGGTGAAGACCGGCAGCACGGTCAGCGGCAATCGCAGCAGGATGTATTGAGCCACGACCGCTCCGGCCTCTTTCGCGGCGGCCAGGATCGCTGGGATTTCGCTGTCGTTTAGACCGGGAATCACCGGGCCGATCATCACACCGGTCTCGACGCCGGCCGCTGACAACTCGCGAATCGTTCGCAGCCTCGCGTCGGGCGAACTGGTACGCGGTTCGAGCGTTCTCGCCAACTCCGCATCGAGCGTTGTGACGCTCAGCAGGACTTTCGCCGTGCGGCGTTCGGCCATCGGTTGCAGCACATCGAGATCGCGCGCGACCAGTGCGTTCTTCGTAACGATGCCGATCGGCTGACCGCACTCGGCCGCGACTTGCAGGCAGCGGCGAGTCAGTTGTAAGCGTCGTTCAATCGGTTGATAGCAGTCGGTCACACCAGAGAACGCAATCCACTCCGGCACATACGCATCACGAGCCAGCCAATCGCGAAGCAACTCCGGCGCGCGGTCCTTGACCATGATGCGGCTCTCGAAATCCAGTCCCGCGTTGAAACCGAGATACTCGTGAGTCGGCCGCGCGTAGCAGTACACGCAGCCATGCTCGCAGCCGCGATACGGATTCACGCTGTAGCGAAACGGGATGTCCGGGCTGTCGTTCTCGCTGACGATCGACCGCGACTGATCGACCAGAAACTGCGTCTTCACCTTTCGCTCATCCGAGGAGTCCTCTTCGCGGAGTTGCTCAAGGTCTGCCTCAGCATGAAACGCCTCGAAGCGATTCGGCGGATCGGCCTGAGCGCCTCGGCCATGACGTTCGAGTTCGTGTGACATCCGTTTCGTTCCCGCTTCTGAGTGCTTCACGATCTGAGAATAAGGATTGCCGAGTAAGGATTGCAGAAGGACAAAGGAAACGCAGGATGTCCTGCCCTCTGCCTTCTTCAATCCTTACTCGTCAATCCTTATTTCATCCGCCGCTGGAAGCCAAACACTCCGAGGGCTACCTTGTTCCGCGACTCGAGTTCCCAATTCAACGAGGCTTGCCATGACTTACAACAACGTGGTCGTCACGGTCAACGACGAACAAGACGTCCCGGAAATCCGCTCGCTGCTGTTGGAGCAAACGCGGCTCTCGCGTCTGGAGCCGGGCTGCGAACGCTTTGAACTGTACCAGTCGCAGACGGACCCGAAAGTTTTCATTCTCGTCGAGCGTTGGAGTTCTCCGGAGGCGCTGGATCAGCATCGGCTGGCGAAGGCGTATGTGGAAATCTACAAGCCGAAGGTGCTGCCGAAGGTCGATCGCACGCCGTATCCGTGCAACCTGTTGGAGCCATAAATCATGGGCTGGTGGCGCTATTGGCTGATGGGTGATCTCGGTCAGCAGTTCGATATTGGCGACCTGCGGACCGACGTGATGAGTCTCCGCAGCCAATTGCGGAGCGAAACTCGAACCGCCGGTCGCGGTGTTGAAGAACTGCGCCGCGAGAACGAAGAACTCAAACTGACGCTGGCCGCTGTCGTTCGCTTGCTGATTCGCAAACGAGTGCTGGCGGCATCCGAGATTGAGTCGTTAATCGCCGAGTTAGATTCTGAGGATGGTTCGTTCGATGGGCGATTGGACTCGCCGATCATCCCGCCGTCTTAAGGCTGACCAATCGGAACCCTGCCGATGGAAGTGCTGCTCATCATCGGGTTCTTGCTGTTCCTGGTCACGCTGGTGGGCCACGGGATTTGGTTGATCGTTGCCTTCCTGATCCGCAGTCTCGTCGATCCGTATCAGCCGCCACCCCCGGTGGCTCCGGTTGCACCGCCGAAGAAAGCGTGTCCGCATTGCGGAGCTTGGTGCGCGGCGACGTTTCAGAAATGTCCGACGTGCGGGAAGCCAGTCGCAGAGCAACCACGCTCGCCGATGGAAAAGTTGCAGAGCCTGCAACGGCAACTCGATCTGCTGCTGGCCGAAGAGGTGCTCTCGCTGGAACAGTCCGAGTCTGTGCGAGTGGTCCTGCAACAAGCGATCGAGAAGCTCAAACCGCTGGCGGCTGAGCAGCAGAACTCAGAACTGCCGACGCTCGAAGTGGCTGACGTCATCGAACCGGCCGGTTCCGACGTGGGTGCCAGGGGTCGGGTGTGCGACTTTCAGAAATCGCCGTCATCGACTTCGTCACTTCTCGCGATTTCCTCGGCGATTTCTGAAAGTCGCACACCCGACCCCGCGCTGCCCCACGAACACAAACGCTCGACCTGGACCGATTGGCTGCAAGCGTTTTTGGAAGAGAAGAACATCCGCTGGGGTGAGTTGTTGGCCGGGATGTTGATCGTCGGCAGCTCAGTCGGTTTGGTGATCAGTCTGTGGTCAACACTTCGTAACGCGATCCCCTATTTCCCCGCGCTGTGCTTTCTCGCGGTGACAGCGGCGATTCACGGAGCGGGCCTCTACACGCTGCGGCATTGGCGGCTGAAGACGACGAGTCGCGGTCTGCTGACGATCGCGCTACTGCTCGTGCCGCTGAACTTTCTCGCGGCGATCGCGCTCTCCGAGCAACGTTCCGCGACCGATCCGTTGTATGTGACGGCGGTCTTCATCGGCGTCGCCGCTTATGGCTGGATTACCTGGTCTGGCACGCGCGAGCTGATGCACTTCGGAGCGACGTGGTTATCGCTGGCGGTGCTCGGCAGCGCGATCGGTCAGTTGATCATCGGCCGAATGACGTCGGCAGGGCTGAGCACCATCGAATTGAACGGCTTATTCGCATTGCCGCTGCTGACGTACGTCGTGGCGTTGCTCGGCACGTCGCATTTCGCCGCACGGTGGCAACGATTGCCGCCACGTCGTGTCGAGAGTTTGTATCGCTTATTGGGGATCGCGTTCTTCTCGCTGGCGGTGGCGCTCAGCCTGTTGTTGTGGAAGTCGCAAGCGGTCCTCGACACGCTCAGCCGGTTGTCGCCGTGTGTGAGTCTCGCGGCGGCGATGATCGTGGGCGTGGCAGGCCGGTTGCTGCCGGAGCGGCAAGGGGTCGGAAGTCTTTTTCGAGGCGGCGGAAATGGGGCTTCGATCGCTTCATCAAACGACCTCGCCGCCTCGAAAAAGACTCCCGACCCCGTCACGGCCAACATCGCCGCAACCGCCGTCACGTTGATCGGCGCGATGCTGATGGTCGTCGCCGTCGTGCTGGCGTGGCCGGACCCGGAACGCTTGATCGCAGTGGGCGTGGTGAACTTCGTCGCGCTGAGTTGGTTTGGGTTTGCCATCGGCCTCGCACCTCTGCACGTCCCAGCATTGGCGAGTTTCACGCTGGCTGGGCTGATTGCGTTTCATCGGTTCGGTCAGGCGATCGGCGGCGCGGGTGTTTCCGAAACTCGGAATTTGATCGAAACGATCCTGCTCGGCCGCAGCGGAGTCGTCGTCTCACTGATGTCGTTGCTGACGACGGCGATCGCAGCAGTGTTCTGGAGTGGCGGATTGCCAACCCGGCGGCGCGAACATGCGACGAGTTATCTTGCGGCGGCGGCGGGTATGGCGGTGCTCAGTTTGGGGATCGCAGGCTATGCCGGCTTCTGGCCACATGCTGTGCAGCCGAGCATTGACCGCTCGCTGCCGACGCTCGTGTTCGTGCTGTTCGGCATCGCCGGGATGGTCGCGAATGAACGGCTCAATCGCATTGAGATTGCGTGGGCCGGAGCCGTCGTGTGGTTAGCGGTCTTCCTGCACGTACTCGGCTGGAACACACATCTGCGCGAGTGGCTCGATGGTTTCGGCTGGTTGCCGAGTCGTCCGATTGTCGTGGCGCTGTTGTCGTTCGCGACGTGGTCGCTGGGCAGCGCGGTGGTCGGCAAGTACCGCAACCGGTTCGTGACACCGTGGTCCGCCGCCAGTGGCCGAGCCACCGTCGTGGCGTTGTTCGTGTTGCCGTGGAAAGTTTGGGGCGACTTCGGCCCGCACGCGATTTATCTCGGCTGGGTCGCCGCGCTGTGTCTCGGTCAGGCGCATCTGTGGCAATCGCGAAATCTGTTTTCGTTGAGCCAAGTGGTCGCGTTCATCGCGGCCAGTGTGGGAGTCACGTCGTTCGCTCAGCATGCAGACTGGTGGAGCGTGTACGACAACGATGTGTCGTCTCTCTTTGACGTGCGACATGGACATTGGCAGGTCGCAGGGTTGGCGATGGCCTGTGTGCCGTGGGTTCTGTGGCGTCGCTGCGGCGGACGCTGGGCGGTGCTGGCGCGGTGTAGTGATTGGAAACTGGATCGGGTGTTGTTGCCGGTGCTCGTGATTCTCTTCGCGGGACAGACGTGGTTCGGGCTATGGCCGGCGCTCGGCTTTGAGATCATCCGGTTGAATTCCATTCTGTCGTGGCGCTGGGATCGAGTGATCGTGTTTCTGTTTGGTTGGGGCGCAGTGTGTTGGTCCGTGGAGGAAGTGACGCGGAGCTGGTTCCGTCCGTGGTGTCCGAGCATGCCGGCTCAAGTCCGTATTCCATGGCTGGCCGAATTACTTTCGTTGCTGTTGGCATTCGGGATGTTTGTCTGGCCGGATGCCGTTTGGAGCGGCACGCATCATGCGAGCTTATGGAACACTTGGCCGCGTTCGCGCGAGCTGTATTTCGGGACAACCGCCTGGTGGCCAGTCGCGGCGACTGTGAGCGTGTTGATCGTCATGTTGCTGGAGCGGCGGCGTTGGCTGCCGGTCGCAGGTCTGATCGTCGCGAGCTGGGCCGCGGTGCTCCAAGCCAACGTGTGGCATGATCAATTGGCCGAGGTACGAAACGTTGATAATGACATCGTTACCGGGTTGCTGTGGTCACTGACCGGGCTCACGGCGATCGTGATGGTTGTGGCCGAGTTGCTTCGCAACTCGGAGTGGAGTCGCGGAGCGACTCCGCCACATTCGGCCACGGGGATTGCCATCTGGTTTTGTTTGCTGCCGGCGACTGTGTTGATGCGGTTGGAGTGCGAAGCCTGGTTGATGCACGCTCGGCCGTTGGCGACCGAAGTTGGTCTGCGATTGGGAGTGGTCGGTGCCGCGTTTGTCGGCATTCTGCCGATGGTGGCCTGGACGATCTTGCTGATGTGGCAAGCGGCTCGGCAACGATCTTCGACGGTGATGTTCGGAGCGTCTCACGCCTGGGTGCTGGGGTTCGCTCTGATTGGTTTGATGATGTTCTATCAGCAGCCGAGCGGCGGGGATGTCGCCGCGCTCGTGCGGATGCTGGAATGGTCGGTGCTCGGATTGGGTTCGTTCTCGCTGCTGTGGTTCTGGCGGCGCGAGTCTGTCGAACCGATGGCTCCGTCTTGTTTCGATCGGCGATTCGATGTCATGAAATCCACGCCTTGGTTGTGGCATCAACTCTGGAGTTGGGGCAGCCTGTTGCTGGTGAGTGCGATCGCCGCCGTGCGCTTGTTCGAGCACACCTCATTCTTTCGCCAGCAACTTCCAGAGAGTTTCGCGGCTCTGTCGCCGTTTCGCGGCGCGGTGGGTCATGTCGGGTTCCTCGTTGTCTTGGTCGCCGCGTGGCTGGTGGAGCATTCGCGCATCCATCGATGGCATGCTCTGGGCTTGGTTTCGCTGGCCTGGATACCGCTGCTGGCCGCATCGTTGCCACGCGAAGGTTCGCCTGCGTGGGAATCGTATCACGTTTGGGAAATGGGCTGGTTGGCGTTGGCCGTGGGATGGTCGGCGACGCGACTTGTGTTGGCGATGGAAGGTAGCCCGATCCCTTGTGGGTCGGTTGATCCCCTTGATGATTCAAATCGACCAGGCCACAAGGGCCTGGGCTACGAGATGTCGAAATCTGTTGCTGCGTCATTGTGGTCGGATGCGGCGAGCGTCGGCGTTGTCGTGTTGTCGCTGCGTGAATTTTGGTTTCACGAGTCTGTCGCCTGGCCGGCAGGTTGCGTGGCGGTTGTCGCGGCGAGCGTCTCGGCGTTGGCTTGGGCGAATCGAACGCAATGGCGTGTTGCGATTTCAATGATGTGCGTGGCCTTGGCGACCATGATGGCGTGGCGGCCGGAAGTCGGTGGCTGGCTGCAACGCGCGAAACCGGACGACGTGACGTGGTGGGAGGCGGGATTGATCTCGCTGGGCGTCGCCGCGCTGGCTTGGCAGATCGTCGAGGTGTGGTGGCAACGTCGGCGCGGAGAACGGTTTGATCCCGTCAGCAAAGTGGCGGCATGCCGGTCGGTGGGGCGAGTCGTATTAGGAGGCGGATTGCTCTTCGTCTTTGGTGGTGTGTTGGTTCATGCCGGGTCGGCTCAGCGTGGCCTGCATGATGCTCAGGAATTGTTTTGGAATGTGCATCCGCTGGCGGGAGTCTTGATGTGGTTCGGAGTGGCAGCGACGTTTGTGGTGTCGGCGTGGGATCGGTTCTCGAAGACGACGGTGGCGGGACTTTATGCTTCGATCTGGCTGGCGCTGCTGCTGGTGCTCGAGTCGCGTGCGCTGGCCATGTCGGAGCGTTGGTCGGTGTGGGCCATCGGCCTGATGGCGGCCGATGTGGCGATCGTCGGTGCGGCGTGGTGGCAAGCGAAGGGGTCGGGAGTCTTTTTCACGCCGCCTTCAGAGACCTCCGAGGCTTCGTTGACCGACGGCGGCGTGAAAAAGACTCCCGACCCCGCGATGCTCGGCGAGAGTTGGCGGAATCGGCTGACAGGGGCGGAGCAATGGCTCTCGAATGCTCAATTGGCTTGGGCCGCGGCAATCAGCGTGATGGCGATCATCGGCGTGCTGAATTTCAACGATCGCTCACTACGGTTGTGGTGCGTGGCGAGCGTGGCGGTGCTCGTGCCCGGCATCGCGGCGCTCGCGAGTTCTCGGCGACGTGAGCTGTTTCAACGTGTCGCTCTTGGATTAGGAGCGGTCTGGTTGGTGGACTGCCTGTGGGCGTTGATGGAGCCGCAACCGCGCGCCGACTTTTGGTTGCAGCGTTCGATTCGAGCGCTCGAAGCGTTGGCGGTGACGGCGTTCGTGTACGGCGTCGGATTGGTCCGAGTGATTCACTCGAACAACGATTGGCGGTTGGCGGTCCAACGAGCGGCTCGCGATGCCGGCGTCTCGGCCATCGTCGCGCTGATGGCGGTGTTGTGCCTGGAGGCTTGGTGGTTTGATCCGGTCAATGGGTCTCCGGTGACTGGGTGGCAGATCGCGTTGGTCGCGGCCGCGCTCGTTGGGTTGGCAGTCGCTTTGTTGACGATGGCACTGACGGAAAGCCAATCGGAAGGCGAACCCGTGAGCGGCACGGCGTTAGCCGCCGGTCCGTTCGCACAGCCACCGGTGGCTAGCGCCATCCCGCTGATTTTCACGCCGCAAGCGTTCGTCTACGCAGCGGAGGTTGTCATCGCGCTGTTGTTCCTGCACTGCTATCTGACGATGCCGGAGTTGTTCCGTGGTTACTTGCAGCCGTACTGGCCGCTGATCGTGATGGCGATTGCGTTCGCCGGGGTCGGGGCCAGTGAGCTTTGCCAGCGAGCGAAACTCCGCGTGTTGTCCGAGCCGTTACAGAACTCGGCGGCGCTGTTGCCATTGATTCCAGCGTTGGGCTTTTGGGTGGCAACGTCGCGCACCGATTATTCATCGGTGTTGTTCGCGGCCGGGCTGGTCTATGTCTGGTTGAATCTTCGGCGGCGGTCGTTTTGGTATGTGCTCGCCGCGTCGCTGGCGGGCAACGTGGGCTTATGGTCGCTGTGGTCCGAGCATGGCGTCGAGTTGCTGGTGCGTCCGCAGGTGTGGTTGATTCCGCCAGCGGTCTCCGTGTTGGCGGCGGCGCAGTGGAATCGGCGGCGATTGACGGAGGCTCAACTGGCGGCGATCCGATATCCGGCGATCACGCTGCTCTATGTCAGTTCGGCCGGGGAGATGTTCCTGACCGGCATCGCGGAAAGTTTCTGGTTGCCGGTCGTGTTGATGGTGTTGTCAGTCAGCGGCGTGCTGGCTGGCATCTGGCTGCGCGTGCGCGCGTTCTTGTATCTCGGCGCGTCGTTCCTGCTGCTGTCGCTGGTAAGCATGGTGTGGCACGCGGCCGAAGCGATCGACCACACTTGGCCGTGGTGGGCGTTCGGCATCGGGCTGGGCTTGGGAGTGCTGACGCTGTTCGGTCTGTTCGAGCGGAAACGCAACGAGATGCTGCGTCTGCTGGGTGAGTTGCGAACTTGGGAGCGGTAAACCGACCCCATCCGGCTTGCCCGGATGGTGAAGGCGATGGGGAGCTAGTCGTGAGCGCCACTTTCCCTCCCTGTTTTCCCGCCATCTAATTCACCATCCGGGCAAGCCGGATGGGGTCACTACGAATACAACGGCGTCAGGCGGCTGAGCGATTTCTCGAACTTCGGCAGCAGTTTCTTGTAGAGCTTGGTGTGTTCGGAATTCGGTTCGACGCGATCGGTAAGCTCGACGTGCTGAGACAGCAACTCGGCGAGTTCGATCTTGTCGCCCGCTTCGCGGCGAGCCATCAGCAGCGCGAGATACGCGGCTCCGCGCGTGGCGGCTTCGTCAGCGTTTTGCGGTTTGGCGACAGGGACTCCGAAGACATCGGCGATGATCTGCGGCCAGAGCAAATTGCGCGAGCCGCCGCCGCTGACGACGATTTGATCGAGGGACTTGAGGCCCATCTCGGAGAAGCCGACGCGCAAAGTCAGGCTGGTTGCTTCGAGGCTTGCGCGAGCGAGGACTCCGGCTTTGAACGCGGCGGCATCGCTGGTCACTTCGCCGGAGGCCGTGCGCTTGCGGTTGCGGAAGCCGAGGAACGACGCGAATGCCGTGGGCTGCATGAAGACTCCCTCGCCTTTGTAGAACGGCAGAGCCAGCACGCCGTCGCAACCGGCTGGGACTTTCGTGGCTTCGCTGGTCAGCCAATTGCGGAGGTCGTCCTTTGACGTCTTCTTGCCGAGCCATTGCGCGCAGCCGAGGAAGCAATCGACGAGTTCGTCGTAGACGACGCAGCCGCTGGTCATGCAGGTCATCAGCAAGTGCCGATTGTCGGCGGTGCGGAACGAATCGACGAGGCCGCGCTTCTTCAGCATCGGCTCGGTGCCGACCGCGTTGAAGACGACTGAGTTGCCCAGCGAGATGGAAGCTCGGCCATCGACGCAGCCAGACGCGACCATGCCGATCGGCTGATCCCCTTCCGGGTACGCAACCGGCACGCCCTCCGGCAGTCCGAGCAATTCCGCTCCGCGAGCATTCAGTCGGCCGAGCACTTCGCCGGCCGCTCCGACCTTTGGCGTTCGCTTGCGCAGTTCAGGATCAATCGTGTCGAGCTTGTCGTTCCCGAAACGTCCCTTGCGATCGAGTTGCCCGAACATGCCGCTCCCTTCGCCGGGGCCGACGCCGAACTCGCCGGTCAGTTCGAGCGCGACAAACGTGCTCGGCACGCAGACCCGATTCACGGTCTTCTTCCAGGCTTCGGGATGATTCGCCGCGAACCAGCGGACGCGCGACGCGGTCATGCGCGCGGCGATCGGTTCACCGAGTTCTTTCGAGAGCTTGCGGCCTTCCTTCTCGCCGCGTGGGTCGTCCCACATGATCGCGCCGGAGAGCAGTCGCCCGTCGGTCATTGCCGGTTGATTGTCTTCGCCGAGCACAACCAGCGCGTGCATGTGTCCGCCGACGCCGATGCCCACAATGGAACTCGCGTCGAACTTGGCCGCCTTGCGCAGCTCAGCCATCGCTTTCGGAATGGCGACGATCCAATCTCGCGGGTCTTGTTCTTTCCAGCTTGGGTCCGCGAGGCCGTCGAGATTGCCGTAGCTCGCGCCGCCGAAACCTTCCATGCGGTTCTCGTGCGGGTTGAAGAGTCCCACCGTCAGTCCGCCGGTTCCGAAATCAAACGCCAAAATGCGCGCATGCGCGTCGGTGATCTGCATAGTGAGTTGCCTTCTCTGATGGGCGATCCGGGAAGTTGTCATCGCGAGGGGGTCGGACATCGGCGAGCCGTCACTCTTCGACATCGTCTTCAACGACGGTGACGGCGTCGGTTTGCAGGGCCGCTTCCAACTGAGCCATTTGGCGGTATGCGCCGAAGCCGCGATACATCGAAAACAAGGCGTAGCCGTGAAACGCCGCGCTTAGGACATCGCCCAAGGCCAGATAGGCCAGCCCGTCGAGCAGATACAATCCCATACCGATACCGAAAACCCAGAGGATGCGTTTCCGCGCGAGCCAGCCAAACAGGATCACCACGATTGCGACGCACACCGAAAACCCGATCGCGATTCCCATCGCCAGCGTGGCGGCCTCCGGGTTTTCTTTCCCAATGGCCTGCGCGATCGCATCGACAATCGCCGTGACGGACAATCCAATGATGAATTGCCGATCGGCACCACCATGCGCCATCGCCGTATTCACCAGCGACAACGCGGCGATCCAATAAAACCAATTCGCGCCGGTATCGCCATGCTGTTTTAGAGCCGCAAACGCCTGTCCGATCTGGTCCGCGACGTCGGCTTGAGAGGGTGCGGACTCGCCGGCCGCGGGATCGGTTGGTTCGGTCATTTTGGAAATCCGCTGAAGGAGGACTCGGAAGGGCGCGGGAGTCTATTCAGCGTCCAGAATTCTCGCGAGGCTGTGCTTTGGAGTACGCTGTCGTTGGAAAAGAAGTCGGAGACCACGCTCATGCCTGCTGCTCGGCGATCACTGTCAAACGCTTGGCGAAGTCTCGTCACGATTGTCAGCGTTCTCGTCATCGGCTGGGTGGGACGGAGCGTTCTGGGTGCCGATGCGAAGGAGGCGTTCTTCGCCAAGCAAGTGCGGCCATTGCTGGCGGAGAAATGTTGGGCCTGTCACGGTGACGATGCGAAACAGCTCAAAGGTCAGTTGGACTTGAAGACACGCGCCGCGGCGTTGAAAGGTGGCGAGAGTACGTGGCCAGCCATTGTCCCCGGCCAACTGGAAGAGAGTCCGCTGTGGCTGGCGGTCAATCGCAAGTCCGACGATTGGTCGGCGATGCCGCCGAAAGAGAATGACAAACTGACGCCAGCACAGATTGAGATCCTGCGACGCTGGATTGCTGACGGAGCGGTGTGGAGCGACAAGCCCTTGGACGATGACGGTGACGGTGAGATCGTCACCACGAGCGGCGGGCAATCGGCGGATTGGACGAAGCGGCGCTATCCGTCCGAGAACTTGTGGGCCTATCGACCACTGCGACGTCCCGCAGTCCCGCAGAACGACTCGGCGAATCCGGTCGATGCGTTTGTGAATACGCGGCTGTCCACGCTCGGCCTGAAGCCCGCCCCGTTGGCGGATCGGCGAACGCTGATCCGCCGCGCGACATTTGATTTGATCGGATTGCCGCCGACGCCGGAAGACGTCGCCGCGTTCGTCCGTGATCCGCAGTCTGACGAAACCGCGTTCGCCGAGGTCGTCGAACGACTGCTCGCGTCGCCGCAGTACGGAGAACAGTGGGGCCGACATTGGCTGGATGTGGTCCGCTACGCCGATAGCTCTGGTTTCGCGAACGACTACGAACGGGGGAGCGCTTGGCGGTATCGCGATTACGTCGTGCGCGCGATGAACTCGGACAAGCCGTATGACCGCTTTGTCATTGAGCAGATCGCGGGGGATGAGTTGTTTGACTCGCGTGCCACGGCTGTGTCAGCCGTGCCGAAGGAATCGAACGGGGTTCGCACGGCTGACACAGCCGTGGCACGAGGTAACGAACCGCTCATCGCCGCCGGGTTCCTGCGGATGGGACCGTGGGAATTGACTGGTATGGAAGTGGCCAAGATTGCTCGGCAACGGTTTCTCGATGATGTCACGGATAGCGTCGGACAAGTCTTTCTGGCTCACGCGCTGCAATGTGCGCGCTGTCACGACCACAAATTCGATCCGGTGCCGACGCGCGACTACTACTCGATTCAAGCCTGCTTCGCGACGACGCAATTGTCCGAGCGGGAAGCTCCGTTCTTGCCAACGGAAAACGTCTCTGGCTTCGACGAGCGAAAATATCTCGACGCGCGGCACGCTCGGTATCAAGCCCAACTCCAAGTGATCGAGGCCAAGCAAGAGGCGGCTGGCCGGCGCTGGGCGGCGGAGCGCGGAATCGAATACGTCTCTCGTCAGGCAGGGCTTCGCACAGGGATTGCGGAAGACAAGCTGCCGCCACAGCGCATCGGACTCGACACGCAAGAACTTGGTCTGGAACGGATCGCTCGCAAGGGTCTGGAACGACTGAAGTGGGAATACGAGCGCTACGAACCGCACGCCATCAGCGTTTATGCCGGCCGCACGCCAGAGTTCAAATCGGTTGTCGCGCCGGTGCGGATGCCGGCTCAACGAATGACGGTCGGCCAGTTGGAAGAGACCTGCATCTTGGCGGGAGGTGATCCGTTCTCACCGCGCGACAAAGTGACGCCGGGAGTGCTCAGTGCTGCGCTGAATCTTGGCGAGCAAGTGAGCGGCACGGCGCTAGCCGCCGGTGTTGCATGGAAAGTCGATTCCGCGACACCGGTGGCTAGCGCCAATCCGCTCAAAGAAATTGTTGGCCGTCGATTGGGGCTCGCGCAGTGGATCGCATCGCCGACCAATCCGCTGACCGCGCGAGTCATGGTCAACCGCATTTGGCTGGGACACTTCGGCCAGGGAATTGCGGGCAATCCGAATAACTTCGGCGCGACGGGCAAGAAGCCGACACATCCCGAATTGCTCGACTGGTTGGCGACCGAGTTCATCGCTCGCGGTTGGTCGGTGAAAGCGATGCACCGGCTGTTGATGTCGTCGGAGACGTATCGCCGCGCCTCTCGGCATCCCGATCCGCAATCACTGGCGGCGCTCGATCCGCAGCACACGAGCTTCGCCGTCTTCGCGCCGCGACGGCTCGAAGCCGAAGAGTTGCGTGACGCGATCTTGCGAGTGACGGGCGAACTCAATCTGACGGTCGGCGGCATTCCGATCCGGCCGGAGTTGAATCCCGAAGTCGCGTTGCAGCCGAGGCAAGTCATGGGGACGTTCGCTCCCGCCTGGCAGCCGTCGCCGAAGCCGGAGCAACGGCATCGACGTGCGATCTACGCTTTGAAGCTGCGCGGACTTCGCGATCCGGCAATGGAAGTCTTCAATCAACCGTCACCCGATCTGTCGTGCGAGTTCCGAGAAAGCTCAACCATCACGCCGCAGGTCTTCGCGTTGTTCAACAGCCAAGCGAGCTACGACCGAGCGATCGCGTTTGCCGCTCGGCTGAAAAAGGAAACGAACTCGCAGCCCGCAGCGATCACCCGCGCATTCCTACTGGCGTTCGGACGCGAACCGAAAGCGGACGAGTTGCGAGCCTGCCTGGAACACTGGCAGGCGATGGCGGAGCAACCAAGGAATCTCAAATCTCAAATCTCAAATTTCAAATCGGGAGTCGCCGCTCCTCCTCGCGAAGTTCTCCGCGAGGCGGTCGAGGAAAACACTGGTGAGAAATTTCGCTTCGTGGAACCGCTCGACGCGGCCGCGGACTTCGTTCCGGATTTGTCGGCGGCGGAGGTTGATGCCGACACTCGCGCACTGGCGGATGTCTGCCTGGTGTTGCTGAATGCGAACGAGTTTTTGATGTTGGACTGAACCATGACATCCCGCGAATCAATTCCGCAGACGATCGCCCGCGTTTCGCGGCGGCAATCGCTGTATGGCCTAGGAACCGGGCTCGGCAGCGTCGCGCTGACGGCTTTGCTGGCTAGTGAATCAACGGTTGCCAGTCCTCTGACCGCGCGGCCGGGACATCTGCGGGCACGAGCGACTCGCTGCATTTTTCTCATGATGGAAGGTGGGCCTTCGCACGTCGACACGTTTGATCCAAAAACGGCGCTGACCAAACTGCATCTGAAAGAGTTTCAGCGCAACGACGCGATGCAGTCGGCGATGAGCAGCGGCAAGCGGTACTACGTCGCCAGTCCGTTTCGCTTTCGCAAAGCCGGCGAGTGCGGTGCGGACATGTGCGAGAACTGGCAGCACCTCGCGAGTTGTGCCGATGACATCTGCTTCTACCGCGGCTGCCAGGTCGATTCGGTGAATCATCCGACCGCCATGTTTCAAATGAACACGGGCAATCGCTTCGGCGGCGATCCGGCACTCGGCGCTTGGGTCACGCATGGCTTGGGCACGCTCAACGCCGATTTTCCGGGGTTCATCGTGCTGCCGGAGGTGAGCTATCCACAGGGCGGCCCGGCAAATTGGGGGAACGGTTTCTTGCCGGCCCAGTTGCAGGGGACACCGTTGCGTGCGAAAGGCTCACCGATCTTGGATCTGTCGCCCCCGGCCGGCGTCACGCGAGAACATCAGCGGGCGAATCTCGATTTGCTCACCAAGCTCAATGCCTCGCATCTCGCCGAACGGCCCGAACAACGCGAACTCGCGGCGCGGATGGATGCTTACGAATTGGCGTTTCGGATGCAGATGCAGGTGCCCGGAATCTTGGACCTCAACCAAGAAGAAAGACACACGCGGGAGTTGTACGGCATCGGGCAGGAACCGACCGACGCTTTCGGTCGCAAGTGTCTGCTCGCGCGGCGGCTGGTCGAGCGTGGCGTTCGCTTCGTGCAGCTTTATGCCGGGACGTGGGACTCGCACGACTACATCGAGCGTGCTCACGGCAATCTGATTCGGCAAGTTGATCAGCCGATCGCCGCACTGTTGATCGATCTCAAGCGGCGCGGGTTGCTCGATGACACGCTGGTCGTGTGGTGCGGCGAGTTCGGTCGTACTCCCGACAACGGCGTCCGCATGGGGACCGCGTTCGGTCGCGACCACAATCCCAAAGCGATGACCATCTGGCTGGCCGGCGGTGGCGTCCGCGCGGGGCACACGATTGGCGCAACCGATGAACTCGGAGCGAACGCGGTCGAGTGCGTGCATCACGTCCGCGACTTGCACGTCACGTTGCTGCATCTGCTCGGCCTGGATGACAACCGGCTGACCTACCTGCACGCGGGACGTTTCAAACAACTCAGCCAATTCGGCGGCGAAGTGATCCGCGAGCTGATCGCGTAGGTCAGGCTTTCCAGCCTGCCCCGAATTGGCCATCGACGTCGAATCTTAATCGGGTCAGCCTGGAAAGGCTGACCTGCGATGACTACGAACTGACACATGACCCACGCACATACCAACGCCGTCGATGAATCGCTCGCGGGGAAAACCATTCTGGCCGCGCTGCGAGCCTGGTGGCCGGACCTCAGTTGGAAGCTCGCCCGCGACTCGTTGGCCGCGCGGCGAGTCGCGATCAACGGAGTCCTGTGTCAGGATGAGGCACGGCGGCTGATGGTCGGTGATCGTGTCGAGTTGTCGGACAAGCCTCGGCCGAAAGCGCCGCGACACGAGCAGATCTGCATTCGGTATTACGACGAAGATCTCGTCGTCGTCGAGAAGCCTGCGGGAATGCTCACGGAGCGGCCGGCGGCGGAGGCGAGGCTTCGCAAGCCGGGAGCGTCACCAACGCCGTCGCTGGATGAATTGCTGCCGCGCGTTCTCTCCGAGTACGAAGGGCGACGACTCCAGCCAGACGAACAAGGTGTGTTCATCGTCCATCGGTTGGATCGCGATGCCAGTGGGTTGTTGGTTGTCGCTCGGACGCTGAATGCTCGCGCGGGACTCACGCAGCAATTCGCGGCGCGGACGCCGAGCCGCGTGTACTGGGCGATCGTTGCCGGACGAGTGGAAGCACAGACCATTCGGACACATTTCGTTCGCGATCGAGGCGATGGAAAACGTGGCAGCGTGGAACGCCAAAGCCAATCGCCAACCACTGCGGCGGCCGAATGGCAACTCGCGATCACGCATGTGACGCCGCTCAAAACGCGACGCGGTCAGACGCTGCTGGAATGCCGGTTGGAAACCGGGCGCACGAATCAAATCCGCATCCATCTGGCGGAACTGGGACATCCAATCCTTGGTGACGTGAAGTACGGGCCCATCGAACCAGCGCGGACGGCAACACGATTGGCGCTCCACGCGATGGAGTTGGAGTTCGTGCATCCGCTCACTGGCGAGACACTGCAATTTGAAAGCGAATGGCCGAAAGAGTTGCCGCTGCCCGCGTAGTGCCGACGGCTCGCCTGCCTGCGAACGACAGGCGAGCCGCCTGTCGCGCGGGGTTACTTCCAATAGACCTTCTTGACGTACAACACGATCGAGGGCACGACAAAAATCGGAGCCAGCACGAAGAGGGGATACGAAGTCCAGAACTTAAAGACCACGAACTGGTCGAAGACCACTGAGCCGATCGAGAACCAGCACATGAGCAAAATGCCCCACTGTTTGCGTTCGGCTTGCTCGTCCGGCGTGAGCTGTGACCAGTAACGGTGTGGTCCGGCGGCGGCGGCTTTCTTGGCCGGAGTGGCTGCGGGTTGCTCAGGGGTCTTGTCGGCCTTCTTGCCCTTCTTTGGTTCCGGAGTTGCCGTGGTTTCCTTTTTCACCACCACCGGCGTTTCACGCGTTCCCGGCGGGTAATACTTGGAGATCGCTTGGTTGATCGCCTGCGGGGTGGCGAGCACCGGTCGAACCGGCAGATCGAACGAGAGGCGAAGTTCCTGCTCCAGATCGTGCGTGATCTCGTCGGTGCAGGCGACGAGGATGTAGTCCTCGTCCACGAACAGCGGGATGATCGAGTTGCGGCGCACACTCGATCGCGCGACTCGGTCCAGCACTCCGTCGTCGGGGAGCGTTTCCGCGAGATCGACGAATGACAGACCGAGTTCGACCGCGAAAGCGCGCGTGGCGGTTTCCATGTCGGTCAGCTTCATCTGCACGACGGCATCGCGCACGGTCAGGCCGCGCTTGTCCGCGAACTCTTTGACCTCTTTGATCTGCGGCTTGGTGATTGTGCCTTGCTCGGCCAGAACGTTTTCGGTGAGGCGATTGCCGATGCGCGATAACTCTTCAGGGAATTCGCGGCCTAGGCTTTCGTCGTACTCCCGCTTCCGTTCGGAGTCGGTCAGGCAGAGCATCGCCTTGGCCAACTCATTGAGCAGTTCTTGCGACGGCACCGAGTATTGCCCGGTCGCGTACTTGCGGACGTGCCCGTTGAGCTTGCGATAGTTCGCGCGAATCTTCTCGGCGTTGTCTTCGAACTGGACCAGCCGCAGCAGCGTGTAATGGTCCGGCGGACGCGGGCCGTCGGGAATGCCCAGCCAATCCTTGTAGACGTCCAATGCCACGAGCGACTCCTTGATGGATGCAACAGACAGTTGCTAACGCAGTGCCGTCGGAACCAAGTGCCGAAATGGAAAATGAGAAATGGAGAATGAAAAATGCAAAATCTCAGGGCTTGTCATTTTGCATTTTCCATTTGTCATTTCTCATTTTTTATTCCGCATTCACAACTACTCAACGTGGTAATCCCGCGCGAGCACTTCAAACAAATCCACGTCGTTGGACTGCAAGCCGCCACGGACGATCTCGGTCGAGGCCGCCTGTTTGCTGGTCAATTCCATGCCCGTGCAACTGATGCGGCCGTTTGAGTCATACGAGTACGTCACCTCCACCGGAGAACCCGCCGGCAGGTTGGCCGGCAATCCGGTGATGTAGAAATCACCGATCTGCTCACAAGCATCCGGGTCCATCGCGTCCCCTTCCAGCACACTGACGTGAATCCGCTGCTGGCCGGCGGACGTGGTCACGAACTTCTGCTTGACGTTGAAGGGAATCGAAGTGTTCTTGGGGATCATGATGTGGTTGATCTTGCGGCTGCGATTGTGCGGGTCGGTGATCTTGACCCCCAGAGAGTGCGAGTTGACGTCGCTGGTCTGCACCGATCGGAGCCGGTTAATGACCATCTTGCCCATGCGGCTTTCGCCGCCGGTGGCTTTGGCTTCGAGGATCGCCGCGTGAATGGCGGCTCCCTGAGCGACCGCTTCTTCCGGCTGAACGTCACGTGAGGGGGGACGGCCGGCGACTTCGGTCAGCATCTTTTCGACGATGGGCATGTACGTCGAACCGCCGACGAGAATCAGGTCATCCAAACCGTTCGTGCCGACACCCGACTGTTGCAGCACCAGTTCGGTGGTGTCGCGCGTCCGTTGCAGCAGGTCCGCCGTGATCCGCTCGAAGTCGCCGCGCGTCATCGCGACCGTCAGTGAGTTTCCTTTGCAGTACACGGCGATTTGCGTTTGAGCTTTTTGCGACAGCTCGCGTTTGACCAATTCGCAGTCCTGACTGAGCGACTGCAACGTTTCCGGATCTTCACGCGGATCGACACCGAACTTGGTTTTGAACTGCGTCGAAACGTGATCGACGATGCGGCGCGTCCAGTCGAGACCACCCAGCATGACGTCGCCGTCGGTGGCGAGCACTTTGAAGTGCGTCGGTGTGTAACGCACGACGGTCACGTCGAACGTGCCGCCGCCCAGATCGTAAACGATGACGGTGCGCTCTTTCTGAGCGAGATCCGCGCGTCCCAATTCCCCCTTCGTCCAGGCGTAGGCCAAGGTCGCGGCGGTCGGCTCGTTGATGATGTCGATGACGTTCAAGCCGGCGATGCGGCCAGCATCCTGCGTGGCTTTGCGGCGCACGTCATTGAAGTAGTACGGCACGGTAATGACCGCGTTGGCGATCGGACCGATCGCCACCTCGGCGTCTTGCTTCAGCTTCTTTAGGATCAATGCGGAGATGAATTCCGGCGTCAGCTTCTTGCCTTGATAGACGACGAAGTAAGCCTTGTTGCCCATCTCGCGTTTGATCGCCTCGATGACGTGCGTGGAGTCTTCCACCGCGATGCGTTCAAAAGACGGACCGACGATGACCTTCCCGTCTTCGCCCAGCAACACCACCGAGGGGGTGATCGGCTTGCCGTCGGAGTTCAATTGCGCGATCGGATTACCATCCTTGTCAATTTGCGCCAGCGTCGAATAGGTGGTTCCCAAGTCGATTCCGACAGTCGCTCCCGGCATCAGCTTCAGTGTCATGGTGTGGACCCTTGAGGTTGTCTCAGAGCAAGCGTTTGTGCGACGAACAGCGGTCAACAAAGCGGCGAATCCGCTCGAACAGCCGATATGAGGCGGGCATTCTGACGGTCCCCATCCGGTGAATCAAGCACGCCATCACGGAAGCTGGCGTGGCAGGCACGACGGTCGCGGTGCCGCCGGTGTCACTTGTAACCTACCTCCCATGCGAATTGATCCAGAACAAGTCGCCTCGCCGCCGGTGGTGCTCGTCGTGGGAGCCGGCATCAATGGCGCGGCTGTCGCACGCGAATTGACGCTGAACGGTGTCTCGGTGATCGTCGTCGATGCGAACGACATCGCGTTTGGTGCCACGTCCCGATCTTCACGGCTAATCCACGGCGGGCTGCGATACCTCGAACGGGGCGACGTCGCACTGGTCCGCGAATCGCTGCGTGAGCGGGCGATCCTACTGAAGACCGCCCCGCAATTTGTCCGCCCGTTACGACTGCGTATTCCGGTGCGCCGCCGCTTTGGCGGGCTGGCCTGGAGCGCGCTGACGTTCTGCGGCTGGGATCGCTCATGGCTCGGCCGATTCTGGCTGCGATGTTGCCCGAACGCCCGCGAACGCGGTTTGTACGTGATCCGACTCGGACTCTGGATGTACGGCTGGTTGGCAAATAATGCTTCCGTAGGGTGGGGCGAGGTACGAGACCCACCATCGCTGCGAGAGCAAACCGGTGGGTCTCGTGCCTCGACCCACCCTACGTTTCGTTGGCAGTGCGAATACTTCGACGCGCAGATTCTCTCGCCCGAACGGTTCACGATCGCGCTGCTCGACGACGCTCGGCAACTCGCACAGCAACAATCGCTGACGTTCAACGTCCACACACACACGCTCGCTGAGTTCCACGGCCACGACGTCCGCCTGATCGACCGCTTGGGGCATAACGCACCGATCACGTTGCCACCGGACATCATCATCAACGCGACCGGAGCCTGGGGTGATGCGACGTTAGCCGATTGGCGAATCGGTTCACCGAGACTCTTCGGTGGGACGAAGGGAAGTCACTTCGTCACAGCAAATGACGAACTGCGACGTTCTCTCGGCGAGAGTGGCCTCTATGCGGAAGCGAGCGACGGTCGCATGGTCTTCGTATTGCCGTTTGGCGAAGAACAAACGCTCGTCGGCACGACCGACGAACCGTTTGACGCACGTCCGGAAACCGCCGTCGCCGAACCACGCGAGATCGACTACTTGATCGACTTGGTCAACGAGGTCGTCCCCTCCGCGCGGCTGACTCGCGAGGACGTCGTGATGAGCTACTCCGGCGTCCGCCCCCTGCCCTTCGGCCGCACCGATTCGCCAAGTTCGATTCCGCGCGGCCACTGGATCGAAGAGAACACGCGCGGCCCAATCCCAATCTTGACGCTCATCGGCGGCAAGCTGACCACTTGCCGAGCACTCGGCGAAGAAGTCGCGGATCGAGTGCTGTCTCGACTGCGATTACCGCGCCTCGCGAGTTCGCGTGACCGTTTCGTGGGGCAGGTTTTCAACCTGCCCGGCCAAGAGCAATCTGGTTCGGAAGAACTGCGGACGCACTCGTCTGGGCAGGTTGAAAACCTGCCCCACGTTCGCGACATCATCCGCCACGAGTGGGTCCGCACGCTGAGCGACCTCGTTGAACGCCGCTTGCTGCAGATCTTCGACCCACGTCTTGACCAACCGCGCCTGCGAGAATTTGCCACGCTCTTGGTCGACGAAGGAGTGATCCGCTCCGACCAGATCGACTCGGAAGTCGCTGCTACTTCCACCCGGCTTCGCCAAGTCTACCGTATCGACGTTGACGGTACTTGAAAGCCAATTGAACTCTGTGTCATTGCGTTGAGACGAAAGGTGCCGCGGTGCTTTCAACCGAGGCCGCTATTGTTGACTGAACCGCGCAGCTCAAAGCGAAAAGTAACGCACCGATGATCCAGTTCTTGGTCATGTTGTCGCCGATGTTATGGGGAGCCCGATTGCCTCAAGCTGCTGAGGCGTTCGACACTACCCCGTTAACGCCGACCGCCCGGCGATTTCGAGCGATCGCATTTTGCCTCTTCATGTTGGCTGCGGCTTTATTGCTCACTGCGGCCCTGGTTGACTCCGTTGCGAACGGTCGCGATTTGTCGGAGAAATTTGGTTCGTCAGGAATCGCATGTCTCAATCTCTGCATCTATTGCAGTCTTCGTTACAAGGCCGCAAACGATCGTGCTGCAATGCAGATTGCGGAAAGCGACGAACAGATGCAGAACGAAACACAATTCGAGACCGACGAACAAAAGTGAATTCCAAGCTCTGGGCAACATCGCCGCGATTCACGCGACATCGCGTCGGTACGTGACGGAAGTGGGACTGGCTCATGCCGATCGTTGAATGTGATGGCCGGTAGGTATCGGCGCTACTCACGTCGTGAAGCTTGCTCGGTGGATTACTTCAATGCGTTCGTGTCGAGCAATCGGCCTGCGTGATGAATGCGAACGACAAACACGACGTTGTTTTCGGTTCGGAAGATGATGCGATAGTTGCCCTGAAAGATTTCGCGATAGGTTTGGCTGTCGTCTTCGGGAACGAGACTGCCCGATTCAGGAAACTCGGCCAGTGACTCCACTCGCAACAGGAGTTTCTCACCGAATCGTCCGGCTGCCGCCGGGGCATCTTTGGCAATGTAATCCAGCAAGGCTTCGAGATCGGCCAACGCTTTTGGTGCCCAGATTACGTGAGCCATTTCGCGAGTCTCCGCCGAACCTCTTCGTGGGGGATTCCGTTTCCAGCGGCGAGTTCTTTCTCAGCGTCGTCGATCTTTTGCAGTAGATAAAGCTTTTCCGAAAGGGCATCGACATCGACCTCGTCCGTGTACTCATCCAAGACGGCAAGAACTTTTTCTTTTTGCATGACACACCTCCGCATCAGGTTGCAGCCGCATTTCTCCAGAACTTTGGTAAATGGTTGGCAACCCGCATTCGGGCGAACGGGGATACCCAATCTATCCTACCACGTCGGTCTACGGCGTGAAGTCGCAGCTTGGTGTCAGCGACAAGCAGAAGTGAGCGATCAGCTTCGCGGCGTTGTCGAGGTCGTCGAGCGAGATCATTTCGACCGGGCTGTGCATGTAACGGTTGGGGATCGTGACGAGTCCCGTGGCGATGCCGCCTCGGCTGATTTGCATGACGTTGGAGTCGTTGCCAGCGGCTTTTGCGAGGCCAGCAACTTGGAACGGGATGTCGTGCTCTTTGGCGAGAGACGTCAGGCGATCGAAGACGACGGGGTTGGCGTTCGGGCCGCGATACAAGACCGGGCCGCCGCCGAGCTTGATCTTGCCGTGCTGGTTCTCGTCGATCGTCGGGCAGTCGGTCGCGTGAGTC